>JBGTLY010000095.1:0-4494 GCA_041743865.1 Woeseiaceae bacterium
GCAGGACGCCTTGCAATCACAGGGCGTGCAGACCGGCATTCATTACCCAACGCCAGTGCACCTGCTTCCTGCCCACGAGGACCTGGGGTATAGGCAGGGCCAGTTCCCGCACGCCGAAGCGGCTGCGAACGAGGTCTTGTCCCTGCCCATGTTCCCGGAACTCACGGAGGCACAAACATCACAGGTGGCGGACGCATTGTTTTCCATCACCGAGCGAAGCTCAGCGGTCGGCTGATCGCTGGACGTTTCATGTAACTAGCTGGACTTGCAAACTTCAAAAAAATAAGAAGGCAAGGGGAAAGCAGGGGAATGAGCAAGATTGCAAACCGTGCCGTCGGCTCGGACCTGGCGAGCGGACTCGATGGTTCGTCCGTGAGAGCCGAACCGACGCAGATCGACATCTTTCCGTACCGCAGTCGCGGCGGGGATGTGTTGTCCCGTGAACATTTCCTGGCGCAGCTCCACCGCGAAAAGCGCCGCGCGGATCGATCGCGCGCGCCGCTATCTTTGGTCGTCTTGCGTTTCTCCGCTCACGACGGATTTGACAAGGACGATCAGCGCGACATCTTCACCGACCTGAGTCTCAGCACGCGCGAGACCGATGTGATCGGCTGCCTCGGCGACGGCGTAGTAGCATTCTTGTTGCCGTATTCCGAAGCTGAGGCCGCGGAGGCATTCTCAAAGCAGATCGGTAGCAGATCCAACACACCTGCCGCAACCGTGCAGTTCGCAACCTACTCCGATTCGAGCTTCGACACACTGCTTGTCGACTCGCTTGCGCAAAATGAAACGCCGCAGGTCTCGACTCCTGCATCACCGCGAAAAAACATCTCATTGCTTGGCGTGAAGCGCGCAATAGACATTCTTGGCTCAGTCGCCATGCTGGTCTTTGCCTCGCCGGTGATGCTCATCACGGCAATCGCAATCAAGTTGACATCGCAAGGTCCCATCATCTTCCGGCAGATGCGAATCGGGCGCGGGGGGAAGCCTTTCCCTTTTTACAAGTTTCGCTCGATGCGCTGCGATAATGACGACAGCATTCATCGTGAGTATGTGAAGAACCTCATTCAGGGCCGTCACGACCAGATCAACGAGGGCGATGCCGACAAACCTGTTTACAAACTGCGGTCCGATACGCGGATCACTTCCGTCGGCCGAATTATTCGCAGGACGAGTATCGACGAACTGCCGCAGCTCTTCAACGTGCTCAAGGGTGAAATGAGCCTCGTCGGACCCCGCCCGCCAATCCCTTACGAAATTGAAAATTATCAATCCTGGCATATGCGTAGACTCCAGGAAGTTCGGCCGGGTATCACGGGCCTGTGGCAGGTCGAAGGCAGAAGCAAGACAACCTTCGATGACATGGTTCGACTCGATCTACGGTATATACGGACTTGGTCGTTGTGGCTCGACATCAAGATACTTTTCAAGACCGTCTTGGTAGTCCTTCACTGTGACGGCGCAGACTGACAGAGCATCGAATGAAGATTAGCGGCGCAAAAATACTCGTAACGGGCGGCTGCGGCCTTATCGGATCAAGCACGATCGACCAGCTTCTTGCCGACTACTCACCGGCACGAATAGTTATCCTTGACAACCTGACACGAGGTTCGCTCAGCAACGTCAGTTCAGCGCTGGCGGATAAGCGGGTCAAGCTCGTACGCGGCGATATTCGCGACGTCAACACCGTCAGGAATGTAATGCAAGGCACGAATGCCGTGATTCACATGGCGGCGCTACGCATCACGGCTTGCGCTGCAGAGCCCCGGGAAGCCTTCGAAACCATGTGCGCCGGCACATTTAATGTTGTGGACGAGGCTCACCGCGCGGGCGTCGAGAAGATCGTCGCCGCGTCGTCGGCCTCCATATACGGCCTTGCCGAGAGTTTCCCGACCCGCGAGGACCACCACCCTTACAACGACGAGACATGGTACGGCGCGAGCAAAGTAATGCTCGAGGGGCTATTGCGCTCCTACAAAGCCATGTACGACCTGCCCTATGTTGCCCTCCGGTACTTCAATGTCTACGGGCCTCGCATGGACATTCACGGCAAATACACCGAAGTCCTGATTCGCTGGATGGAGCGAATTGTCGCTGGCCAACCGCCGATTATTTTTGGTGACGGTCTGCAGACAATGGACTTCGTCTATATCGATGACGTGGCCAAGGCCAATGTACTCGCCCTGGAATCTGAAGTTTCTGGTGAGGTCTTCAATGTTGCCCGCGGCGAGGAAACGAGTCTTCGGGACCTCGCAGCGACACTGCTCAGGATCATGGATTCGAATCTCGAGATAGAGTTTGCAGCCGAGCGCAGCGTGAACCCCGTCTCTCGGCGTCTTGCGGATACGTCGAAGGCCGAGCGCCTGCTCGACTTTCGTGCCGACGTGTCGCTCGAGGAAGGACTGGATCGCCTGGTCAAATGGTGGCAGCAGACCCGTGCCACAGCGGTGGAAGCGTGATACCGATTGCCAAACCAGTGATGGGCGAAGCGGAAGCCGATGCCGCGCGTCGCGTAATCCTGAGTGGGTGGATCACGCAGGGACCGGAAGTCGCCGCTTTCGAGCGCGAATTCGCGGAACACGTCGGCGCACCGCATGCGTGCGCCGTCTCCAACTGCACAACGGCTCTGCACCTGGCGCTGCTGGCGGCCGGAGTACGGCCTGGCGATGAGGTCATCACGGTCAGCCACTCGTACATTGCGACGGCAAATGCGGTGCGCTACTGCAATGCGACGCCCGTGTTTGTCGACATCCAGCGCGACACCTTCAACATGGATCCGCGACTCATCGAGTCTGCTGTGACTGATCGCACGCGTGCCATTCTGTGTGTGCACCAGATCGGGATGCCGTGCGATTTGAAAGGGATTCTCGAGGTTGCTGGCCGCCATAACTTGCCCGTCATTGAGGACGCTGCCTGCGCCATAGGCAGCGAGATTCTTTGGAACGGCCAATGGGAGAAGATCGGCCGTCCGCACGGAGATGTGGCCTGCTTTTCGTTCCACCCCCGGAAGGTCATGAGCACCGGTGATGGCGGGATGATTACGACCGCTCATGCCGATTGGGATGCGAGGTTTCGCCTCCTGCGCCAACATGCGATGAGCGTCCCGGATACGGTCCGGCACGGGTCGAACCAGGTCATCTTCGAATCGTACCCGACGATTGGTTACAACTACCGTATGACGGACATCCAGGCTGCGGTAGGCCGCGTCCAGTTGCAGCGCCTCCCCGAGATCATCCAGGAGCGTCGCGAACAGGCCGAACGGTACGGCGACTTGTTGGCCGATATCCCCCATCTCGAGCCCCCGACAGAGCCCGAATGGGCACGCAGCAATTGGCAAAGCTATTGCGTGCGCTTACCCGGCGCATGCGACCAGCGGGTCGTCATGCAGGCGATGCTGGATGCAGAAGTCAGCACGCGACGCGGCATCATGTGCAGTCACCGCGAAGCGGCCTATGCCGACCTTAAGAACACAAGCGAGCTACGACAATCAGAGGCGGCGCAGGACCACTGCGTCTTGCTGCCGCTATATCCTGGCTTGACTGCGGGTGAGCAAACAAGGGTAGTTCAGGCGCTTGAGCAAGCGATTCGGCTTGCGACCACCACTCCGCGCGTCGCCGGGAGCCTGGTTTAGCTTGAAGCAACGGACGTAATTTCGAAGAAAAAGGGAGCACTGCTGTGGTTAATATTGCTGTAATAGGGTACGGATACTGGGGCCCTAACCTCGTACGCAACTTTGCGGAGACACCGGGCCTCAATCTCGTCGCCGTTTCGGACCTCGATTCCGAGAAGCTTGCAATAGTGAGCAAGCGCTTTCCGGCTGTCCGGACGACCACGCGATACCAGGATCTCCTCGAGGATCCGGGCATCGACGCAATTGCCGTGGCAACCCCGGTGCACACGCATTTCACTCTCGGCCTGGCTGCCCTCAAAGCGGGCAAGCACCTTTGGATCGAGAAGCCGATGACCGAAACGTCCGAGCAGGCGCGCCAACTCGTCACCGAGGCGGAAAAGCGCGGACTCGCATTGCTGGTCGACCACACGTTCATCTATACGGGCGCTGTCCGCAAGATCGGGGAAATCGTTAAAGGTGGCGAACTTGGCGAGGTTCTTTATTACGACTCCACGCGGATCAATCTGGGGCTTTTCCAGCGCGACGTCAGCGTGATTTCCGATCTCGCAGTCCATGACTTTTCAATCCTCGACTTTCTCCTGGGCGAGCATCCCGTAGCCGTTTCGGCCAGCGGTATCAATCACTTCCCGGGTACGCCAGAGAATCTTGCTTACATCACCTTGTATTACGAGTCGAAAGCGATCGCCCATCTGAACGTGAGCTGGCTCGCGCCGGTCAAGGTTCGGAATATTCTTATCGGTGGCAACCGGAAAATGGTTGTCTACGATGATCTTGAACCGAGCGAAAAGATAAAGGTATACGACAAAGGCATCAGCTTCACTGAGGACGAAGCACAGATTCACGAAATGCGCGTAGGCTATCGA
>JBGTLY010000096.1:0-2100 GCA_041743865.1 Woeseiaceae bacterium
CAAGCTCGAAGTGCCAATCCGACGTCAACGGCAGTATGTAACCGAACTCCGCCTTGGCTGCCCAGCGATTTGCGCCCACGTTGATCAGCTTGTCCGGTTCGTAGTCGCCTGTGGGTGCGATCACTTTCAGGCTGGCCGCCAAAATCGGTCGCGGATCGGCGGCCAGCACGCGAAATTCCTCCCGCGTCATATTCGGCGCCCCTGCCAAATTTATTCCGAGCGTGAGTGACAAATCGCCGATGTTCGACAACTTGCGTTCGCGCATTTCTCCGGCCACTTCGCCGGTCGTCGTACCCCAGGCATAGGGCAGCTCGAGGAC
The DNA here is from genome assembly GCA_041743865.1 of Woeseiaceae bacterium. GTDB lineage: Bacteria > Pseudomonadota > Gammaproteobacteria > Steroidobacterales > Woeseiaceae > UBA1847. The sequence continues at coordinate 320 of JBGTLY010000096.1, forward strand.
GACGTTCGACGTTCTGCCGAACAGGGAGAGCGTATGGAAATAGCCGGCGACCGCCCGGTGCAGCGACGAGTCAACGCCAACGACCGGCAGCGACGGATCCGTGATGATGTCGCCCGATGAGTAGAGATACGAAACTGTCAGGATCCGGGTTCCCTGTGGCGCGGGCCAATAGGCCCGAGGCGATAGTTCCTGGGCGATCCCGGCCGAACTGGCAAAGCTGAGCAGAACCGCCAGCTTCGCGAATTTAGGCATCAGCGGCCTGTTACGGGCGTACAGGCAGCAAAGACGACCACACTTCTGTCTTCGCTGACCGAGGCGAACGAGGCCATGCCGCTCAGCTCCGGAACCAGGAGCGTGAAAGCGCGGCCCTGCTCGTAACCGTGCATCGTCAGCAAACCGTCAGCGCGCTCGACGGACGAGACCTGCGTTTTCCGGTCCTCGCCGCTCGCTGCCGTCGTCGCGAGGGTCTTCGCCCGCGTGTCGATATTGATGAATTGTGGGATATTGAGCGCGGAGGGGGGCACCGTTATGCAGCCCTCATCGGGGAAGCAGATCGACGCCTGCAAGGTACTGCAAAGCAGCTTCTCCGCACCCCGGATATCGTCCGCAGATACGCAAAATGGCAATACCGCGGCGAGGAGCAGACAGCGCGATCGGTTTTTCATGGATTTTTCGCCCTCCTGCGGCGCTTCGTCGTCAGAAATCGAACTTGAGGTACAGCATCGCACCGGCGTAAGCCCAATCCACCGCGCCAGTAAACTTGTCGTCGTCGAATCCCAGGTCCATGCGGACGCTGTTGACCCCGAGTCCAAGGGCGATACTGTCCGTCATTGCAAAGTCAATACCGGCAAAGATGTCATACAACGACCCCTCGAACTCGTTGTATTCGTACACGAAAATCTCTGCACTGCCGCGCAGGGACCAGCGCTCGGCAAAACTATACGCGCCGCGCAGGCCGAATACCGGCAACGGCGCCGTGATGCCTCGCGATTCCCGATCGACCTGCAGGGGGCCGACGAAACGGGTACCGATATCCGCAATGTAGAGTCCGGCCGTCACACCGAGGAAATTCCGGCCGCTCTGGAGAAAGGACCACGTGTAATCCGCCTTGTAGATATTCAGCTCGAGTTCGGCGGCCAGCTCGGTATCGATGGGGTATGTCGTATCCCCGACAGTAATGTCCCGGTCGATCACCTTGGTCGAATTGCGCGACAGGTCGAACATGCTGACGTCGATGCGATGGCGCTCGGCAAAGCGCCAGTAGGCATCGATGCGGAACACATTATCGGATTTGTCGAATCCCAGGTCGTCCTCGAGATCAATATCCGTGCCGGCGTCCGCCGCATCCGCATCGACACGCGTGTTGCTGTCTCTGTCGGTAAAAAAGACGCCGACACTCACACTGAATCGCGGCAGATCGTCGGCCAGCACGGGTGACGTGCTGGCCAGCACCAGGGCAGCCACGGAAATGACGATCCGCGGCACGCGGCCACGACCGGCGAAGCTTGGCGGATGACCCATTCGATTTCTCCTTGAGAACACAGCGCTGCCGGGTCCGGACGCCGGTTTCCTAATATTTCACCAGGTACTTCTTCGCTTCGAGACAGACGCTAAACGCCTTCTTGAAATTATCGACTTGCTCAGCCGTAAGCTGGGCGCGCTCCCCGGCATCTGCGGCTGCCGCCTGTTGCGCTTCGGCATTGGCTTCCCGTCCTTTGCGCCGGCCATGCACGACGCCTGCCGCCGCACCCCAGGCAGCCCCCTCGCTCGCGTCATCGCTC
>JBGTLY010000097.1:0-2984 GCA_041743865.1 Woeseiaceae bacterium
CTGTCGAACGGATCGCCACATATGCTGAACGATGCGGTCGCCGGATCGCATCTCGGCGCCTTGGTCGATCATGTACTTTCTGTTGAGAACGTCGGCGTCTTCAAGCCACATCCCACCGTCTATCAGCTCGCTGTTGATCGACTGGGCGTACCGTCATCCGCAATCGCATTCATGTCATCGAACGCCTGGGACGCACATGCCGCGTCCGCATTCGGAATGAGGGTCGTATGGTGCAACAGGTACGGTCAAAGGCGCGAGCGTCTGCCTGGCACACCGGATCGCGAAGTGCGTTCTCTTGCCGAACTTCCGTCTTTGCTGACGCCCGAGCGATGATCACCCTAATACTCGCCCAGAAAGCACGCGCTGCATCGCTGGCGCTCTGCATGTCGATATCGCCAGTGGTGGCCGAGAGCAGTGACGTGGCGCCGGTTGTTCGGACAGGTTTCCCGCTTCGTTAGGTGGAACCTCTGCCGGGTTTAGGCTGCCAAGCGGATGGGCAGCAGGCTCTCATTGCCGAAGTACGCCTGGTCGGGCGTCATGCCGTCAAGGCTCGAGTGTGGGCGTCGGCGATTGTAGAAATCGAGATATCGACCGATGGACTGGCGTGCGTCTGACACGGTGTCGTAAGCACGCGGGTAGACTTCCTCGTATTTCACCGAACGCCAAAGCCGCTCAACGAAGACGTTGTCACGCCAGGCTCCCTTGCCGTCCATGCTGATCCTGATGTCTTGCGCCGCCAGCACCCCGGTGAAGGCCGCGCCGGTGAACTGGCTGCCCTGGTCGGTATTGAAGATCTCCGGCTTGCCGTGGCGGGCCAGCGCGTCCTCCAGCGTCTCGACGCAGAAGGCCGCCTCCATCGTGATCGACACACGCCACGACAGCACGCGCCGGGCGGCCCAGTCGAGCACCACGGCGAGGTAGACGAAGCCCTTCGCCATGGGGATGTAGGTGATGTCCATCGCCCACACCTGGTTCGGCCGGATGATCTCCAGGCCACGCAGCAGATACGGGTAGATCTTGTGCCCGGCCTCCGGCTTCGTCGTACGCGGCCGACGATAGAGCGCCTCTACCCCCATCCGCTGCATCAGCTTCTTCACATGCCGCCGTCCGACCTTGCTCCCCTCGGCAGCCAGCAGCCGTCGCAACATTCGCGAGCCTGCAAATGGCAACTCCAGATGCAGCTCGTCGATCCGGCGCATCAGCGCGAGATCGGCGGCTGAGACGGGCCGCGGCAGGTAATACACCGTGCTGCGCGCGATGCCGACGACGGCTGCCTGCCTGGTGACGCTCAACGCGTTTTCTCGGTCGATCATCGCTTTGCGCTCAGCAATCCCGCCTTGGTGAGCGCGCCCTCTAAAAAATCGTTCTCCAGGGTCAGCTCGCCGATCTTGGCGTGCAGAGCCTTCACATCGACGGCAGGCGCTGCTGGTGCCGAGCCGCCCGGACCGAAGACGTTGGCGGCACTCGCCTGCAGCTGCTCCTTCCAGGCCGTGATCTGGCTCGGGTGGACCCCATGCTGCTCCGCCAACTGCGCAACTGTCCGGTCGCCCCGAATGGCAGCAAGAGCCACCTTCGCCTTGAAGTCCGGTGAGTGTTCCGGCGTGTTCGCTTCGTCATTGTCGCTCCTGATTCGCACACACAACCGTGCGCGCTGCCAGGCACAGATTCCACCTACCGCACCGTCCGAAATTGTGGAGCCACTTCTTTCCGAGGCTGCGGCCGGTCGGTGAGCAGCCGGATTTGTTCCTTGCGCTGTTTCGAGAGGCGTTTCCGGAATCGGTGCTGAGAGCGAGCGACCACTTGGATCCTGGGCACAACGCCCAGGACGACAGTTGATTTTGTCGGGCGCGCGGTGATCGAAACTGAGGTCCGGTTGGGCCAGAAGCCGTCGATCGCGGGTCGAGCATTGTCTGGGCATTCCCGCGGCAGGATATGATGCAATTGCATCGGTTGGACGAATGAGCCAAGCAAGTGGCCCTGCCCCCTGGTGGACAGCCAGGGATCACGGCCGACCCTCCCGACGCCCCACATCACAGAACCTTGATTGTGATTGAATGGTCTCCAGCCTTGAGCCCCAGCATAACAGTGACCGTACACAGCTTCGCGCGACCCGCGCCGTTCCGTAGGAAAAATCCGATGATCTTCACACGCCGCCATGCCTTCGTCGCAGCTCTCGCGCTCGGCACTGCTCTCGCCGTCCCCGCACTCGCGCTGACCGGCACCAAGTTCACGCCTGCAGCCCTTGCCGACGCTCAAAAGGCCGGCAAGGCTGTGCTCGTCGAAGTCGGCGCGCCGTGGTGCCCGACGTGCAAGGCGCAAGCGCCGATTCTCGGGAAGCTGCTCGGTTCGGACAAATTCAAGTCGTTCGTCAAACTCGACATCGACTTCGACAGCCAGAAGGCAGATCTCAAGACCCTCAACGTTCAGCAGCAGAGCACGCTGATCGTCTACAAGGGCGACAAAGAAATGGGTCGCTCGACGGGCGACACGAACCCCGCATCGATCGAAGCGTTGCTTGCCAAGGCACTCTAAGTCAGCTGCAAAAGCTTGCTCTGGCCAAACCTGGCCGCGCGTCCTCCGCGCGGCCATTTTTGTCCTGATGCTGGAGAATTCTAACGCATGTCGCTCGTAACCCAGAGTTTGGCGTTCATGGCCGGCGTGCTCTCAACATTGTCGCCGTGCGTGCTGCCGATACTGCCGATTGTGATCGGTGCGGCGGCCGCGCAGCATCGATACGGCCCCGTGGCATTGGCTGGCGGGCTGGCGATTAGTTTCGTGACCATCGGACTGTTTATCGCCACCATCGGATTTTCCATTGGACTTGATGCGACCGTGTTCCGGACGTTTTCGGCGCTGCTGCTGATCGCGATTGGGATCATACTGCTTTCCACGTATTTGCAGGAGAAGGTGGCCGGCGCGGCTTCGCCGCTGGCGAATTGGGCTGATCAGCGCTTCGGCGGGCGCTCGGGCGAGGGCCTGTGGGG
>JBGTLY010000098.1:0-7718 GCA_041743865.1 Woeseiaceae bacterium
GGAGTGCGACGATGGCAGCCTGCTGCACCATTTCGGATACCGGGTGCAGCACAACAACGCCCGGGGGCCGTACAAGGGCGGGCTCCGCTACCACCCGCATATGGACGAGGAGCACGCGGCGGCGCTCGCCAACCTGATGACCTGGAAAACGGCCGTCGTCAATGTCCCGTTCGGCGGCGCGAAAGGCGGTATCAACTGCGATCCCGCGCAGTTGAGCCGCACGGAACTCTATGACATCACCCGCACCTTCGTCGAAGGCATCAAGGAAATCATTGGCCCCAACCTCGATATTCCCGCGCCGGACGTCAATACGAACGACCAGGTGATGGGGTGGATCATGCACGAGTACTCCAAGTACTACGGTTTCTCACCCGGCGTGGTTACGGGCAAGCCTCTGCATCTGTTCGGCTCGCCGGGCCGTGCCGAGGCAACCGGGCGGGGAGTCCTGTATGTTCTCGATGAGGCACTGCGGGAAACCGGCAAATCGATGGGGAATATCACTGTCGCCGTGCAGGGGTTCGGCAACGTGGGAAGCCATGCGGCTCGCCTGATTGCCGAGCAGGGCGGCAGGATCGTTGCCGTGGCTGACCACCTCGGCGGCATCACGCGGAACGGCGGCCTCGACATTCCGGCACTGGTCGAATGGGCTAACGAGCATCGCACGATCAAGGGCTTTCCAGACGCGGACCCGATCGACGGCGCCGAGATACTGACCTTTGATGCAGATGTACTGATCCCCGCAGCGCTCGAAGCCGCGCTGACCCGTGAGAATGCCGGCGACGTACGCGCGAAAATCATAGTTGAAGGCGCAAACGCGCCGACCACACCGGAAGCCGATGAGATCCTGCGCAAACGCGGTGTGTTGATCGTGCCGGACATCCTGGCCAACGCCGGTGGCGTGAGCGTGAGCTACTACGAATGGGTCCAGAACATCCAGCAGTTCCGCTGGGACCTGGAACGTGTCAACACAGAGCTGGAGAAGAACATGAGGCTCGCCTATCGTGCCGTCAGCGACCTCGCGAAAGAACGGAAGATAGACCTCCGGACCGCGGCATTCGTATTGGCCATACGGCGGGTGGCACAGGCGGCGCTGGCGCGGAGGCCTACAATGAAGAACATCGATTTGTGAGTGACTGGTCTGCGCCCTGGAAGCTGCTGGCCCGGGAGATCGCGGCCGGAACGAAGAGCAAATTTCCGTTCGTGTCGGACAGGTCTTTCGAGGCCTCTTATGTGAATGCACCGGTATTTGTCGCGCGAGGCGCGACGCCCGGGCCGACGCTGTGCGTTTCCGCCGGTGTCCACGGTGATGAATTGAACGGCGTGGAGGTCGCCAGGCAAACGTTCGCACGCATCAATGCACAGTCCTTGCGAGGCACAGTGGTCGTGCTGATGGCCATCAATGCGGAAGGTGTTCGCACAGGCAATCGCTACCTGTCCGACAGGCGTGACCTGAACCGGTCGTTTCCCGGCCGGGCTGGCGGCAGCGCCGCCAGTATCGTCGCCCACGCCGTCTTCTCGAAAGTCGTGAAGCGATGTGACGTACTGGTCGATCTTCATACGGCGTCGAACCAGCGTGCGAATGTTCCGCAAATTCGGGCCGACCTGTCCGATCCGGCAATCCGGGAACTGGCCATTCATTTCGGCCGCGGCATCGTCATCGACGGTAAGGGTCCCGACGGCAGCCTGCGCCGCGAGGCCGCGAAGGCAGGTATCCCGGCAATCATCTACGAAGCGGGCGAGCCCCTGCGGTTCGAGGAAGACGAGATCGCACGCGGCGTGGAAGGCGTGGAAAATCTCATGGCCTACCTGAAAATGACGGATGGCCCGATCCATAAAACGCCCGATGACCGCGTGTATACGCGCTCGAAATGGGTTCGGGTCGCCCGGGGACGCGGTGGCTTCTTCTTTCCCACGGCCAATCTGGGCGATCTCGTCAATAGCGGCGACTCCCTCGGCAACGTCGTCGATCCCCTGACCGACGCATGTTTCGAAGTGATTTCGTCGATACAGGGTGAAGTCATCGGCATGGCCGTTCCGCAGCCGGTGCTGTCAGGTTACGGGCTTTTCCATTTGGCCTGGCATGCTTCGGGAGAAGGCAACCCGTAGCGGGTCAGAATTCCTTTTCCGCTCCTTCACGACTTCGCAGCTTGTCGACCTGGTAGAACTTCGCCCAGGTGTTGGACATTGCAAAGAGCATGGGTTTGCCGATGACTTTGCCCAGGCTGCTTGGCAGCGAGAAGGAACGTTCATTTGAAAAATAGTTGAAGTATGCCTGGTAGTCGGCGTCCGCATCTCCGAGGACATTTCTCGCCGCGAAACTTCCACAAAAAGTTGCCCAGGGAATTCCCACACAACCCAGGATAAAACGTACATGCGGCTGCCCCGGAGGTCTCGCGATGACCGGCAGCAGGTCGCGGGTCATATCGATCTGTCCCGGCCAGAACTGAATGAAGGAGAGATCGCCTAGATCGGGGAAGTGACTCCGGAAGTCCTCGATGACCCTCTTGGTGATGCCGGGATTATTGTAGGCATCCTTGAGATAGGTAGTAACTGGCGTACCGCCGCCGAGGAGCAGACGGTTGTCCCCGGTCAGTCTGAAATACGAATAAACCAGCTTGGAATCCCAGCACTGCATTTGTTCGCCCGACGGGAACAGGATCCGAAGCTCCCGGTCGGTCAGGGGCTCGGTCACGCTCAGAAATGTCTGGGCATGGAAGGCCTCGTCGGCGAGGGCACTGATCGACGTGCTCAACTTGTCGACAGCGATGATGATGTGATCCGCGGTTACGCTCCCGGCGTGTGTATAAGCCGTATGGTCCTTGAGACTTTCCATCTCGGTACTCTCGAAGACCTGCATGCCGTTCTCGATCAGCAGATCCTTGAATCCCTGAAGGCACATCAGCGGATTCACGCCGTAGGTTCCGCCGTACCGTATCCCGGCCGTGTACCCCTTCGCTCCGAGGACCTGCGCCAGCTGCTCTGCGTCGTACGTTTGCTGATCGGTAAAACCCACGCTCTCACGGCACTCGAGTTCCGAGGCAACCGCTTTCCGGCCACTTGCGCCGAGCCCGAGAAAAAGGGAATCCTGCCGCATCAGTCCACACTGGATATCGTGCTTCCTGATGTTGCTCACGATGCGGTCGATGCCCGAGCAGGGCGCCTCCCAGATTTCCGCAGCGGCCTTTACGCCGTACCGCCGAACCAGTTGGTGCAGTTCCAGCTCGCTATCGGGCGTGAGAAAGCCGGCGCTGCGGCCCGAAGAACTGCCTCCGATAATGTTCTTTTCGATGAGTACTACGTTGAGCCCCTTGGACAGGAATTCCGCCGCGGCACTGACACCGCTGAATCCTCCCCCGACGATGAGCACGTCGCACTTGATCGCCTTTGTGAGGGGCGGACAGTACTTGTGCTCCTGGATCATCAACGTGGTAATCCACCAGTTCTGGTTGACCATCCTCGACTTGGCGGTCACTCTGCACCCGATGTGATTAGCGGCACACGCGTACTGCGCATGAGGTCATTCGCGAGCTTAGGATTCATGAGCTGCTCTCACCCTTGGTTTTAAAGTCGTAAGAAGTGGACCGCGGCCCGCGATTGCAAAGCTATTAGGGATGCGGCAGCAGTTTCGATTTAACGTAGTCAGGTAGCTCATCAACAGGCGGGATCGGCACGGGTTTGCCAGCATCGTCAATGGCAACGAATGTGAACTTGCCCTCCGTAACCTTCTCGCGCAGCCCGATGCGATTGCGTCTGACCCAGGCCTCCACATTTACAAGCACCGAGGTATGCCCTACTCGTTCTACCATAGTGTAGACACCGAGGATGTCACCGACTTTTACGGGGCGTATGAAGCTCATGCCCTCCAGGGCAACCGTTACGACCCTACTCTGTGAACGCTGTCCTGCACAGATACCGGCTGCGATATCCATCTGCGACAAAACCCAGCCACCAAATATATCGCCGGCAGGGTTTGTGTCGGCAGGCATTGCTATGGTGCGTGTGGTGAGATTGCCAACGGTATCTTCGGGCATTGGCATCTGTCGTTGACTATCGAGGGCAACAACCATACGAGCGAAATGCAGACGGGATTTTCAAGACTTGCCGCTTGCCGCGCGATGCTTGTCAATGCGTGCAACGATGGCATCGGTGATCGCCTTGGTTTCGTCGGGCCCAAGGCGGTCGACCGCCTTGTTCAGCGAACTGTAGACCGCTACCAGGAGACTGCGAAGCTTTCGGAAGCCAATCGAATTTCGTTTGCCACACACTGTCTCGTCGTTCCTGAGAATGCGATCGATTACCTGAGGTTCGCGTAGATTGACGTCGCAGACGGCGGTCAGTCGCACCAGTTCGTCAGCGATGCTATCGAGATGACGTACCCAGGCGGTGTTCTTCGACGACTCCATTGCACAATCCTGGTTCGGGGACCACACTAGGATAGCATGGCGACACACTGATCATGTCGCTGCGCACACACCATCGATTCCGAGGAGTATAGGCAACCTACCATGGCGAACAGCGATACCAGTTTCCTCCGCGCGGCTTCGGCAGAGCCGCCGTCGAACAAGCAAAGACTGTTCCTGCGCTATTTCACCGCAATCCTCATCGATCTTGTCGTGTTGAACCTGTTCGTCGAGTATTCCGAACACGTCGTCATCAATTCTTTCACCGTGTCCCTGTTCGCCGCTCTGTTGTTGCAGGTGCTGTTGAAAGTGACCATAGCTATCGAACACCGCGTTGCCGCGTACTTCAACGCCCGCCAGGGTGGCTTTGCAAAGTTCATGCGGTACTTCAGTGCATGGCTGCTGTTGTTCGGATCGAAGTTCGTCATTCTTGAAGCACTATCTTTCGCGTTCGGCGACGACGTCTATTTCGGCGGACCATTTCATGGCCTGGTAGTCCTGATCGTGGTCGTGGTCACGATGCTGGTTGCCGAGGAAGCGGTCGTTCGACTTTATCGCCGGCTTGCCTGACCGCGGGGCCGGAATCTGCGGCTCTCGGCGGCCAGAACGAATCGAAGACATAGACCGCGCCGACGCCATAAATCGAGGCGCCGATGAACATTAGCAGGCGATTATAAAAGGAGATGTCGGCAGCATTTCCAAGCTGCGCATCGAGAGCCGACGGCGCGAGAATGACGAGCATCGTCAATAGTCCGTAAGTCCAGGTGTCGCCATTTTTCGAGAGGCCCGCACCTTCGAAGATTTTCCCCGCAAACCACAGGCTCGCGGTCGCGACAAGGAGTGTATACATCGCGAGCGACGGCCAGATGGAGAGCAGCTCCCAGGCGCCCACCGCGGCGAGGCCACCGGCCAGCGTCGAGGCGATCAACGATTTCGCTGCCCCCCCGGCCGCGGCGCCCGACGCTTCCTGGCCCATAGTCGCAACCTTGATCATTACCCCGATATAGCTTGCGCTGGCACTCGAGAGCAGGAACCAGATCGTCACGGGCAACACGATCATCAGCGACCTGAAGGCCCGGCGGGCCGGGAGACCGGGCAGCGGTGCCGGCGCTTTCGCTGGCGGCAGCTCCATCGGCGGATCGGGCATCAGCATGTGCATCAGCCAGGCGACCCCTGCGCCGACGATAGCGCCGACGGCCAGGCCTTCCGCCACCGCGAGCAGCAGGTCGACGGACACCGAGCCGAGCGCGACGGTCACCGTGATCCCGATCGTGAGGAACATGCCCACGACAGCAGCCTTCCCTCGCGCCGTGAAATAGAAAGTATGGAAGAGCGCCAGCGCCGCGAGTATGAGGCCCGCGAGCCTCTGGTTCAGCAGCAGCGGGAGGAGCAGGAACGAGGCATACACGCTCAGTACGAGCGTAATGACGAACCCCGCGAAAAACTTCAATGGCGGACGACTGACCGGGATGGCGAGAATGATCAGCGTGAGAATCGGCGCCATGAATGACAGGGTCCAGCCGATGGCCTGGGAGAGCCATAGTGCAAGCGTCGTACCGGCCGCGAGACGCAGTACCCGCCGAAGGCGAAGCCGCTCTGCAGCCAGGCTGTCCCTCTCAATAGGCAAAGGACAGCAGGCTCACGAGACGCAGGTACAGGCCGCCGAGCAAGCGCAGGATGCTGCTGTCACTGGTGTAGACGATGACCGACGCCTGCGCGCCGACCCGAAGCCGCTGCATGTCCTCGCCCGGCATCTGGAAGTCGAGGACGACCGGGAAGCGCTGCGAAGCACGCAGCCACTCGCGGTCATTGTCCACGGTCGGGAGACTGCCGAGCGGTGCGGAGTCCACCGCAACGCCGTAGGCCAGGTCGCGGACCGTGCCCTCGAACACCCGGCCCGGGTACACATCGAAGACCACGCCGGCTCGATCCCCCGGGTCGACGTTGCCGAGATTGTTCTCGGTGAGATCCGCCTGGACCCACACATCCTCCGTCGACACGAAGGTCATCTGCGGAGCGCCGGCCCCGGCGAAGTTCCCCCTGTCGACCCGAACGTCGGTAACGACACCGTCCGTCGGCGCCCGGATTTCCGTGCGCGACAGGTTTACCCGCGCCTGTTCCAGGGCGGCATTCGCCTGCAGGACCCGCGAATTTTCGTCACCGGTGCGCCCGAGGTTCTGCCGGGCCTGCTCGAGGTTCGCCTTCGCCGCCTCGAGCTGCTCCCCGGCAACCTTGAGCGTCGCCTCTGCCGCCTCGACGCGCCGGTCGGATATCGCGCCCGGGTCCTGCGCTTTGATCCGCCGCAGGCGAATGGCGTCCTGCTCTGCCTTCTCGAGGCTCGCCTGTGCGGAGCGGACGCCGGCTTCCGCCGCGGGAATCGCGGCTTCCGACGCCCCGACCGCCTGGCGGGCAGCCTCAAGGCTCGCTTCTGCGCCGGCGACAGCGAGGTCGTACTGCGTGGGGTCGAGGCGAAACAGGAGCTCGCCGGCATTGACGTGCTGGTTCGTCCCGACCCCGACTTCGACGACCGTGCCCGACACTTCCGCGGCAATGGGCACGACCAGGGCGTGCACGCGGGCCTGGCTCGAATACGGCGTCATCCGGTCGAAGACCAGGTAGGCGATGAGGATGACGAGCGACAGGACGAGCAGCCGCAGCGTCCAGGTCTTCACCGGGTCCCGGGATTTGGTGGTACCGGATTCCGTGGCGTCGTCGATATGGTTTTCGTCGGGCTCGGTCATTGAGGTTTTTTCCTCGTTCGGCCTCATTCCTGCGGGGCGGGCTCGTCCATAAGATCACCCCAGTTCGTGCGTTCCCGCATCGTATCAATCGTACTCTCCGGCACCAGCGGCCCCGGCTTCGCCTGCCAGCCGCCGCCCAGCGCGAGATACAGCGACACCAGCGACGCCGCCATGTTGCTCTTGCTGCTGACGAGCCGTCCCTGCTGGGCAAAGAGTGCGGTCTGCGCGTCCAGCACGCGCTGGTAGTCCGCAAACCCCTCCTGGAAACGCAACATCGCGACGTCCGTCGCGCGTTCTGCGGCGATGACGGTCTCCTCCAGGATCCGGTGCTGCTCGCGCGCGCCATTGAGTCCGGAAATAGCGTCCTCGACCTCGCGCGCCGCCTGAAGCACCGTCGCGCGCCAGGCGGTGAGTGCCTGTTGCAGGCGCGCATCCTGCACGCGCACGTTGTTGCGGATGCGGCCATAATTGAGAAAGGGCCAGACGAACGCCGGGCCCGCGGACCAGGTGAGGCTGTCGCCATCGAACAATTCGCCGATGCCGGACGCGCCGGTCTGCGTCGTGTTCGTGCCATCTG
>JBGTLY010000099.1:0-8935 GCA_041743865.1 Woeseiaceae bacterium
CGCCGGCGAGCAACGACGCGGCGGTCGTGCCGGCTACAAAATCCCTGCGGGTCAGTGTGTCGGTCATCTCGCTTCCCTCAAGTCATATTCGAAACCAGTCGTTCGGTGCGCTGCTTCCGGCACCCACCTCGCTCGGCAACAACCAGCGTGCCGCGCGGTCACAGCGAGGGCTTTACGCGCGCGATCCACGCGTCGTACGCTGCGCCGAGTTCCACGACAACCTCCGGGAATTCGGCTGCGACATCGGTGGTTTCCGTCCGGTCGTTCTGCATGTCGTAAAGTTCCCATGCGCCATCCTCGGGTGTCTTGCCGGTTTCCGTCCAGGAGAGCAGTTTCCAGCGTTCGGTTCGCACCATGCGGCCGCGTTGCCAGCGCTGGAATACCGGCATGTCGCGCGCCAGAGGGATCTCGCTCGCGAGAGCGGGCCCGAGGCTTACGCCCTCGAGCGGTGGCGACGGCTCGCCTCCAGGTGTCCGTGCGGGGTAGATCGCGCCACTCACTTCAAGCAGTGTTGGGAATATGTCAATCAGGTGAGCGGTCGAGTGCACGATACGTCCGGGTGTCCCAATGCCCGCCGGCCAGTGCGCAATCAGGGGTGAGGCGGTGCCACCCGCATAGCTGTAGTTTTTGAACCAACGAAACGGCGTGTTCGATACGTTGGCCCAGTTGGCGCCGAGGCTTGCCCATCTGCCGACGCTGCCTATCGCGTGCCCGGAACCGATTTCGCGCGTGGTCCCCTGCACCCACACGCGTTCCGCCGATGCACCATTGTCCGACGCAAATACGATGAGCGTGTTCTCGAGTTCGTCACTGGTTTCGAGGAATCGGACGATACGCGCAAGGCCCTGGTCGAGCCGGTCCGTCATCGCCGCGTAGACCGCCATGCGGCGCACTTCCTCCGAGCGTTCCGCAGGGCCAAGACTCGCGAAGTCACCGAACACCGGAGCGGAGCGTGGATAGCGGTCGTCGAGAACACCGGTCGCACGCTGGCGTTCGTAGCGGGCTCCGGCAATTGCCTCGAAGCCCTTGGTGTACACAGGCAGGTAGGGTTCGATGTCCTCGGGCCATGCATGCAAGGGATCATGCGGCGCCTGGTAGGACAAATACATGAAAAACGGTGCACCCTGGCTCTGTGCGTCGGCAAGGTACTCAAGTGCCTTGTCGGTATAAAAGTCCGTCGAGTAGAAATCCCGCTCGGGCGGGACGTAGCCTTGCATGCAGTCGCGGTCGAAGCACCACCAACGCCCGGCCGGCGCCATTTCAGCCTTGCGGGCGGGGACCGGTTCGCCCGGCCTCGCCACCGTACCGGGATTGAAATGATTCGCTGCGCCGTCCCGCAACCCGACGTAGCGGTCGAAGCCGAGGTCCATCGGATGATCCGTCGCGTGGTGCTTGCCCACCATATATGTGCGGTAGCCCGCCTGCCTGAGCGCAGCGGCGATTGTGGTGCCTGCACTGATTTGCGATTGGGCCGTTTCGTCCATACCGACTTGCTCGGGATACAGCCCGGTAAGCAGTGCCGCCCGGGACGGAAAGCACTTCGCGGTCGTATGGAACTGCGTGAAGCGAATGCCGTCGCGTGCGAGGCGGTCGAGAGTCGGCGTTCGAATCTCGCCACCAAATGCGCCGATATCGCTATAGCCGAGATCGTCGGCCAGGATCAGCAGCACGTTGGGCGGCTCGAACACGTGTCCGGGCTGAGGGTCGATTGAACAAGCCGCAAGCGCAATCCAGGCGCAGCCCGGCATCGAACGCCGGATAGCTGGAAAGAAACTCACAAATCGACCTCGATTCACAATACTGTTAGATTTATAACACATCGTTGCATACTCGGTGGGCGGTCCATTCGTACGAAAGGACGCCACCCCGATTCCGGTCTGTTCCGAGGAGGAAACGCAGTGAAAACTCTTTCATCACTCACGGGCGTCATCGCCTGGTTGGCTTTGGGCGCTTGCTACGGTAACGATGAGCCGTCGAATGAGCAGGACTCGACGGCTTCGCCTGCGCAAGATCAGGTGACTGACCTGTCGGCGTGGCGTCGCGTCGGCGACGATCCGTGGACACTGACGGGCGACGGCGCCGTCGCGGGACCCGCCGAGGCGACAGGATTTATAGTGTCGCCCGAACCCTACGGCGACTTCCGCCTGACACTCGAATATCGTATCGAGGATGCCACGAACAGCGGTGTATTCCTGCGTTGCCTGAGCGCGTCCGAAATCTCTCCCGACGCCTGCTATGAAGTCAACATCTGGGACAATCACGCGAAGCCCGCATCGAGGACCGGAAGCATCGTGCAGTTCGTCGAACCTGCCGCGCGATTCGATGGACTCGGCCGTTGGGTCACGATCGACATCCAGGCACGGGGCGACCTGATCGTCGTTACGTTTGACGGTGACGAGACTGCGCGTCTCCGGGACACCCGATCGCATGCAGGCCCCGTCGCGTTGCAGTACGGCGGTACTGGCGAACTTCGTTTTCGAAACGTTCGAATCGAACGGCTATAGATCGCTCGCGGGGTTCCTGGACGTTACATTGCCTGCTTCGTGAACATCGAGTGGGCGTCTAACGTTTACCGCGCATCACGTATTCGTTGCCTTCTTCTTCCGTCGAAACCGGTGTAGCAGCGGCTCGGTGTACCCGTTCGGCTGGTCCTTGCCCTCAAACACCAGTGCTGCGGCCGCGCGATACGCAAGACTCGCATCGAAATCGTTTGCCATCGATTCGTAGGCCGGATCGCCCGCGTTTTGTTCGTCGACGACGGTTGCCATGCGCTCAAGCACGCGACGAACCTGATCGAGACTACAGACGCCATGTTCCAGCCAGTTCGCGATGTGCTGGCTCGAGATGCGGAGCGTGGCGCGGTCCTCCATGAGATTGATACCGTTGATGTCCGGTACCTTCGAACAACCAATGCCCTGGTCGACCCATCGGACTACGTAGCCCAGAATACTCTGCGCATTGTTTTCGAGTTCTGCCAGGATTTCGTCTGCCGAGAGGCTGTGGGTATCGTCCAGCGGAGGTGTCAGGAGGTCGGCGAGCAATGCGACTTCGCGCTGCGCCAGCTCGCGTTGCCGTGCGGCGACATCGACAGCGTGATAGTGCATTGCGTGCAGCGCGGCGGCCGTGGGCGAGGGCACCCAGGCGCAGCTCGCCCCGGCCTCGAGCTGCGCTGCCTTGGTCTCAACCATTTCGCGCATCTCGTCGGTTTTCGGCCACATGCCTTTGCCGATCTGCGCCTTGCCCGGGAGGCCGCAACGTATGCCTACGTCGACATTCCAGTTCTCGTATGCGCGGATCCACGGCTCTTGCTTGATTTCATCCTTCCGCAGTACGGGACCGGCAAGCATGCTGGTGTGTATCTCATCGCCCGTTCGATCCAGGAAGCCCGTATTGATAAACACGAGCCTGTGCCGAACCGCGCGAATGCATTCGGCAAGATTGACGGTCGTACGACGTTCCTCGTCCATTACGCCGATCTTGATCGTGTGGCGGTCGAGGCCGAACAGGTCTTCGACCCGACACATCAGCACATCGGTGAATGCCACCTCTTCGGGACCATGCATCTTGGGCTTGACAATGTAGATGCTGCCAGTGCGACTATTGCGCAACCGGTTGGTGCCCCGGATATCGTTGAGCGCGGCGGCGACCGTAAGCACCGCATCCAGGGTCCCTTCGAATATTTCGTCGCCGTCGATATCGATGACGGCATCGGTCTGCATCAGGTGGCCTACATTTCGCACGAGCATCAGGCTACGACCCGGCAAGGTGAATAACTCGCCGTTGGGTAAGGTGTAGTGCCGGTCCTCGGCCAGCCGACGGGTGACTTCCCGACCGTCCTTGTACAGGCTGGTCTGGAGTGTGCCCTGCATCAGGCCGAACCAGTTCCGGTAGACTTGCGTCTTGTCAGCCGCGTCGACCGCGGCGACGGAGTCTTCGCAATCCTGGATCGTCGTAATGGCCGACTCTAGTACGACATCGCTGATGTGGCCGGCGGCGTGCCTACCGACAGCGTGCGTCGGGTCCACGTGGATTTCGATGTGCAGACCGTGGTTCACGAACAGCAGCACGGTCTTCAGGCCGTCCTCGCCATAACCGAGAAATTGCGAGGGATCGGCAAGTCCGGTCAGTGTGCCGTCCTTGAGACGGACGGCGAGTTTAGCGGCAGCGTCGTGTTTGAGGTCGAACGCATCGAGCGCCGCGTGACTGCCGGTCGCGAGCGGCAGCGCGACATCGAGGAAACCGGCGGCATACGCAATGACCGCAGCGCCGCGAACTGCATTGTAGTTCGCCCCTGCCGCCTTGCCGTCCGAATCGTCAATGACGTCTGTACCGTACAACGCGTCGTAGAGGCTGACCCAGCGAGCATTCGCGGCATTGATTGCGAAGCGCGCATTGCTGACCGGAACGACAAGCTGCGGACCGGCCATGCCGGCAATCTCGCGGTCGACATTGCGCGTTTCGATTCGGAACTCCGGTCCTTGCGGTACCAGGTAGCCAATATCACGCAGAAACGAGGTATACGTCGCGTGGTCCCAGTCAGTAGTCCGACGATGGTAATCGTCGATACTCGCCTGCAACGCGTCACGCCGCGCAAGCAGCGCCCGATTCAGGGGTTTTAGTTCCGCGTTGATGGTGGCGAGACCCTCCCAGAACCGGGATGGGGGAACATCGATTGCCGGCAGCAGCTCCTTGTCGACGAAACTCTTGAAGCCGGCATCAACGTCGAGGCTGGCAATTGTCACGTGATCCGTGGACATTGTGTCCCTGTTCGTCGTCTGACGATAAGTATGTAAAAGGTCTACAGGCCGAGCGCGATAACGGCGTCGGCCGACGCAGTGCTGCGCATTGCTTTTCTAGCTGACGATGTCGTCGCGAGTAATCGGCAGGGACCGGCAGCGCTTGCCCGTCGCTTCGAAGATCGCGTTCGCCAGTGCGGGTGCATAGGGCGGCACGCCCGGTTCGCCTACGCCGCAAGGTCGCAAGTGTACGTAGTCGTCGATGAGATGCACGCGCACGTCGAGTGGGCCGTCCGACATCCGTGTGACCGGGTAGTCGTGGAAATTGCTTTGCTGAACCGCTCCGGATTTCGTCGTGATCTTCCCATGGCGCGCCAGCGTGTGGCCATAGATGCAGGCACCTTCCATTTGCTTGCGTACGCCTTCCGGGTTCACATAGCGCCCGCAATCGATCGCCACGTCAACCCGGGGAATCGACAGCGTCCCGTCCGCAGCGACCGCGACTTCCACGGCCGTGGCGACATAGCTGTGAAACGACCGGTGGCACGCCACACCGAGGCCATGTCCGTCCGGCAAGCTCCGGCCATAACCGGATTCCCGCGCAACAATCCGGAGCGCGTTTGCGAGGCGCTTCGGCATGATCGGCCAGTCTTCGATTGAGTCACCGTAGTTCCAGATCTCCTCGACACCGTCTTTACCGAGATCGAGAGTCTCGGCATCGCCGATCAACTCGAGCATGAGATCCACCGGGTCACGATCGGTAGCTCGCGCGAGCTCCCAGGCAAAACTGTTGGTCGCGAACGCGTGCTGGATGTTGTTGACCGATCGATACCAGCCGACCCGGATCATTACATCCGTCTCGCCTGTTGCGATGCGGATGTTGGGAATGCGGTCGTAGGGCAGGTCGACGAGACCCATCCCCGCTTCCAGGGCGGAGCCGCTTTTTTGCGCGGGATTCCATAACGCAAACAGGGTCGGCCATGCCGCGCCCTGATGCCAGGCCGTCACCCGGCCGTCGGCATCCAACCCGGCTTTGAGGTATTGCGCGCTCGCACCGTGATAGTAGCCGTGGCGAATCTCGTCCTCGCGTGTCCATTGCACGCGCACCGGTGCACCGATCTCGCGCGACAGTATGGCGGCTTCGCAGGCGAAGTCCGGTTTGGATTTGCGGCCGAACGCGCCGCCGAGGAGCGTGACGTTGCACTCGACGTCGGCCATGTCCATACCGAGAGCCTCGGCCACGTACTGGCGGGTTTCGGTCGGTGCTTGCGTCGGCGCCCACACACGCACCGGCTTTCGAGTCGCATCCACCAGCGCCACCGGCGGTTCCATCGGTGCATGCGTGAAGAATGGAACGAAATACTCGGCTTCGACCACCTGGTCCGCTTCGGCGAGCGCGGCATCCACATCGCCCCGATGACGGATGACGGATGCGGCATTCGCCGCCGCGCGCCGCAAGGCGTCGTCGAAGGTCTCCGACTCAAAGCTGCCGAAAGGACCGCTGTCCCACTCGATCTTCAGGGCCTCCCGGCCGCGCGTCACGGACCATGTATTCGTGCCGACGACCGCAATCCCGCCGAGCGCTCGGAACTCGGCGGGCTGATCCGCGGGCAGGGGCGGAATCTCGATGACTCGCTCGACGCCCGGGATTTTCAGGGCGTCGGTCGCATCGAATTTAAGCGCCCGGCCACGATAGACCGGCGGGCGCGCCACGACGGCGATTTTCATCCCGGGCACGCGCACATCGGCGCCGTACGTTGCCGTACCCGCGCTCATGTCGTGATTGTCGACAACCGGCATGCTTTTGCCGATGTATTTCCATTCACCTTCGGTCTTGAGCGCCGGGCGGGCACCGTCCTGGTAGTCGGGTATCTCGAGATCCGCGGCAGTTTCGACGACTTCGCCGAAATCGAGCGAGCGTCCGGATGGGTCGTGATGCAGCCGGTGGTGTCTGGCGCGGACCTCGCCGGGATCCACTCCCCACTGCTCTGCAGCTGCACGCTCGAGCACTTCCCGCGCGGAGGCGCCGAGTTCGCGCATGACCGTGAAATGATGACGGGTACTGCGCGATCCGTCCGTATTTTGCTTGTCCTTTCCTGCCGGATCGTACTTCTCCGGATCTCCGGGGGCCTGCCAGATACGCACGCGGCTCCAGTCGGCTTCCAGCTCGTCGGCAAGAATCATCGGAATGCCGGTGCGCACGCCCTGGCCCATTTCCGACCGGCTGCAGGTAATTGTCACGGTCCCGTCGCGATCGATCCTGACGAAATGATTGGGTTGGGCGAATTCCGCACCACGCACGGCGGCCATGATGACGTCAGGTGCGATCTGTGCACCAAGGACGAAGGCCGTGGCGGCGCTCGTCGATTGGAGAAAATGCCGCCGGCTCAGGTTGAGTATGCGGGCCATGTCATACCTCGGAAGCGGCCGTTCGAATCGCCGCAAGTATGCGTTGATAGGTGCCACAACGGCAGATGTTGCCTTCCATCGCGGTCAGGATCTCGGCGTCACTCGGCCGGGGATTTCTGGCCAGCAGGGCGGCGGCTGACATGATCTGTCCGGACTGGCAATAACCGCACTGAGGGACATTGTGTTCGCGCCAGGCCTTCTGAACCGGGTGATTCGCCTCGGGATGCAGCCCCTCGATTGTCGTCAGTTGTTTCCCGGACGCCGCCCGGAGAGGCGTCGTGCAGGAGCGCACGGGCGCCCCGTCGAGATGCACGGTGCAGGCGCCGCAAAGGGCGCGGCCGCAGCCGAATTTCGTGCCGGTAACGCCCAGCTCGTCGCGCAGGTACCAGAGGATCGGCATCTCTGGATCGCCATCGACCTCATGCCGCGTGCCGTTGACCGTGAAGCTGATCATTGCGCCCCCTTTGTGGAATTTACATTCTGGCCGTATCCTAGCAGTTCTGTAATGAATATTACGAGTTACCGTCTGAAAAGGCGTGTCACTTGCCGGAATTAAAAATGCGACGGCGGCCGCGGACCGCCCTGACCTGATGCCACGGGAGACTTCGGATGAACTTGCCGGGAATAACTGTCACCATTCTTATCCTCGCCGCTGCGGTGCTGCCCTGGCCGGCGATAGCCGGCGGAGAGCTCCAACTAAATCGGGTATGGGCGCGGCTGGCCGACCTTTACGGCGAGCCCGGCTCAGTCGAATCGGCCGAATTCTCACCTGACAGCCGTTATATCGTGACGGGAACGAAGTTCGATTTTTCCGTGCGGCTGTGGCGAACTCATGACGGCACACAGGTCTGGGAGAGAATCCTGCCGGACGAAATCGAGCGCGTTGCCTTCACTCGCGACGGCAAATACGTCGCCGCCGCAAGCGAGGACTTCATGTTGCGTGTCATGCGGGTCGAAGACGGTGAAACGGTCTTCGAATACCGGCACGACAACGGCATTGATGGACTGGCTGCCTCACGGGATGGGCGCTACCTCGTGACCGGGCAGGAGCGGGTAGGGGAAATCGGACCGGCGCGGGTGTTTGATACGCGCAGCTGGAAGGTCGTCGAAACCCTCGAACACCCGGGGACCCTGAACGAGATTGACTTCTCGCGCGACGGCCGGTTTATGGCAACGGTAGGCGACAAGTCAACCCGCATCTGGCGCGTCCGGGACTGGTCACTGGTGCATGAGATGCCACTCGACCCTGAACGGGTCTTCGGCGATTTGCACCACATATACATCAACTGCAAGTTCAGTCCGGACAGCCGCTTTCTGGCGGTCGGCGGCACCCACGGGTTCGTGTACCTTTTTGACGTTGCGACGGGCGATTTGCGCCGGCGTTTCAACAAATCCGGTCAGAAAACCGAAACGGTGGCATGGACCGACGATGGCCGCTACCTGCTGGTCGCCGGCCACGGCAAGTCGATCGACTTCTACCGGACGGCGCAATTGCTCGACGATGCCATCGAAAACGATGCGATTCCCTACGCGTATCGCGCGCCGGTTACCGACGCGCTCGAATACATGGACTTCAATTCGACAGGCACGCTCTTCACGACGGCCCACCAGGACGGCACGGTGCAACTCTGGACGTACATGTCCGACGACCCAACGATCAATACCGTTCAGCACAAAAAGATTCGCGAACTACAGGACAAGGCAGCACAAGAGTACGGCGCGGAATGACGACGGGCCGGATTCCGCCCAATGTCCCTCGCCGACGCGTGTTGCAAGCCGCCGCAGCGCTG
>JBGTLY010000100.1:0-3599 GCA_041743865.1 Woeseiaceae bacterium
GGCCCGGCGGATACGTCCGCCCTGGACCTGCGGCTTGGCGTCGCGCCGGGACGGGCGACCGGCATCTGCAAGCCACCGGTCGCGGTCGGCCGGGGTAGCGGCAACCGCCCGTACGATATCCGGCCCGGCCGCCCCGACGAGTCGATACTCCTGTACCGCATGGAACACACGGATCCGGCGATTGCGATGCCGGAACTCGGCCGATCGACGGTGCACAGCGAGGCGCTGGGCCTGCTGGCCGCCTGGATCGAATCACTGCCGGGCGATTGCTGATTGCCAAAACTTATAACAGCTGCGATGGTCAGAGACACCATGAAACTCCCGCAATCAAAAACCCACGGATTCCGCATGACGGTTTTGCCTTACCTGGTGCTGGGCCTCTTTGTCGCCCAGTCGGCCAGCGCACAGGAACTCGTGCGGGATTTCAGCGGCACGGACAACACGGTCACGGCGGAGTTCAAGGTCGAGGCGCCCTGGCTGCTCGACTGGCGCCTGGACGCGGACTTCGATCAGCTCGTCGCCCTCGATATCACGCTCGTGGATGCCCGGACCGGGCTGAACGTCGGCCGCGTCCTCAACACGCGGCAGCGCGGCAACGGCGTGAAGTTGTTCGAAACGAGCGGTACCTACCGCCTGCGCATCAGCTCGACGCTCGCACGCTGGCGGGTGCGGATCCAGCAAATCACGCCCGAACAGGCCGAGACGTACACGCCGCGGGGGGGAGGCCCGGCGACACCTCAGAAGTAGTCTGGCGCGTTACCCGGTGACCACTTGATGTTGCAGCCGATGCTCGGCAACTGCTTCGACGCGACAGGCTTCCCCTCGAGTACCGCGTCCAGGGCGGCGCGGACATCGCGTCCGTCGATCGGCTTGCTGTTGCCCGGCCGGCTGTCGTCCAGTTGCCCCCGGTAGCGCAGCAAACGGTTCGCATCGAACACGTAGAAATCCGGTGTGCACGCAGCGCGGAAGCTTTTGGCAATGGCCTGGCTCCCGTCCACCAGGTAGGGAAAGTCGTAGCCGGCCGCCTCGGATTCGTCTTTCA
This sequence comes from Woeseiaceae bacterium, assembly GCA_041743865.1. GTDB lineage: Bacteria > Pseudomonadota > Gammaproteobacteria > Steroidobacterales > Woeseiaceae > UBA1847. The sequence goes on from JBGTLY010000100.1 coordinate 1,043, forward strand.
TCTTCGCCGGACTGTCGTCGGGATATTTCCCGGCGTCATTGCTGTTGATGGCGACAATGCCGACGCCCCGCGGCCCGTAGTCGCGGCCGATGGCCGCCAGCTCGTGCCGCACATGCCTGACGAACGGGCAGTGATTGCAGATGAACATCACGAGATAGGCGGGCGCACCGTCTGCGAGTGAGTGTCGCTTGCCGTCCGGGTCCGGGAGCTCGAAGGTCGGAAGCGGCGTATCGAGCGGCAGCATTTGGGATTCCACGGCGGCCATGGGAGGTCTCCTTCGAGCAGGGGTGGATTTCATGCGCGGAGCGCGGGGGATGTGCGATCATCATGCCCGGGCATGTCCGACACGGCAAGGCACGGTGAGCAGCATAAAGCGCAAGGACAGGAGTGCGATAATCAGTTTCGCCGCCGTCGTCATCATCGTCTACGGCATGCAATTCGCCAAGGAATTGCTGGTGCCGTTCCTCATCGCGTTGTTTCTCGCGCTCATCTCCGTGCGGCCGATGCTATGGATGGAGCGCAATCGTGTGCCGACCGTGCTGGCGGCGCTGATCATCGTGACGGTGATCATGCTGATCCTGAGCGTAGTCGGCACGATCGTCGGACGCTCCATTGCCGAATTCACGGCGGCCCTGCCAAGCTACCAGCTTAGGCTGAACGCGATCATCGGTGAAGCGGTACAGTATGCGACGGACAACCTGGGTATCGAAGGCCTGTCTGCCGACCTGCGCGACATGCTCAATCCCGGGACGGCCATGGGACTGGCCGCGCGATTCCTCGACGGGATACGCGGTTTGCTCACCAACGTGTTCCTTATTTTCATCACGACCATTTTCATGTTGCTGGAGGTGTCCTCCGTCCGCACCAAAGTGCAGGCGGCATTCGGCAGCTCGGCCGCTACGCTCGATAAGCAACGTATATTCCTGCAGAACATGGGACGGTACCTGGGGATCAAGACCGTTGTGAGCCTCGCAACCGGCTTTCTTGCCTGGTTGCTGACCTGGCTGATCGGTCTCGACTTTCCGCTGCTCTGGGGACTGCTCGCGTTTCTCCTCAACTACGTGCCGACAATCGGCTCTATCATCGCGGCGATTCCGGCAATCCTGCTGGCCCTGGTGCAGCTCGGACCGGGCGAGGCGCTGGCGACGCTCATCGGTTTCATCGTCATCAACGTCACGTTCGGCAACATACTGGAGCCGCGCGTCATGGGATATGGCGTCGGATTGTCGCCACTCGTCGTCTTTGTCGGGCTGATTTTCTGGGGCTGGGTGCTCGGCCCGATCGGCATGCTCTTGTCCGTGCCGCTGACCATGACGCTGAAGCTCTTCCTCGAGTTCGACGAGCGTACGCGATGGATCGCGATCTTCCTGGGCTCTGAACGGGATGCGCAACACGAACTTGCGGCGCGTCCCGCGGCGGAGGTTGTACCGTAATTCAGATCGGCAGCTCGTTACTTTCCTTGAACGTTTCCATGACGAAGGTCGAGCTGATGTCGGCGAAGTCGACCTCGCGTATGAGTCGTTTATAGATCTCGTCGTAGTGGCGCATGTCGCGCGCAACCACCTTGAGCAGGTAGTCGACTTCGCCGCTCGTGCGATGAAAATCGAGAATCTCCGGAATCGATTTGACCGCTCGTTCGAAGCGCGAGAACCACTCGTCGCTGTGGTGACTGGTACTCACGAAAGCGTACACGGTGAGGCCGAAGCCCATCGCCTCAGGGTCGAGCAATGTGATCCGGCGGCGGATGATGCCTCGTTCCTCGAGGTCCCTGACACGCCGCCACACGGCTGTCTTCGACAAAGCTGTCCGTTCCGCGAGGTCCGCCATGGAGAGGCCGGCATCCGTTTGCAGGAGGCGCAGGATGTTGCGATCCTTTTGGTCCATTTGTTCTAAGAAACTCCAATAATCGGAACGATCGTCTCAATTCAATGCCACATCCAGCATTAAATCGCAACAATGATCCGGTAACGCAGGGCCATAATGAGGACGCTATGGCCCTGACCGATAAATTTATTGAACATCCGCAGTCCGTGGGTGAGACCTATGGCGAACACTTTGTCGCTGCGATGGGTTTCAGCCTGGCCATGCTCCGGGGCGCCTTCTGCTGTGCCCTGCACGCCGTCTTCCCCTTTCTCTGCGAAAAGACGGGAAGCCGCTGTATCAGCGAGTTGCACGATCGAATGCTCACCCATCGCCGGCGCGCCGATCGCGACCCTCACGGCGAGCCAGTAATAAACTCGTAACCTTACCGCAATCGAAGCTTAAAGAGCCTGTAAAGACCCTGTGGTCTCCTGCTCGGGTCCCAACCCCTGAGCGAGACACATGGCATTGGCATCGATCCTGGTCGTAGACGGGGATACCGACTCCCGCAAGCAGATCGTCAGCAGCCTCCGCGAGCTCGGCCATGAGGTGTCCGAATCCGAAAGCGCGGGCGCGGCGCTTCGGGCGGTACAGCGGGCACGGCCGGACCTGATGGTCTGCGACTGCTCCTCGCCGGCTCTCGCCGGCGTCGAGCTCCTGCGCGACGTGCGGCGGAGCGGCGAGTATCGGGCAATGC
>JBGTLY010000101.1:0-22054 GCA_041743865.1 Woeseiaceae bacterium
GCGGTGCGCCGCTTCGACAAAAACGACGCGAACGTGCAGGACCATGCCGCGAGGCTCGCAGCGACGCAGGATGCGGTGTTGGTAAAGGCCGGGCCGCACGCGGAGAAGATCTACAGCTACGTTTACGGCCTGAACGGCTTCGCGGCGCGGATGACACCCGCGGCCGCACACAAACTCGAAGCCCTGCCGGAAGTCGCGAACGTATGGGAGGACGAGGTCCGGCCGCTCGCGACGAATTACAGCCCGGAATTTCTCGGGCTCTACAGCGGCGAAGACAGTCTTCGCGGCGGGCTCGGTCTCGACGGCGAGGATATCGTCATCGCGTTCATCGACAGCGGCGTGTACCCGGAACATCCCGCGCTCGCCGACACACAGGAAGTCGATCGGCCGCGGGCCTGCCGCGGCAGCTGGGGTGAGAACTCCGTGCTGGGCCGCTGGCTGTGCCGGAAATACCGGCGCGCCGAGGATCGCGTGGTCTATGAGCCGCCGATGGACTGGAACGGCATTTGCGAGGAGGGCGATCAGTTCGACGCAAGCAACTGCAACAACAAACTCGTCGGTGCGCGCTGGTTTGCCGACGGCGCACGTGCCGGCGGGCCGATCGATTCCGGTGAGATATTCTCGCCGCGCGATGTCGACGGGCACGGCACGCACACGGCAACGACGGCTGCCGGTAACCGAATCCGGGCGTCGGTGTACGGGACGGAGATCGGGACCGTGGAAGGCATGGCGCCGCGCGCGCGGGTTGCCGTCTACAAGGCGTGCTGGCTCAGGCCCGGCGACCAGCGGGCGTCGTGCAATACCTCGGACCTCGCGCAGGCCGTGGATGCGGCCGTGGCCGATGGCGTCGACATCATCAACTACTCCGTCGGCAGTTCCCTGCTCCGGATCTCGGCGCCGGACGATATCGCACTGTTTACCGCGGCCAAGGCGGGCATTCTCGCGGTCGTCGCGGCCGGCAACGATGGCCCGAATCTCGGGACGATCGGCTCTCCGGCCGGTGGCCCCTGGGTGCTGACGACCGCGGCCTCCTCGCGTGACGGGGAAACCTCGCTCGAGGCGATGGAGATCGACGCGCCGGCCTCGATCGCCGGGCGCTACGCGGTGCGGGAGGCAAACTTCACGCCGCCGCTCGCCGAGGAAGGTCCTATCGAGGGCCTGCTGGTGCTCGCCGACGATAACGAGGACGTGCTGCCGGACGGCGAACCGGGCACCACGACCGATGCCTGCGAAGAACTCGTCAACGACGACGAGATCGACGGCAACATTGCATTCATCCAGCGCGGCGGCTGCGATTTCGATGTCAAGGTAACGAACGCAGCGAATGCCGGCGCGGCCGCCGTGGTCGTCTACAACGACGCCGGCGGCCCGATCGTCATGAACGGCACTACTGTCCTCACGGCCGTGCCCGCGGTCATGGTCGGCCAGGCGGACGGCATGCTTTTTATCGCGGAGATCGATGCGGGCAACGAGATCAACGCTGTCCTCGACAAGGGCATTGTGCTCACGGCGGCGGAGACCGGCAACATCATGCCGGCCTTCTCATCGCGCGGACCCGGGCCGGTGCAGGACATCCTGAAGCCGGACGTCACCGCGCCGGGCGTTAACATTTTCGCCGCCACGACGCCCGACGCCGTGAATACGGGCATCGGCGAGCAGTTCGGCTACCTGAGCGGGACGTCTATGGCGACGCCACACGTCTCCGGCGTAGCAGCCCTCCTTCTCGAGCGACATCCGGACTGGTCGCCGGCCGCGATCAAGTCGGCCCTGATGACGACCGCGCGCCAGGACCTGACGCAGGCGGACGGGGAGTCGCCGGTGCACGGCTTCGACTTCGGTGCCGGCCACATCGTGCCGAACACGGCCGCCGATCCGGGCCTCGTGTACGAACTCGCGCCCGAGGATTACGACGCGCTGGCCTGTGGTTTTGACTACGACGTCGTAACACCTGAGCGCTGCACCGAGTTGGAGAATGCCGGTTACTCGTTCCTTGCGCGCGACATGAACCAGCCGTCGATTGCCGTCTCGCGACTGACGGGTGAGCAGATCCTCACGCGGCGGGTGACCAGCGTCGACGACGTCTCGGGCACCTATGCCGTGACGGTCGAGGCGCCCTCCGGTATCCAGGTCAGCGTCAACCCGCCCACGCTGTCCCTCTCGCCCGGCGAGACCGCGGAGTACGACGTGACTCTGCGCTACGAGTCGGGCCCGCTCGAACTGTGGCGTTTCGGCGCACTTACCTGGTCGAGTGCGGATCACGACGTGCGGAGTACCGTCGCCGTCAAGCCGGTGTCGGTCGCCGCGCCGGCGGAGCTGGTCGGCGAGGGCACGGACGGCAATCTGTCGTTCGATGTGGAGTTCGGCTACACCGGCATCTACGACGCACGCATCCACGGGCTCAGGCTGCCGGTCGTCATCAACGGTTTCGTCGACAACGACCCGACGAAGACATTCACGTTCCGCTCGACAAACGGCGTGACGGCGCACCTGATCGACGTGCCCGCCGGCCAGCTCTACCTGCGCTTTTCATTGTTCGACGCTCTGACCGATGGCGAGGACGATCTCGACATGTACGTCTATTACTGCCCGGATAGCGTCACCTGCACAAAGATCGGGGAGAGCGGCGAACCGACGTCGCAGGAACGCTTCGACTATTTCCGTCCGCCCGCCGGCCGCTACGCCGTTCTTGTCCATGGTTTCGAGACAGACGAGGTGGCCGGTGGACCCGGCGCAAACTACTCGCTGCTCGGCTGGTCGATGGGCGATGACGACGACCGGGGGAACATGAGTGTCACCGCGCCGACCTTCATCAACGCCGGCAGCGCAGAGACCGTCTCGGTCGACTGGTTCGGTCTTTCGTCCGGTACGATCTACATGGGCGCGATTTCGCACAATACGCCTTCGGGTCTCGGTGCGATGACCTTGCTGACTATCATCGTGCCGAACTGATCGCGACACCGTCGGCCTGGCGTACGTCCCGGCTACGCTGGTCGACTGGGGCGATCCGGCGGCGACCGCTGCCAACATCCGCAATTCGAACGGCCTGTTTCGGCTGGGTATCCTCAGCAGCGCCGTGGGCTACACCAGCTTCCTCGTGATGGGGATTGTGCTGTTCGAGTACTCAGGACAACGAGCGTGCTGGCCGCACGACTCATGCTCGGGCTGATCGTTGCCGGCGCCACCATCGGCATTCTGACTGCGGCAATGCAGGCGAATGTACTTACGTTGCTCGCCGGGCATGACTACCTGGCGGCATTTGCGACGGACGACGTGAATGTCCGTGTGATGTACCTGCTCGCTGCGGGCAACAATGTCTACGATGTCGCGAATATCCTCCCCTCGCGATGCCTCGTCGCCGGCAGTCCTCGGCGACGCCGACTTCGTTGATGAACATCTGCAGCGGCTTGTCCGGGTGCCGGTACGTGAATGCGCTGGCCATGCCAACGATCCTGTCCTGCTCCAGTGCCACGGCAATGACGCTGTTGGGCTCCGCCAGGAAGGCCTCCGCATACGCCCGGCGCACGGGGAAGTCGAAAACGTCGTCGCCTGCCGCCGCGAGCTGGTCGATGTCATCGGGGCTGAGCAGGCGAACCTGGAAACTCTCGGCAGGCATGGCGCTACTTTACCCCAGGGCCTGACAATCATGCAGCCACGCACAGGTGTGCGGTGCTCCGTTGCGGATTGCGCTTGCGTGCTGCTCGGGGCTCGGGATATCGCCCTGATCCCGCGCCGCGTCATCGCGCCCTTTTCAGGACGCAGTAGAGGACGGCGACGCCCGGATGACCTCGAGAAACGCGGCGCCGTAGCGCTCGAGTTTCGTCTGCCCGACACCGGTCAGCTGCAGCAAACCGGCCTCCGACCGGGGCAGCGCATTCAGCATCTGCCGCAAGGTCCGGTCATGAAAAATCACGTAGGGGGGTACGTTGTGCTCGCTGGCCAGCCGCTGGCGACAGGCGCGCAATGCTTCCCACAGTTCCCGGTCGTCATCGGCCACCGGAACCGCGGCGCCGCGGGTTCTCGGCAGGGCGGCCGGTCGCTCCGGTTCTTCGCGGAACCGTACCGGGGTATCGCCGCGCAGCACGGCCCGGCTTAGTTCCGTCAGGACAAGCGCGCCGAAGCGGTCCGGGTCGGCGCGCAGGCAGGCCATGACGATGAGCTGGCGCAGGATCGAACGCCAGCTCGCCGCCCCGCGATCTGCGCCGATGCCGAAGACGCTGAGCGTTTCGTGATGGTGCTGTCGCACTTTTTCGGTCGCCTTGCCGAGCAGCACATCGATGATGTGTGCGGCACCGAATCGCTGCCCTGTCCGGTACACCGCCGACAACAGCTTTTGCGCGGCCTCGGTGCCATCCCAGGTGCCGACCGGCGACAGGCAACCGTCACAGTTGCCGCAGTCGCCCGCCAGTACATCACCGAAGTAGCCGAGTAGCGGCCGGCGACGGCAGCCGGTCACCTCGCACCAGCCGAGCAGCGCATCCAGTTTCGAACGCTCATGCCGCTTGTAGTCCTCGGCAGCATCGGACTGGTCGAGCATCTGGCGCAGGCGCACCACGTCCTGGAGCCCGTAGATCATCCAGGCTTCGGCCGGATCGCCGTCGCGGCCGGCGCGCCCCGTTTCCTGGTAATACGACTCCATGCTCTTTGGCAGGTCAATATGCGCCACGAAACGCACATCCGGCTTGTCGATGCCCATGCCGAACGCGATGGTGGCAACGATGATGATGCCGTCCTCCGCGAGAAAGCGGCGCTGGTTCTCGTGACGCGTTCCGGAGTCCAGGCCGGCATGGTACGGCAGGGCCCGGAAACCCTGCCCAACGAGCCACTCGGCCGTACTTTCCGTCTTCTTGCGGGACAGGCAGTACACGATCCCTGCCTGGTCCCGGTAGCCCTTGAGGAAATCCAGCAACTGCCGCTTCGGCTCCGTTCGCGCCTGCACGAGGTAGCGGATGTTCGGCCGGTCGAACGGCGCAATGAAAATGCGGGCATCCTCGAGGTCGAGCCGCTTCAGTATCTCGCCGCGGGTCCGTTCCGTCGCCGTCGCCGTGAGCGCCAGCCGGGGCACGCCAGGGAACAGTCGTCCCAGTTCGTCCAGCGCCAGGTATTCCTCGCGGAAGTCGTGGCCCCACTGCGAGACGCAATGCGCCTCATCAATGGCGATAACGGAGAGCTTTACCTGTTGCAGCAGGGATCGCGTGTAGTCTCCGGCGAGACGTTCGGGCGCCACGTACAACAACCGGAGACGCCCCGAACGCAGCCGCTCGATGACCGCACGCTGCTGCACCGGCGTCTGGCTGGAATTCAGGAAATCGGCATCGATGCCGAGTTCCCGCAACGCCGCAACCTGGTCCTGCATCAGCGCGATCAGCGGCGACACGACGAGGCCCGTGCCCTCCCGCAGCAAGGCCGGGAGCTGGTAACAGATCGATTTGCCCCCGCCGGTCGGCATCACGACGAGCGCATTCCGGCCGGCGAGCACAGCCTCGATGACGGCCTCCTGGTGGCCGCGGAACTCGCGGTACCCGAAGACCTTGCGCAGGGTGTCGCGCGGCGACGCCGGCAAGGGTTTGGCTGGGATCATGGGCGTACGATTAAACCACGAACGATGCTCCGCCGCAGGAGCAGCCATGGCCGCGGCTTACCGCCGCTACGACGTCAGGCCAGCACGCCGGCGGCGCGCTTGGCGCGCGAGTACCAGACCAGGAAGATGCCGATGATGAGCACGAGGCCCTGGATCACGACGGGCTGCATCCCGAACGCGTGGAGCGAGCCGGACATGCCGAAGACATAGATGTCCTGCACGATGGCCGCGACGAGCGACACGACGTATAGCGGCACCGCAAGCGTGTTCCGAATCAGCAAGAGTACGCTGGCAATAACGCCGGCCACGACGGCAATGGCGTTGGCCGATGTCACCCACGCCGGTGTGCCGGTGATGATCGCGACCTGCTCGTCCGTCATGACTTCGGCGAGTTGCTCCGGCGTTGCCGAGACGCCCGAGTAGTAGAAGAACAGGCCGATCAGGTACCACAGCAGTGCGACGATACCGATGACCCAGAAAGCAGTGTCCGGCTGGACCCGCGTGACTTGCTCCGACATGGCCATTTCCCCTTGTTTTATTTCGATTTTTTGACGTGCTGGGGCGCAATGATCGGAGCATCGGCCATCGAATGCAAGCCGGGGCGAGGCTTCAGCGTTTGCCGCAGGCCTTGTGGCGCAAGCAGTCGACGACATGGTCGTTGATGAGGCCTGTGGCCTGCATATGTGCGTACATGATAGTGCTGCCGACGAAACGAAAGCCGCGTTTTTTGAGGTCCTTGCTGAGGGCATCGGATTCCGGGGAGCTCGCGGGAATGTCCTTGTCGCGTTTGCGACGGGGCTGCAGTGGGCGGCCGTCGACGAAGGTCCAGATAAAGTCGCTGAAGCTGCCGAACTCTTCCTGCACCTCGAGAAAAACCTTCGCGTTGCTGACAGCGGATTCGACTTTCAGGCGATTGCGCACGATGGCCGGGTTCTGCAACAGGATCTCGATGCGGCGGCGCGTGAAGCGCGCCACTTTCGCCGGATCGAAGCTCGCAAACGCCTTGCGGTAGCCGTCGCGCTTGTTCAGGATCGTCGACCAGCTCAGGCCTGCCTGGGCGCCTTCGAGCACCAGGAACTCGAACTGGACCCGGTCGTCATGCACGGGCACACCCCACTCGGTGTCGTGGTACGCGATGTAGGCGGGGCCGTTGCCCTCAGCCCAGGCGCATCGAATCGGCTTCTTCGGCATCGGCTGCTCCGTGACTCGGTGCCCCTGACGCTACTACCCGTTCGACCTTGCTGAGTCGTCGAATCACGGGAAAGCGGTGAGTTTGAGTACCATCGGAGCGGGCGCTGCCCGCGAATGGAACGCGGCTCGAATGAGCCGCGCCCCATTCGCGGCTGGCAGCCGCTCCAACGGGGCTGCCAGCCGCTCCCGACAGGCTTCTCTCGTTACTGCGTATCTTCGGCCTCTGCGCCGTCCTTGTCACCGCCGCAGCTGGCTTCGCCGTCTTTTTCCTTGTCGCCACCGCAGGAACCTTCACCGCAGGCGCCCTCACCTTCGGCCTTCTCACCTTTATCGCCGCCGCATGAGCCTTCACCCTCGGCCTTCTTACCTTTATCGCCGCCGCATGAGCCTTCACCCTCGGCCTTTTCGCCTTCCTTGTCGCCGCCGCAGGCGCCCTCTCCCAGTCCCAGCATGTAGCCGGAACTCAGGCTGGTCATTGCGAACGGGCTCGCGCCGGTGTCGGCATTCGCGCTCCCACCGAAAGCGAATGCGCCGGCCAGTGCCGCCCCGACGGCCAGTGCGACCGGTTTTGCTGTCTTCTTTTCTGACATGGTCTTTCTCCTGTTGTTGCCCCCCGATGGCGGGCGTTGTAGGCGGTGGCTGGCGTTCAGGTCTGCCAGTTCACCGAATTCTTCATGGTTTCACGTAGCCGGTCGAGATCGGCCGGGTCTTCGCCGACGATCGCGATGCTGCCCTCGCCCACCGGCAGGACGATGCCCTGCAGCACGCCGTCGCCAAATTCCTGCGGTTCCGCAACGGTTTCGTGCGGCATCAGGAGGATCGTCACCGGACCGTGCTCGCCCTGGACCACCAGGTGCGGCACGCTATGCCCGTTGATGACGCAACTTTGTGCGTAGGTGACGAGCCCGGTCTCCGGCCCCAGTTCTGCAATGCTGGCTGGCACGATCCGGGCAAGCCGCTCACTGCCGACCGCTTGCCCGGAATGGACCATCGAGCCGGACTCGTGATCGATGTGCGCGAGTATCTGCTCACCGAGTGACGGCGCCGTGAGCTCCTCGCCGGTGTATCGAAACCCGATCAGTACGCCGAGCAACACGGTCGCCGCGAGCGCGAGCCAGGCCGAGCCGGGGACCCCCTGCCGCCTTCTGGCGAAGATGTCGTCGTCGAACTCGACAGCGTGGAGCGCAGCCGCATCGAATTCCGGCACCGGGACGGCGAGAGCCCGCGCGATGTCCGCATCGAAGGCCAGCATTTCGTCTCGGTAGACCCGGCATGCCGGGCAGGCCTCCAGATGGCCGTTTATGTACTCTGACCCCGGGTCCGCGCTTATGCGTTCGCGGCACTCGTCACATCCACGCGGCATGTCGGCACCGGTCATGACGATGCCTCCGGGCCCGCGAGCATCGCCTTGAGTTGCAGTCGCGCGCGGTGCAGCCGGGTCAGCACGGCACCCTGGTTCAGATCCATGAGGTCGCCGATCTCCTGCGTGCTGTAGCCGAGCAGGACCTGCAGGACGAGCGGTTCGCGGTAGGCGTCCTCGAGCTCGAAGATCGCGGCCCGCAACGCATCGAGCTGCTCATCGGACTCGTAAAACTTTTCCGACACCTCGGCCGATTGCGCGGGCGTCAGCCCGTCCACGTCCACGGTGTCCAGGCGTTTCCGTTCGAACCAGCGCGCGTTCTCCCGCCGCACGATCGTCAGCAGCCAGGACTTGGCGGCCCCGTCCTCGCGCAGGGCGTCGAGCGACTTCCACGCGCGCAACAGCGCTTCCTGCACGACGTCCTCGGCAATGGCGCGGTCACGGCAGAGCCACAACGCGTAGCGATGCATATCCTGGTGAAAAACGCCCACGATCCGCTCGAATCTCCTGCGCCGGGCCCGCCCGGCGGCATTGCTGTTCATGCAAGGTGACCTTTCGCTTGTGATTTTTATTACCTGCGGCCGCGAGAAAAACGCGACCCAGGGCTTGGAAACCCTACCTAAATACAGGGAAAATCGACAACAATTCGAGCCTTCGCTCCCCTTAAGAACCCGCCCATGCACGGACAGTTCCCGCAAACGCGCCTGCGCCGCAGCCGCCGGACACCGAACCTGCGACGCCTCGTCGCGGAAACGGGCCTGTCCGTCGACGATCTGATCTGGCCGGTGTTCGTCGTCGAGGGCCGGGATCTGGCTCAGCCCGTGGCGTCCATGCCGGGTGTCGCCCGGCGCAGTATAGATCGCCTGCTCGTGGATCTGCGCGAACCGGTGGAGCTCGGTATCCCTGCCGTGGCGCTGTTCCCGGTCGTCGACGATGCCGCAAAGACCGCCGACGGCAGCGCCTGTGCCGATGTCGACGGGCTTGCCCAGCGGGCTGTGCGTGCGCTGCGCGAGGCCTATCCGGCGCTTGCCATCATCACCGACGTCGCCCTCGATCCTTACACGACGCACGGGCAGGACGGTATCGTCGATGCGTCGGGCTACGTACGCAATGACGAAACGGTGGACATGCTGGTCCGCCAGGCGCTGTCGCATGCGGAGGCGGGCGCCGATATCGTCGCGCCGTCCGACATGATGGACGGCAGGGTTGGAGCCATTCGCAGTGCCCTGGAGAGCGCCGGCCATCACAATACGCTCATCCTCGCGTACGCGGCGAAGTACGCGTCGGGCTTTTACGGTCCGTTCCGCGACGCCGTCGGCTCCGCGGCCCGGCTCGCCGGCGGTGACAAGTCGACCTACCAGATGCATCCCTCGATGAGCGACGAAGCGTTGCGCGAAGTCCGCATGGATATCGCGGAAGGCGCGGACCTCGTGATGGTGAAGCCCGCAATGCCCTATCTCGATATCGTGCATCGCGTAAGCCAGGCTGTCGGCGTGCCGGTGTTCGCCTACCAGGTCAGCGGCGAGTACGCCATGTTGAAGGCCGCCGCCGCGAACGACTGGCTCAACGAACGGCAATGCGTCCTCGAGGCGCTGCTCGGCATCAAGCGCGCCGGCGCGGCCGCGATTCTCACGTATTTCGCGCCGGATGCGGCGCGGTGGCTCCGGGAATCGTTATAATCCGGGCGCGTTTTACGGGGAGAACACAAGATTGTCCGATGAGCCGGCCAATATCGATCGCTATGGCGTCATCGGCTACCCGGTTTCGCACAGCCGCTCACCCGTCATCCACCAGCTGTTCGCGCTGCAGACCGGCCAGCAGATCCGTTACGAGCTGCTGCAGGTAGGGCCGGAAAAGCTCGAACAGGCCGTCCGGCAGTTCCAGCGCACCGGTGGCAAGGGCCTGAACGTCACGGTCCCGCACAAAACCGCCGTGGCGCGTCTGTGCGACCAGTTGAGCGAGCGCGCGGAGCAGGCCGGCGCCGTGAACACGCTGGCGTTCCAGGACGGCGAGATATTCGGCGACAACACCGACGGCATCGGCCTTATTCGCGATCTCGAGTTGAATCTCGGTTTCGCGCCCACCGGGCGCCGCATCCTCATTCTCGGCGCGGGCGGCGCCACGCTCGGCATCGTCGGACCGTTGCTGGCGCGACACCCGGCGGCACTCGTCCTCGCGAACCGTACGCGGTCACGCGCCGATGCCATCGTCGAGCGCCTGGGTGGACACCGTGTGTTGCGTGCCTGCCCTTTCGATTCGGTGCCGACCGACGAGCCTTACCACCTCGTGATCAATGCCACGTCGGCGGGGCTCAAGGGTGAAACGCCGCCGTACCCTGACGCCGCCGTCAGTCAACGCACCCTCTGCTATGACCTCTCGTATAGCGCGAAACCCACGCCGTTCACCCTGTGGGCCCGGGCGCAGGATGCCGACGCCGCGGTCATGGGCTGGGGCATGCTCGTCGAACAGGCAGCGGAATCCTTCCACCTCTGGCGCGGCGTGCGGCCGGACACGGCTCCGGTCCTCAGGCAGATTTCCGTCAGCGCATAGTGACGAGCTCTTCGGCGCTCGTCGGGTGGATCGCGACGGTATCGTCGAAATCCGCTTTCGTAGCGCCCATGCGGATAGCAACCGCGAAGCCCTGCAACATCTCGTCCGCGCCTTCGCCGATAATATGGCAGCCCACGACCTTCTCCTCGTCGCCCACGGTAATCAGCTTCATCGTGCTCCGCTGCTTTTCCTCGCCCAGTGCGTAGTACATCGGCGTATAACGCGACAGGTAGACCCTGACCGCATCGCCGTGCTCGAGTCGCGCCTCGTTTTCGGTCAGCCCGACCGTGCCGATCGTGGGGTGGCTGAAAACGACGGTCGGGATGAGTGTGTAGTCCAGGTGCCGGCCTTCCATGCCGCCATAGAGGCGATCCGCGAGCCGCCGGCCGGCAGCGATGGCGACCGGAGTCAGGGCCGCACGGCCGGTCACGTCACCCAGGGCAAAAATGTGGTCGACATTGGTTTTCTGGTACGCGTCGGTGGAAATGCAGCCAGTGAGTTCCGTGTGGACGCCGGCCGCGTCGAGGCTCAGGCCTTCCGTGTTCGGGACGCGGCCGATCGCCCAGAGGACGGTATCGACAGGGCCGAAGCGCCGGTCGTCATCGGTGGCCACGACGAGGCCGTCGGCGGTTTCCTCGATGCCGACGGGCGCGGCACGCGTATGCAGTTCGACGCCGCCGGCTCGCATCGCCTCGGCGAGTTCGGTACTGAGCATCGAATCGAAGTCCCGGAGGATACCGCCCTTGCGGACGACCTGGATGACCTTGCTGCCGAGCAGGGAGAAGACCCCCGCGAGCTCGACCGATATATAGCCGCTGCCCACCACGAGTACCCGGTCCGGCCGGTGGTCGAGCTCGAAAAAGCCGTCCGATGAGATGCCGAGTTCGGCACCGGGAAGGTCCGGCACATGCGGGCGTCCGCCGGTCGCTATGACGATGCGCGCCGCGCTGAACGCCCGGTCGTCAACCTCGACCGTGTGCGGGTCGCGGAAGCGGGCGTTCCCCGCGATGTATTGCACATTGTGTTTGTCCAGATTTTTCGCATAGATGCCGTTCAATCGGCGGATGTAGGCGTCGCGGCGCGCCTTGAGCGCAGCCCAGTCATGCCCGCGAACGTCGAGGTCGAAGCCGTAGTCCGGCGCATGCTTCATATGATGCGCATGGTCCGCGGCATACCACATCACCTTCTTCGGCACGCAACCCACGTTGACGCAGGTGCCGCCGAGCGGACCGACCTCGATGACCGCCACGCTGGCGCCGTACCCGGCTGCACGCTGCGCGTGCGCAAGGCCCCCGCTCCCGCCGCCGATGACGAGCAGGTCGTAGTCGTGCTTCATTCATGCTCCTCGAATGCCCGTATTTGTAGTGCGTCCGGCAAACAACGGACGGCGGTGGCGCGTCGGGCCTGTGCTAGACTTTTGTGCCACGATGGCAGCAGCCTATCGCAAAAACCAGTGTGGCCGCACACGATGACCAATCCCTTGCTCGATACTACTACGCTCCCGCGTTTCGCCGACATCGCGCCGGATCACGTCGTGCCCGCCCTTACCGAAGTCATCGCCTCGCATCGGCGGCGGCTGGATGACATACTGTCGAATACGCCGGATCCCGATTTCGATTCGCTCGTCGCACCTCTCGAGGACATGGAACACGAGCTCGCGCGAATCTGGTCGCCCGTGACGCACCTGCAGAGCGTGCTGGGATCGCGCGAATGGCGTGAGGCCTACAATGCCGCACTGCCGATCCTGACGGAGTACGGCACCGAGCTGTCGCAGAACCAGCGGCTGCAACAGGCCTACGCGCGTGTGGACGACAGCCTGCCGGCGGACGCGGACAATTCCCGGCGCAGCGCCGTCATGCACGCGCTTCGTGATTTTCGCCTGGCGGGCGTCGATCTCGACGAAAACCGCAAGTCCCGCTTTCGCACGATTATGCGGGAGCTCGCCGGGATCCAGGCCCGCTTCGAGCAGAACATCCAGGACTCGGCTGACGCGTGGCTGCTGTACATCGACGACCCCGCAGAGCTCGCCGGCCTGCCCCCGGGCAACGTGAAACGTGCGAAGAGCGAAGCGGCCCGGCGCGACCGCGACGGCTGGGTACTCACCCTCGACTACCCGACCTATGACGCGGTCATGACGCACAGCGAGAACCGCCCGCTTCGGGAAATGTTCTATCGCGCCTGGGTGACCCGGGCTTCGGACCAGTCCGCCGACACGAGCTACGACAACAGCAGCAACATCGAGGCAATCCTTCGCCTCCGGCACGAGGCCGCAAATCTCGTCGGCTTTCCGACGTACGCGCATTATTCGCTGGCCACGAAGATGGCGACGTCAATCGAGGAGGTCACCGGCTTCCTGCGCGAACTGGCCCAGCACACGCGGCACGCGGCGGAGCGCGAACTGGCCGACATCCAGGCGTTCGCCGGAATGGCGATCGAGCCCTGGGATATCACCTTCTGGCTCGAAAAACTGAAGCAGGAAAAATTCTCGATTTCAAACGAAGTGCTGAAGCAGTATTTCCCGGCCGACAAGGCGATAGGCGGCTTGTTCGACCTAGCAGGCCGCTTGTACGACGTGAGCTTCGAACAGCGTCACGACGTCGCCACCTGGCACGCGGACGCCGCCTACTACGAAATCCGCGACCACTCCGGCACGGCGATCGGCGGCTTCTATACCGATATGTTCGCCCGGGGCGGAAAGCGCACGGGTGCGTGGATCGACGACTGCATCAATCGCAAGAACCTGAACGGGTCACCGACACTGCCGGTCGGGTTTCTCGTGTGCAACTTCGCACCGCCCGAGGAAGGCCGGCAGTCGCTCCTGACCCACGACGACGTGGTGACGCTGTTCCACGAGTTCGGGCACATGCTGCATCACCTGCTGACGCGGATCGACTACCCGAGCATCGCGGGCATCAACGGTGTGCCGTGGGACGCGGTTGAGCTGCCAAGCCAGTTCATGGAGAATTTCGCCTGGCACTACGATGTGCTCGTACGCTGCTCAGGTCATGCCGACACCGGCCTGCAGCTGCCGCGCAAGCTCTTCGATCGACTGAATGCCAGCCGGCACGTTGGCGCCGGCCTCGCGATGCTGCGCCAGCTCGAGTTCGGGCTCTTCGACTTTCGCCTGCACAGCGAGCACGATGCCCAGGGCCGCAGCGACGTGCTGGCGCTCCTGCGCCAGGTGCGCGAGGAGGTGGGCCTGCTGCGCCACCCCATGTACAACCGCATGCCGCACGCGTTTGCCCATATCTTCGCCGGCGGCTACGCCGCGGGCTACTACAGCTACAAGTGGGCCGAGGTCCTCGCTGCCGACGCGTTCGGCGCCTTCGAGGAGGCCGGCATCTTCGATCGCGGCACGGCCGACCGGTTCCGCCACGAGATTCTCGAAATCGGCGGCAGCCGCGATTTCATGGAAGCCTATGTGGCGTTTCGCGGCCGCAAGCCGGAGATCGATGCTCTCCTCCGACACAGCGGCATTGCGAGCTAGCGGGTGAAGATCGCTACCTGGAACGTCAATTCACTCAAGGTCCGGATGCCGCACGTCGTCGACTGGCTGAAGGCGAACAACCCGGATGTCCTGGCCCTGCAGGAGATCAAGCAGGTGACGGAAGCCTTCGTCGTCGACGAGTTCGCCGAGCTGGGCTATCACGCACTGGCCAGCGGGCAGAAAACCTACAACGGCGTGGCTATCGTTGCGCGGCATGAAATGCGGGATCCGCACGTCGATTTCCCGAGCTTCGTCGACCCGCAGCGGCGGGTGCTCGCGGCAACCATCGACGGCGTACGCGTGGTGAACCTCTATGTGCCGAACGGATCGGAGGTGGGCTCGGAGAAGTACGCTTACAAGCTCTCCTGGCTATCCGCGCTGCGCGTGTACCTGGAGGAAGAACTGAAACGGCACGAAAAACTCGTCGTGCTCGGCGACTTCAATATCGCACCCCGCGATGAGGACGTTTACGATCCGGAAAAGTGGGGTGATGGCATTCTTTGCAGCCCGGCCGAGCGCACCGCCTTGAACGCCCTGCTCGAACTCGGCTTTACAGACGTCTTTCGGAAGTTCGAGCAGCCCGAGAAGTCGTTCAGCTGGTGGGACTACCGGGCCGCGATGTTCCGGCGCAATGCCGGCCTGCGCATCGACCTGGTCCTCGCAAACGACACGATGGCGGACGCCTGCACCGGCAGCCGGATCGACAAGGATCCGCGCGCCTGGGACCGGCCATCGGACCATACCCCGGTCGTGGCGGAGTTCGCGGGCTGAGGCCTTTCGCCTTTACAAAAGCATTTGAAAAGCGTGACATAACGCACACTTTTTCCACTATCGGCGGCTCGGCAAGCGAGTAGACTAAGCCTCCATGCCGCCGCATGCGAACGCCATAAGCCAGGACCGTCGCAACGACTACGACGTAACGAACACCATCCAGGTGAGCAGTCCGCCGGCCGTTCGAAACGCCGTCTACGAGATCTACTCGAAGACCTGGCCGGACGCCTCCTTCGACCGCCTGTGGCTCGCCTTCTACGATTTCGAGCGTCTGTTCACGGGTCGTTTTCCGGGGTACCTGGGCTGCGATACGACCTACCACGACATGCAGCATTCGCTGGATATGACCCTTGCACTGGCGCGCCTCGTCGCGGGCTATGAAAAGAGCGTCGAGCCGGCCGATCGACTGGGCCCGCACCGGGCACTGCTCGCCGTCATCGTGTCGCTGTTTCATGATGCGGGGTACATACGCCACACGGAGCGCGACCGGAATTTTACCAATGGCGCCGAGTTCACGATGCAGCATGTGTCGCGCGGCGCGGACTTCCTGCGCCGCTACCTGCCGACACTCGGCATGACGCGGGACGTGGGTGTCGCGAGCATGATCGTGCACTTCACCGGCTATGAACTGGACCTCGATACGATCGAACTCGACGATCCGCGGGATATCATCTGCGGACACCTGATCGGTACCGCGGATTTGCTGGCGCAGATGGCCGACCGCTGCTACCTCGAGAAGTGCCGTGACCGCCTGTACAAGGAATTCGTCGTAGGCGGCGTCGCCGTCGAGAACGCGCGGCCCGGCGAATACATGATCCGCTACGAGTCCGGCCAGCACCTGCTCGAGAAGACGCCGATGTTCTACCAGCACGTCATGCGGCAGCGGCTGAACATCCAGTTCAACAAGGCCTACCGTTACGTCGAGGCGCTGTACGACGGCCACAACCCTTACATCGAAGCGATCACGAACAACATAAAGCACCTGGTGAAGGTGATCTCCACCGGCGACTGGTCATTGTTGCGCCGGCAGCCGCCGTTTTTCCTCGGCGTGGAGAACGCCGACAAGGATATCGACACGCTGGTGCTGCGGCAGCTCGACCTGCCGAGCGTCAGGGCGGCAGTAGCCGGTTAAACCGTACGGCGCGTGGCCTCGACCCCGAGCGACGCCTTGAGCGCCGCCGCCACGACGGCGCAGGCGGGTTCCGCGCCATTCGCGGCAGGCCAGAGGATCCCGAACTCCATTCGCCGGGTATTGCCCGCGAGCGGGATGGCACGAAGGCCCGGCATCTCGCGGCCACGCAGAACGATCGCCGGCAACAGGGTCGGGATGCCGGCCTGCAGCACACTGGACAGCGCCGCATCGATACTGTCGATCTCGAACGCCACGCGCGGATACACGCGGGCGTGCAGCAGCACAGCATCCGCCGCACGCCGCATGTCGAAAGATGCGGGAAGCATCAGCAGCCTCTCGCCGCCCAGTTCCTTCAGGCGTACACTCTTGCGCTCAGCGTAGGGGCTGTCCTTGGGCACGATCAGTGAAAAGGGTTGCGAGACGAGGCGTTCGTAGCGCAGATGCGGTGAATTCCGGGTCATGAGCCCGAAGCCCAGATCCAGCCGTCCGGCCTCGATCTCGGTTTCGACGTCGCTCGATGCGAGTTCCTGCACGCCCATGCTGATGCCGGGATAGTCTTTCGCCATCAGCCCGAGCACCGGCGGCACCCAGGCGAAATGCAGTGCGGGGATAACGCCGAGATTGACCCGACCGCCCATGAGCCCCGAGATATCCGAAACGGAGTGGCAGGCGTCCTCGAGCTTCCGTAGCACGACTTCAGCGCCTTTGCGAAATGCCGCACCGGCTTCGGTGAGATAGACACGCCTGCCGACGCGGCGAAACAGCGGTGTACGCAGTATTTGTTCGAGCTGCGTGATCTGCTGCGAAACGCTCGGCTGCGAGATACTCAGTCGCTCCGCGGCCCGTGTGAAATTCTCGGTCTCGGCCACCGCCAGGAAATATCGCAGGTGCCGGATCTCTACCTCGCTCATGCGAGCGAATCCTAGCACCGTTTACACTGGCCCGCCCTGCGTTGACTTATAGGTGTGACATTGCGCATCATAGGCGTCCTCTATAAACAATGCCGGTTTTCCCCGAATGGCCGCAATCCTGACCCGCAGGCAGCTCTTGCAGGGCCTCTCCGCGGCCGCCCTGCCGTTCACCGGCCTGTCGTGTTCGGGATCGAACGAGGATCCGAATACGCTCGTCGTGGGCGGCCTGCCCGTCACCTGCAACCTGACGCTGCCGGTGGCCTGCGTCGCCAACGCGGCTCGCAGTGCCGGCACCTCCGGCGGCACAGCGTTCGAATTCCGTTACAGCAAGTACAGCGGCTGGCCGGAGATCAAGGAATCGCTGATGGCCGGCCGGGTCTCCGCGGCCTATATGCTGGCGCCGCTCGTCATGGATCTCGCCGATCGGGAAATACCGGTGAAGATCGTGTCCCTCGGCCACCGCTCCGGCGCCGTCATCATGGTGCGCACGGATTCGCCCTACGACACGTTTCGCGATCTTGCCGGCAAGCGCATCGCGATTCCGAGCCGCTTTGCCGTGGACTTCCTGTTCCTGCGCAAGATGCTTGCCGAGGAAGGCATGACACCTGCCGATATAGAACTCATCGAGATGCCGCCCCCGGACATGCCGGCGGCGCTGTACGCGAAAGCCGTCGATGCCTATTGCACCGGCGAACCGTTTGGCGCCGCTGCCGAGAAGGCGGGCTACGCAAAGACCCTTCGGATGACGCGCGACGAGTGGCCGACCTACATCTGCTGCGTGCTGACGGTGCGTGAGGAACTCATCGCCGCCAATCCGGGAATGGTCCAGGCCCTCGTCGACCAGGTGCTCGGCGCCGGTGCATGGCTCGACGCCCGGCAGGAAAACCGCGAAAAGGGGGCCGAGATTGCCGCGCGACGCGAGTTCTTCAACCAGGACCCGGCAATCATCAAGTACGTCATGGAGAACCCGCGGGATCGCGTCACCTATGGCGACCTGCGGATGATCCGCGAAGAGTTCGACGACCTCATGCGGCTCTCGGTCGAGGCCGGCACCATCGATCACGAGATCGCCTATGAAACCTACGTCGACGAGCAATTTGCGCGCAACGCGACGCCGGCCGCGGTGGCGCTGTAACCGCCACACTATGATCCGCCTCCTGCCACTCCTTTGCGTGTTCCTCGTGCCTGTCGGCCCTGCGGCTGCGGAGTCTCAGGCGTTCAAAGGCGGCACGTTCGATCCGCCGCGCGACGCCCCGGAACTCGCGCTGGACTCATCCGATGGTGAGGAGCTCAGGATGGCCGACTTTCGCGGCAAGGTCATCGTCCTCGGTTTCGGTTTCACCTCCTGCCCGGAGATCTGCCCGACAACGCTCGCAGTCCTGGCGCAGGCCCGCCGCAAGCTTGGCGAGGACGCCGGCGAGTTGCAGGTGATCTACATAACCGTCGACCCGGCAACCGACACGCCCGAGCGCATGCACGATTATCTCGGCGGCTTCGATGGATCCTTCATCGGGGGAACCGGCACCGAAGAACAACTGGATGCCGTGCGCCGCGAATACGGCGTAATCGCGACACGCAAACCGCTCGGGACCAGCTACAGCTACGCGCACTCGTCATACACCTACCTGATCGATCGCGCCGGCCGTATCCGCGCACTCATGCCCTACGGTCATGGCGCCGAGGATTTCGTGCACGACATTCGCATCCTCATCGGGGAGCAATGATGCGCGCAGCCCTCGCCGGACTTCCGCTGCTCGTGCTCGTCCTGTGGGCTGCGTTCGCGCCCGTCCGGACGGACTCGAGGGAAGCCGTGTTCGAAATTCCCGAAGGCACATGGGCGGCGCGCATGTCCGGCGATCCGGTCGAGATACTGCCGGACACGATCCGGCTGACGCTCGGCGTCAACGACGTACTGGTGCTGAAAAACCTGGATGAGGTGCCGCAGATGTTCGGACCTACGCTGATGATGCCCGGGCAGAGTTTCAGGCTGCCGTTCAGCAGTGCTTCTACTTACACCTTTGCCTGTACGGCACACGCGAGCGGCCAGATGGAGATCATCGTCGATCCGTTCCCGGAACGCCCGTGGTCACGCCTCTGGTGGCGCGTCCGGCAACTCGCCCTGCCAGGCGCCGCCGCAGCATGAACAAAATCACCCGGGTCCTTCCGTCACTTGCGATCATCGGACTGCTGCTGGCCATCTGGTGGGTGGGCGTCGAAGTCACAGACAGCGTGATCTTTCCCACGCCCTGGAAAGTCGTTACCGGCACCGTGGAACTCATCGAGGACGGTACGCTCTGGATGCACATAGGCTCGTCACTCTATCGTGTCGCCACGGGCTTCCTGCTGGCGGTTGCCGTGGCCGTGCCGCTGGGGCTGTGGATGGGCTGGGTCCGGGGCGCCTACCTCACGCTCAACCCGCTGTTCCAGATCCTGCGGCCGATCTCCCCGATTGCGTGGATCCCGATCGCGATCCTGTGGTTCGGCGTAGGCAATGCCTCACCGATCTTCCTGATCTTCATTTCCTCGGTTTTCCCGATGATCGTCCAGACGATTGTCGGTGTGCAGACCATCGAACGGCGTTACCTGCGTGCAGCCGAAAATTTCGGGGTATCAAATTACACGCTGTTCCGGCAGGTCGTCATCCCCGCCGTACTGCCGCAGATACTCGTCGGCATGCGCGTCGGCCTCGGCGTCGCCTGGCTCGTCGTGGTCGCGGCGGAGATGATCGCGCTTCGGAGCGGACTCGGCTATCTCATCATGGACTCCCGCAACGCGGGCAACCGCTATGACCTCGTGATCGCCGGCATGATCATCATCGGACTCATCGGCCTGCTGCTGGACGGCATCATGCGACTGCTCGAAGGGCACAGGCTCGTCAGGTGGCGCTATGCGCACTAAGATCGAGATCGAGGGCGTCAGCAAAGCTTTTTCGTCACGGAGCGGCGTGCTGACGGTCGTCGCTGATGTCGACATCAGCGTCGCGGACGGCGAATTCGTCGCGATCGTGGGCCCCTCCGGCTGCGGCAAGTCGACGTTGATGAGTATGGTTGCCGGCTTCACACGACCCGATACCGGAACGATAAAAATCGACGGCGTGGAACGCGAGAAGCCAAGCTCCAGCGGCATCCTGATTTCCCAGCACGGCTCCGTGTTTCCGTGGCTGACGGTGCAGGAGAATCTCACCTTCGGCCTCAACGGCCGCGCGCAAACCGAAAAAGAGAAGCTCGCAGATCATTACGCAGCGATCGTGGGGCTCAAGGGATTCGAGCACAGCTACCCGCACGAGCTGTCGGGTGGCATGCTCAAGCGGGCGGAGCTCGCGCGCGCCCTGGTCGTGAAGCCGGATATCCTCTACATGGATGAACCGTTTTCCGCGCTGGATGCGCTGATGAGCCTGCGTATTCGCAAGGAACTGCTGCGTATCCTCAGCGAGGAACGGCACACAGTCATGCTGATCACCCACGACGTCGAGGAAGCGATCCACCTCGCCGACCGCATTCTCGTCCTGTCACCCCGGCCGGCAAGAATCCAGGCAAGATTCGTTGTCGACCTGCCGCATCCGCGCAAGCTCACAAGTCCGGAAGCACAGTCCTTGCGCGCCGCGGTCCTTGGGGAGCTCGGCGTGCAGGACTGAGCTGTGCGACCATAATCCGCTGATACGTATCCGGGGTTTAGCGATGCGCCCGTTACTTCTTCTCATCTTCCCGACGCTTTATCTCCTCGCAGTGCCCGCACTGGCCCAGCAGACCTTCAGCGACCCACCGAAAGCGATGGTCAGTGAGTCTGCGCTGCCGCGGATCCGGGTCGAGGGCAATCGCTTCGTCGATCCGGCCGGCGACACACGCGTCTTTCGCGGGCTGGCGCTTTCCGACCCGTACCATCTCGATCGGCAGGGGCACTGGAATCGCGAGTACTTCGAAGCAGCGAAGCGCTGGAACGCCGATGTGGTCCGTATCCCCGTACATCCGGTCTGGTGGCGGGAAGTAGGCGCCGATCGGTACTTCGAATGGCTCGACCAGGGCGTTCGATGGGCGACCGAACTCGGCCTCTACGTAATCATGGACTGGCACACCATCGGCAACCCGCTCACCGGCATTCCGCACCGGCCGCTGTATCTCACGACTCAGGAAGAGACCAACTACTTCTGGCATCTGGTGGCAAACCGATACAAGGGCAATCCGACGGTCGCGTTTTACGAACTTTATAACGAGCCCACCAATCGTTACGGCGAGATGGGCTACCTCCCGTGGCCCGAATACAAGGCTTTCATCGAGGGCATCATCTACATGCTCTACGAGATCGACGATGAAATCATTCCCCTGGTCGCGGGCTTCGACTGGGCCTATTCGCTCGAGCACATAAAGGCCGACCCAATCGATTTCGCCGGCATCGCCTATGTCTCGCACCCTTACCCCCAGAAACGCGAGGAACCCTGGGAGGAGAAATGGGACGTCGACTGGGGCTACGTCGCGGACACCTATCCTGTATTCGTCACAGAGTTCGGCTTCATGGCGGCAGACGCGCCGGGCGCGCACATCCCGGTGATCGCCGACGAGCGTTACGGCAAAGCGGTCACGGACTACATGGCGAAAAAGGGAATTTCCTGGACGGCCTGGGTGTTCGACCCGCGCTGGAGCCCGCAGCTTATCAGTGACTGGGACTACACGCCGACGATGCAGGGCGAATTTTTCAAGTCCGTGCTCGAGTAGGAGCGCGCCATGCGCGCGAGATTTCGCGGCCATGGGCCGCTCCTACACGGCAGGATGGCAGGAGCGCGCCACGCGGGCGTCAAACAGGTTTCGTCCCCTTTTCTTCTTCATATAAACGCACAGCCTGGAATTCCCGGCGGTCAAGCCGGCGGAACGAAAAGAAAGCGGCCAGCAGCGCACCGGTCCCGGCAAAGATCGCATCCGTCGCCGTCAGCACCTCATCGAAGAACACCGGCCAGGTCCAGGCGGTCACGTTCCTAAGCACCGTGAAAGTCGAGCTGTCGAGTTCCTGTGCCGTGGTGCCGGCCGCGATCACGACGATGCCGGCGAGTACTCCGGCCAGGGTGAGCGCCGCGGCGAGCAGC
>JBGTLY010000102.1:0-53124 GCA_041743865.1 Woeseiaceae bacterium
TACCGACGGCTGCTTCCGGCAGTACCGGATCGAGGAATACGGTGTATTGACGTTCCAGCCGGGGTGAGTACGGGCAGTCGATGCTGACGCGGAGCGACACGACAGGTTCTCGCATCGCCGCAGCCCCGGTCAGCTGCAGCATGCCGTTCGCCACGCTGACCTGCGCCTTGCCGGCCGCGGGTGCGCCGCCGTGTTCGATTGCCGGGACCACGGTGACGCAATACGCGGCGAGTTGTTCGTTCGGCGCGAGCGCGTAGGCAATGCTGGCGCGCAGCGGTTGACCAAGCGTCGAATCGACAAAGAGCTCGCCCAGTTCGAGGGCACGGGCGGGGGAGGCGCCGATGCCGGTACCCGCCGCCAGCAATGCCGGCAGCAGCAAGGATTTCGGGTTAGTCACGGGCGTCGTCCCTGTCCATGTGGTCTCGCGGAGTGGCAATACGCGGGCGTCCAAGCCTCGGCACATTCTAGGGGTTGTCTTCGCTCCGGCGTGAGTGCCCAGTCGCACAAGCGGACTGTGAACTTCGTCACATTTTTCGGCGCCCCGATATTGGACCGCTGCTATTTTGCGCTTGCCGCCTGCAGGCTCGCCAGGGTGTTGTACTCGCCGGTGTCCGAATCCTCGAGCACGACTTCAGGCTCGTGGACATAATGTCCCTGCATGAAGTCGATGCCGAGTTGGAACAGCACGGCCATAGCATTCGCGTTCTCGACACGCTCCGCAATGGTCTTGATATTCCGTTGCTGTGCGCCCTCGACGATACGGCGGACTCCGTTCTGCATGTCCGCATCCGTCATCAGTGAATGCATCAGCGCGCCGTCGATTTTAATGTAGTCGGGTTTCAGGAGATCCAGGATCTGGAACTTTCTCTGGTCGATGCCGAAGTGTTCCAGCGCGAATGCAACGCCGAGGCGCCGTAAGGCACCAACGAGCGTGCGGGTCTGCTTGATGTGCCGTGCAGCGACTTTCTCCGGTATCTGCGCCACGAGGCGTGAGCTGTCGAAGCCGCGTTTCTCGAATTCCTGCTCCATCCACGCTGCCGTCGTCGTATCGAGTATCGATTGCCTGGACAGGCGTACGAACACACGGTCCGCTTCGTTGCTGCTGCAGAAGTCGATCGCCGCCTTGATCATCCAGCGGTCGATATTTTTCATCATGTTGTTGCGTTCCGCTGCGGGCAGGAATTCGGACGGCAGCACAGAGTTGCCCTTTTCGTCGATCATTCGTACCAGCAGGTCGTACATTTCCACCGAATCGCTGCGCAGGCCGGCGATCGGCAGTTGGGCGAGGTTGAAACGGTTTTCCATGAGCGCTGTCCGGAGGTGCTTGATCCAGATCGCGTCGAACTCGCGCTGCTTCGTGTCATCATCGATCGCGCTGCTGAGGGACGCCGTGTTTCCGCCTTTCTTGCGGCCCTGCGTATGGGCGGCGACCGTGGCCGCTACGAACTCCTCGGTGGTGCCGAACAGGTCGCACATGCCGCAGATGCCGACCGTGCAGGTCATCGATGTCGATTTGTCACCGATTTCGAAGGTCCGCTGGCTTACCTGTTTCACCAGTTCCTGCGCCCACACCTGGCCGTCCCGAGCACTGCCCCGTTCCAGGAGTACCGTGATGGCAGTACCCTCGAAGCGGCCCGCCACATCACGGGGATGCATGCGCTTGCGGACCAGTTCCGAGAACTGCGCCAGCAGTTCCTCGCTGTCGATGATGCCTACCTTGTCCCGGATCTGCCGGAAGTTGTCCGGCTTGATGTAGGCGAGAACGTGCAGGCCGGTCTTCGGTTTGCGCTTCAGTCGTTTCTCGAGCCGCTCGAGGAACTGCGCACGATGGAAAAACAGGGTCGTGGGATCTCGCTTCAGCGCGTCGTGCACGAGCTTGGTCGGTTCTTCCACGGCCTTCTCAGGCGGAATGATGCAGATCTGCACGCAGGGCTGGCCATCGAATGCGATCCGGGAAAAACGCAGCTCGAGATTTCCGGCATCCGCGATATCGGGGTTTGCGCCGGCCTTGAGTTTTTCCTGGGGTTGCCATTTGCCCTGGATCGTCGCGATGAGCGCGCCCTTCAGGGCGGCATGGGAATCGCCCTCGAAACTGTCCATCAGGGGCATGCCGGTGATCTCCTCGGGCCGCGCAGCCTTGAACAGGCGCAGCCAGGATCCGTTCGCCTCCACGATGATGCCTTCCTGCACGAGGGCTATTGCCGCGTTGGAGGCCTGCATCAGGTCGCGAACCTGTTGCTTGTAGCTCGAGGCGGACATGATGGTCGAGTTGAGCGCGCGTTGGGCCCGCAGGGCGCGCAATTCCCGCGACACCACCGCGATCAGGCGCTTTTTCATAGCGAGCGAGACGAGGTCTACGGCGCCGGCGCGCATCGCATCGTGCATGGCGAGTTCATTGACGTCGCCTTTCAATGCAATGACCGGAACCTCGGGATCGTAGGGGTCCTTCTGCTTGATGACCTGTCGTATCGACTCGCGGTACGCGTCCGTATTGAGAACGATCACTTCGACCGGTTCCGTGTCGAGTACCTGCGAAAACTTTTTCGGGCTGTCGACCCAGTGGCAATGGGCGGCGTGGCCGGCACTCCGCAGGGTGCCGTTGATGAGTTCGACGTCGTTCGGATTTTCCGTCAGTACGGCGATGGAAATGCGGTTGCTGCGGTCCAAGCCCGATTCCTATGCCCCGATAGAATGCAATTCCTTTGCACTCGTATTCTGTTAATTGAATGCAGTCTATCCGTGCAGGGCTCGGGCGTCGTGACAGGGATCACAAAATCGCCATAACTCCGGTATGATACCCGGCCGCCGCGCGCCCGCGCGGCGGTCGGGTATCAGGAGCGAATGGCGCGACGCGCCGGCATCAGACATGGCGAGTTACAGCACCAGTGAATTCCGGTCCGGGCTACGAATCCTCATGGACGGCAACCCCTGCGTCATCGTGGAGAATGAGTTCGTGAAGCCCGGCAAGGGACAGGCATTCAGCCGGGTACGTATCCGAAACCTGAAGACCGGCAAGACCGTAGACAGGACGTTCCGGTCCGGGGAGTCCGTGGAAGCGGCCGATGTCGTCGACACCGACATGCAGTACCTCTATACCGACGGCGAATTCTGGCATTTCATGGTGCCTGACAGCTTCGAGCAGTACGCAGCCGACGCCGCCGCGGTCGGGGACACGGCCGACTGGATCACCGACGGCGACGTGTGTCAGGTCACCCTGTGGAATAATTCACCGCTCCACGTCGAAGCCCCGAATTTCGTGGAACTCGAAATCGTCGAGACGGATCCCGGTGTGAAGGGCGATACGGCCAGCGGTGGCGGGAAGCCGGCCAAGCTTACGACCGGTGCCGTCGTGCGAGTGCCCCTGTTCGTAGACCAGGGCGAGGTAATCCGCGTCGATACCCGGTCTCGGGAATACGTCTCTCGCGTCAAATAGTCCTGCCGCCGGACAGGGCGGCCCGGCACCATGCCGCGGCGGTCGACTCGATGCCGCGTTGATCCTGCACGCTGAAGCGATCGAGCGACGGGCTGTCGATGTCGAGAACGCCGAACAGTGGATCGTGATCGCCGAGCGGGACCACCAGTTCCGAACGGGAGGCGGCGTCGCAAACGATGTGGCCCGGGAACGCGTGCACGTCAGGTACCCGTTGCGTCTCCCGCGTTAGCGCCGCTGTCCCGCAGACCCCCGCCCCCAGCCTGATCCGTACACAGGCGGGCAAACCCTGGAACGGACCCAGCACCAGCTCGTCGCCGCGCAGGACATAAATGCCGAGCCAGTTAACGTCCTTCAGCGCCTGGTAGAGCAGTGCGACGAAGTTGGCCGAATTCGCAAGCAGGTCGGGTTCGCCGTCGGTGAGTGCCACGGCCTGGGCTTCGAGCAGCGCATAGTCGATATCGGTCATGCCGGGTCTCCAAAGGTCACCACATTCCTGATGTCGTCGCTGCCGTCGGCTAGCATTTGCAGGCGTTCGAGGCCCAGTGCGACACCGGCGCAGTCGGGCAGGCCGGCTTCCATCGCCGCAAGCAGGCGCCGGTCGCGGGGCACGGCGCATCGCGCGCGTTGCGCCCGTACAGCAAGATCGGCGTCCATGCGCGCGGCCAGCTCGGCCGGATCGGTCAGTTCGACGTAGCCGTTGGCAAGCTCGAGATCGCCGGCGAAAAGCTCGAAACGATCCGCGACCGTCGGGTTCATCGGGCAGCGGCGTGCGAGGGCAGCCTGGCCTACCGGATAGTGGCGCACGACCGTCAGGCGGCCGGCAGGGAAACGGGGCGCGACGACCGTTGCCATGAGGAGGTCAAGCCAGGCATCGCGGTCGTCATCCAGTGCCTGACGTAGCCGCGCGTCCGCGTTTGCAGCGAGGGCGAGGTCGGCGACCGCTGCATCGAAGGGATCCACACCCACGTGGCGGCGCATGGCCTCGGCGTAGTCGATGATCTCTGCCGGCGCGTCGAATCGCCCTTTGATGACGTGCCGGGTCAGGGCCAGCGTATCCTGGATGATGGCCTCCAAGCCGAAATCGCGCCGATACCACTCGACGAGGGTAAATTCCGCGAGGTGCCGACGGCCGGTCTCGCCAGCGCGAATCACGCGCGCAATCGCGTAGATGTCCGGGTAGCCCCCCGCAAGCAGACGCTTCATGAAATATTCCGGCGAGGTCTGGAGCCAGGCGGCACGCCCCACGGCGACGCTCTCGATGTTGGGATCGGTCACCGTGCCCGTCCCGAGGATGGGCGTGTCCACCGCCAGCACGTCCCGGCAACGGAAGTAGTCCCTGATGCGGGCCAGCAGTTCCGCCCTGCGGCGTGCGGCATTGACGTCCCCGGTGGGGCGCCAGTCACCCATCGGGGACCGCGAAGCTGCCAATGCGCTCGCCCATGCGGACCGGTGCCTCCGGCACGAGCCCGTCGTCCCACGTTGCAGCACCCGGGGGCAGCAGGAGCACGACCGTGGACCCCATGTTGAACCAGCCGAGGAGGTCTCCCTTCCTGAGCGTCCGGGCGGCATCGCCGAGCTCCTGTACCTCGACGATCCCGCGCCGGGACGGGCGGATCTCGCCCGTCCAGGGTGTTGTGATGGATCCCACGTTGAGAGCGCCGACCATCAGTACGGCCATCGGCCCGTGCGCGGTCCGGAAATGCAGGTTCAGGCGCTCGTTGCGATGAAACAGGCCGCGCAGACGGTAGACCGTCGCGGCGTTGACACTGAAGAGATCGCCGGGCACGTAGTGGGCGGCGACGAGCTCCCCGTCGACCGGCATGTGGACCCGGTGATAGTTGTGCGGCGCAAGATACAGCGTCGCGAACCGGCCGTTCCGGTACGCCCCGGCATCGTCGAGATCAACGGCAAAGAGCTCTTCCAGCGAGTAATCGAGTCCCTTGGCCTGGAACAGGCTGTTCCGTTCAATCGGGCCGGCCGCGCTGACGTAGCCGTCGACGGGGGACACGATGGTGCCCGGTGCCGTGTCGACCGGCCGCATGCCTGCCGCAAGTTCCCTCGTAAAAAACGCATTGAGCGTCGGGTAGTCGACGGGCGTGCGCCCGGCGGCCTCGTCAAGGTTGATGTCATAGAGCCGCGAAAAGCCGCGAATCAACGCGTCCTTCAGGGGCCGCCAGCGGATCCGCGCGATCCGGTAAACGAGTCGCGTCAGTGCATAGCGCGGCAGCAGGTACTGAAGCAGGACGAACAGGCGGCCCGCCACGTCAATCCCCGGTGTCGGCCGGCGCGGCGACCGCAAGGAGCAGTGTCTCGCCGGACCAGAATTGCAGGGTAACGTCGGCTCCGGCGTCGTCCCGGCGGCCGTGCAGCATGAGATGCCGGGCGCCGGGCTCCAGTCGTTCCGTCGCCCCGGCCGCGAGGACCAGCGATTGCAATGGGCGCATCCGGGCGACGCCGTTCTCTACCCGGCTCTCGTGCAGGTCCACGCTGTCAAACTGCGGGCTCGTCACGGCGGTGATCGTCAGCGCTTCGTCGCCGGCATTCGTGAGGGTCAGGTACGCGGCAGCCATCGACGTTCCCGGCCGCGGCTCGACAAAGCGGACATCCTGCGCGACGAGCGGCGCATGCCCTGCAGTCCCGCAGGCAGCCAGGACCCAGCCGGCTGCACCCAATGCCAGTAAGCGCGCACTCACAGGGCTGCCAGCAACGGGAGGTCCCGTACAAAGGCCCCCGCTTCGTGCGGCGCGCTGAAGACCGCGCGATAGCGGCCGTCGGGTCCGATGACGATGACGGCAGCGGAATGATCGACCCCATAGTGATCCGAATCGTCACCGACCCTGGCGAACCAGATGCCGAGCGCATCGGTCAGCCGCCGGATTTCCGCGGTTTCACCCGTAAGGCCGAGGTTGCCGCTGCCAAAGCTGTCCACGTAAGCCTTCAGTCGTTCCGGCGTGTCGCGTTCCGGGTCCACGCTCACGAGCACGATGCGGGGCAGCGGCGACTGACCGGCGGCCTCGAGGTCGCGTCGTGCCTGCGAGAGCGTCTGCAGGGTGAGCGGACACACGTCGGGACATTGCGTGAAGCCGAAAAAAACGAGGTTCCAGTGCCCCTCGAAAACCTCCGGGCCGACGTCCTTGCCGTCGTCATCGACAAGCCGGAATGCAGGCAGTGCAGCGGGCGCAGGCAGCACAGTGGCGGTGAGCGGCGTGGCCGCGTCGTCTGCCTGACGCAGCGCAACGACGATGCCGGCCGCAAGCGCCACGCCGAGCGCGACGGCAATGAGGAGGTTTTTCACTTGCATCGTGGGCGGGGGCCTTAGCGAGGCGACGTATAGAAGAGTCGGGCGCTCAATTCTAACGATTCCCGGCGGCTATAGCACACCCGGGTTCCGGCGCTCCGCGTGCCGTGAAATAATCCGGTACTTAAGGCTACGAGCGTACAGGGATCATGCCGGCGACCGGCGACCGCAACGTGGATCGCGTGATTCGGAGTTTCGCCGGGCGCTTGTCCGCATCCGGACTCGTTTTCGGGCACGGGACCGACAATCCCCTGGACGAGGCGGCCTGGCTCGTGTTCGCAACGCTGGGCCTCGATCACGGCGATGCCGCGGCGGCGTATCGCCGACCGGTCACAAATGACGAAATGCGAAAGCTCGATGCGCTGCTCGAGAGACGCATCGCGGAGCGCATACCGCTGGCATACCTCGTCAACGAAGCCTGGTTCGCCGGCCTGCCGTTCTACGTCGATGAACGCGTACTGGTGCCGCGCTCGCCGATTGCGGAGCTGATCGAGGGCCAATTTGCGCCCTGGGTGGACCCCGCCGCCGTACGGCGCATTGCCGACCTCGGTACCGGCAGCGGCTGTATCGCCATCGCCCTGGCCGTTGCCTTCCCCGAGGCGAGCGTGGATGCGGTCGATATCTCTGCCGATGCACTCGCGGTCGCGGCCGTGAACGTCGAGCGGCACGGGCTCAAGCATTGCGTAGCGCTCGTGCAGTCGGATTTTTTTGCCGCGCTCGAGGGCAGGCAATACGATCTCATCGTCAGCAACCCGCCCTACGTCGACGCGCTTGACATGGCCGCGCTCAGCCCGGAATTCCGGTACGAGCCCGAGCTCGGACTTGCCGCGGGCGCCGATGGTCTGGCCTCCGTCGAAACGATCCTGCATGATGCGGCGCGCTTTCTTCGTCCGGGCGGGGTCCTGGTGTGCGAAGTCGGCAACAGCCAGCCAGCTCTGGAAAGCCGTTATCCCGGGCTTGCATTCGTCTGGCTCGAGTTCGAGCATGGGGGGCAGGGTGTATTCCTGTTGACGAAGAAAGATTTGCTTGCAATCGGGGAAGGTTGAGCGTGTCGGGAAACAGTTTCGGTCACCTGTTTACAGTGACGACCTTCGGCGAGAGCCACGGTCGCGCCCTGGGCTGCGTCGTCGACGGTTGCCCGCCGGGCCTCGAACTCGAGGAGGCGGATATCCAGGGCGATCTCGACCGCCGCCGTCCCGGCCGGTCCCGCCATACCACGCAACGCAACGAGCCCGATCGGGTACAGATTTTGTCGGGTGTCTTCGAAGGCCGCACCACCGGGACGCCGATTGGTCTCCTGGTCGAAAACACCGACCAGCGCTCACACGACTACGGGGACATCAAGGACAAGTTCCGGCCCGGCCACGCCGACTACACCTACCAGCAGAAGTACGGTATCCGCGACTATCGTGGCGGGGGCCGCTCCTCGGCGCGCGAAACGACGATGCGGGTCGCCGCCGGCGCGATCGCCCGCAAGTACCTCAGGGAACGCCTCGGCATCGAGATCCGGGGCTACCTGTCCCAGCTCGGCCCCATTCGCCTCGCCGGCACGGACCTCGCCATCGTCGACGACAACCCGTTTTTCTGCGCGGACCCGGGCCGTATAGCGGAACTCGAGGCCTTCATGGATGCGCTTCGTGCCGACGGCGACTCGATCGGGGCGAAGATCAGTATCCTCGCCCGCGGTGTGCCGGTCGGTCTGGGCGAGCCTGTCTTCGACAAGCTGGAAGCCGACCTCGCCAAGGGACTGATGAGCATCAACGCGGTGAAGGGTGTCGAGATCGGTGCCGGTTTTGCGGCCGTGGAGCAGCGAGGCAGCCAGCACCGCGATGAGTTGTCGACGACGGGTTTCAGCAAGAACGACGCCGGCGGTACGCTGGGCGGCATCGCCTCCGGTCAGGACATACTGGCGAGTATCGCGCTGAAGCCCACGTCCAGCGTGTCGGTTGCAGGGAAAACGATCGACAGCAGCGGAAATCAGACCGACATCGTCACCAAGGGACGTCACGATCCCTGCGTGGGGCTGCGCGCGACCCCGATCGCGGAAGCGATGGTCGCATTGGTGCTCATTGATCATTATTTGCGACACCGCGCACAGAATGCGGACGTGCAATCCTCGACACCTGTTATAACATCGCGTTAACGGGAATATGTCGCATTGACGGGGAGCGGCGCGTCGGGGAATTGCCCGAATCGGGCTTCGCCCGCCACAGCCCCAGCGAAGGACTACACAGGAACGATGCCAGATTCTTTCAATGTTGCCGTCGTCGGCGCCACGGGCGCTGTCGGCGAAGTCATGCTTTCGATATTGGCGGAGCGCAAGTTCCCCGTTGGCAAGGTCCATGCGCTTGCGAGCGAGCGTTCGCTCGGCAGGACGGTGAATTTCGGCCGGAAGTCGCTGCCGGTGGAGGACCTTGCGCAGTTCGACTTTTCCGGCGTGCAGATCGGCCTCTTCTCGGCGGGGGGCTCGGTATCGGCAGACTATGCACCCCGGGCCGCCGGTGCCGGCTGCATCGTCGTCGACAATACCTCGCATTTCCGCTACGAGGACGACATCCCGCTGGTCATCCCGGAAGTGAATGCCGATGCGATAGCCGGCTACCGAACGCGCGGCATCGTCGCGAACCCGAACTGTTCGACGATCCAGATGCTCGTCGCGCTGAAACCCATCTACGATGCCGTCGGCATCGAGCGCATCAACGTCGCCACCTACCAGTCGGTATCCGGCGCCGGGCGCGGTGCCATCGAGGACCTCGCGCGGCAGACGGCGCAGTTGCTGAACGGCAAGCCGCTCGAGCTCGAAGCGGATGCCCGGCAGATTGCGTTCAATGCCGTACCGCATATCGACGTGTTCCAGGAAAACCGGTACACCAAGGAAGAAATGAAAATGCTGTGGGAGACGCAGAAAATTCTTGGCGACGACAGCGTGCTCGTGAACGCAACCGCTGTGCGTATTCCGGTGTTTTACGGGCATTCGGAGGCGGTGCACATCGAAACGCGCGAGAAGATAAGCGCTGCCGCCGTTTGCAAGCTGCTGAAGAAAGCTCCCGGCGTACGCCTCGTGGACGGCGTCACGAAGGGCGCCTATCCGACGGCCGTCAGCGAGGCGTCCGGCAAGGATGCGGTTTTCGTTGGCCGGGTTCGCGAAGACATCTCTCACCCGCGCGGGATAAACCTGTGGGTGGTGTCCGACAATATTCGTAAGGGCGCCGCTCTAAATAGCGTCCAAATAGCTGAAATATTGGCAAAAAACTATCTATAAGATATAGTTCGCAGGCAATCGCACCGGCCGATTGACCGCTAGGGAAAGTTGGTTTTTCGGACCGAAATTCGGTGCCTGGGGTTTGGAGATAACATTATGCCGCGATGTCTCACTCGTAGTTCGCTTGCGCTCCTGTTGCTGTTGTCAAGCGAGGTGTGGGCACTTGGGCTTGGCGAAGTACGTATCGAATCTTCGCTGAACGAGCCGCTGCGCGCGGAAATCGAACTCCTCGCCGCCTCGGCCGAGGAAGTGCAGGCCCTTCAGGTGTCCCTCGCGAGCGCGGAAACCTTCGAACGTTACGGGATCGAGCGCCCGTACTACCTCCAGGAACTCGTGTTCGAAGTCGTGCGTTCCGGAAGCGCGGGCGGCAACGTCATCCGGATACGCTCCAATACCCCGATGACCGAGCCGTTTCTGACGTTTCTCGTAGAAGCCGTATGGGCCAACGGCCGCATGTTGCGGGAATACACGGTATTGCTCGACCCGCCGACCTTCGCACCCCCGGCCTCGACGCCGACACAGCCCGAGGTGACGGCGCCGGCACGTGCGGAACCTGCTGACAGCGGTCGCATCGAGCGTCAAGCAGAGCCGCAGTCCCCTGTGGCATCCCCGACGACGCCTACGCCGGCCCCCGCACGTCCGCCGGTCAGTGGCGTGGCGGAACCGACACCCGCACCGGCAACGACTGCCGAGCAGGAACCTTTTGAGGCGCCGGCCGACGAGGAACCCTACGAGGCGACGGCCGGCGGCGACTACTCGGTGGTCCGCGGCGATACGCTGTGGGGCATCGCCAGCCGCATCCGTCCTGACAGCCGCCTCACGATGAACCAGACGATGCTCGCTATCTTCGAAGCGAACCCGGAGGCCTTTGGCGGCAACATCAATATTCTGCGGGCGGGTGCCGAGCTCCGGATTCCGGCCGCTGACGACATCTATCGCATCGATCGCACGGACGCCTTTAATGAGGCGCTCCGCCAGAACGAAGCCTGGAGCGGCGGCGTAGCGGTCACGGCGCCACCCGTGCCGGCGCCGGACGCCGAATCCCGCCCGAGCCTGACGCTGGTACCTCCGGACGAGGAGACGACGGCGCCGGATACGAGCGTCACCGGCGAGACGGCTGCCGAGCCTGGCGACGAGACGGCCGTGCGCGAGCAGGAAATCCTCGATCGCATCGCCGAGTTGGAGGCGGCCGACGTTCCGATCCAACGCGCTCTCATCGAGATCCGGGACAACGAGCTCGCGAACCTGCGCCGCGAACTGGCCGAGATGCGCGGCGAGCTCTACGAGCCGCCGGCTGACGAGACGGCCGATCCCTTCATCGACGACGAAGCCGCCACCGAGACGCCGGAAGACGCCCTGTTCCCCGATGTAGAGGAATCTGCAGACGACGAAGCGGCAGACGTCGAATCGGCTGGGGACGAGGAGGCCGTCGTCGATGAGCCGGTCGCGACCCCGGCGGATGCCGACTCGACCACCACCATCGCGCGCCGCGAGTCGGGCCCGTCCTTCGTGGACCAGCTGATGGCCTGGGCCACCAACATGTGGCTATGGCTTGGTATCGTGCTGCTCATCGTCATCGGGATACTCGTCTGGTTCATGCGTCGCGGCGGCAGCGATGAGCCGGATGCGTGGGGAGGCCGTTTCGAGGCAGGTGACGTGGGGGATGAAACCCTGGCTGCCACCGAATCGTTGCGGGCCCCGAGCCGGCACGAGGACTCCATTGTCGTCGTCGAACAGACGGGCGGTTTCCGCAAACGTGACCGCGAACAGGACACGGTGCAGGTAGCGCGACCCGCTGCCATTGATGACACGCTGGATCAAACCGGCATGTTCGGTTCGCTCGAAGACACCTTCAGCAGTGATACGGCCGTCAATCTCGACCAGTCGGACCCGATTGCCGAGGCCGACTTTCACATGGCCTATGGCCTGTACGATCAGGCTGCCGAGCTCGTCAACGGGGCGTTGCAGGCGGAACCGGATCGCGATGACCTGCTGACGAAGTTGTGCGAGATCTATTTCGTCTGGGGCAATCGCGACGCATTCGTCGTGGCCGCGCAACGTCTCCATGCGGCCACCGGCGGTGCGTCTGACGACTGGGACAAGATCGTCATCATGGGCCAGCAGATCGCACCGGATCACGCGCTGTTCGCCGGCGTTGCCGGGGCAACGAGAGCGGTTGACCTGTCGTTTGGAGACGAGGACGCTGGCGGTACCGGCGCACTCGACATGGACTTCGGCGCCGAAGATACGGCGGTAGACGAGGACGTCATCGACCTGGGCGGTGACGGGGACGAGGACGGCCTCGACTTTGTTTTTGGCGATGAAACCGGGACGAAAGGGACGGTGGACATGCCGCGCGCAGACCGCACCGTAGAAACCCCGACGCTGCGGAATCGTTTCGGGAGCAAAGGCCCCGCCACCGACGCGACCACCGAGATCGATCTCGACGATCTCGGCTTCGAGCTCGACGGGCTCGACGAAACGGAACTGGCGGATCTCGGCGATGACGACGCGACCGAACTCGCGTCGCTGGATGCGCTGGATTCGCTGGATGAGACCGGCAAAAATGAAGCCGTCGTCGCACATTCGGATACGTCCCGGAACCCCAGGGTCAGCGCAAATGACACCGGGCTGATGGCCGACTTCGACTTCGATGACGATGAGTTTTCGAGCACCCGGACCGGGATGCGGCTAGCACCCGACGAGACAGGCGTCAATCCGGCGCTCTCGACGGCGGACGAAACGGACGGCGATATTGATGTGGACCTCCTTGCCGCGACGGGCCGGACGCAGGTGCTGTCCGAGGACTTCACGGTCAATACCTATTCCGGCGACGGCGCGAGTATCGGAGACAACGACAAGACGATGCTGGCCCGAAGGTTGGGCGCTGACGATTTCGACTTCGCGAAGACCGAAGCGCTGCCGCCCGGCACCTACCCCGGCGACAACGACGCCACCGGCGAACTCGCGGCGATTGGCAGCACCGATGTCGACCTCGATCTCGACGACCTGACGGAGGCGCTGAAGCAGAGTGTGAAAGGCGACACCGTCGAGCAGCGCCGCGACGACGCGACGGTCGAACACCGCCGCGACGACGCGACAGTCGAACACCGGCGGCCGTACCTCGAAGACGATGAAACGGACGAGACCCTGTCGTTCGCACCCGAGGACCTGTCGGACGACCTGGACGAGGCCCGCACGATGACCGAAGTCGGCACGAAGCTCGATCTCGCGCGCGCTTACGTTGACATGGGTGACCCGGCAGGTGCGCGGAGCATACTCGAAGAGGTGCTCGATGAAGGCGATTCCGGGCAGCGGCAGCAGGCGCAAAAACTGCTCGATTCCCTGCACTGACGCGGCGCAATCGGGGACCGGCGAGGCGGTAACAGGATGCCGCGTCTTCCCCGGGGCCCGGACTGAACATGCGTCTCGCGGTGGGGATCGAGTATGACGGCAGTGCTTACCAGGGCTGGCAGCGGCAGGCGATCGGCACCGGTATCCAGGAAGCACTCGAAGCCGCAATCGGCGCGGTCGCCGGCCATGCGCTCAGCGTGCAGGGCGCCGGCCGAACGGACGCAGGAGTCCATGCGAGCGGCCAGGTCGCGCATTTCGATAGTGACAGCCGACGGAGTCTTCGCAGCTGGCTCCTGGGTGCGAACAGCAACCTGCCGCCGGATATCAATCTCACCTGGGTCCACGCCGTTCCCCAGGATTTTCACGCCCGATTTTCCGCGACCCGCCGGCACTACCGCTACGTCATACTGAACCGGTTCACTCGTTCAGCACTGTCGCGCCAACGTGCGTGGTGGGTTCACCCGGTTCTCGATGACTCCCGCATGCACAGCGCTGCCCAGCAACTGGTCGGTGAACACGATTTCTCCGCGTTTCGTGCCGCCGGCTGCCAGGCGAAATCGCCGGTGCGGCAGGTGCACCGGCTTGCGGTGCAACGCGACGGCGATTTTGTGACCATCGATATCGTTGCCAATGCGTTCCTGCAGCGCATGGTACGCAACGTGGCCGGCACGCTGGTCGCGGTCGGCCTTGGCGATCAGAGCCTTGACTGGCCTGCCGAAATACTGGCCCGCCGTGACCGCGCGCAGGCAGGTGCGGCGGCACCGCCGCAAGGGCTCACTCTGATCCAGGTGAGTTACCCGACCGGGTTCGGAATTCCGGCCGGTGGCATAAGTCAGGACAAGCCCCTACCATAGCGCCATGAGCTGGTTTGAAAAGCTGATGCCCTCGAGGATCAGTACCGAGAAGCGAACGCGATCGGTACCGGAGGGGGTGTGGATCAAGTGCCCGAAGTGCGATGCGCAACTGTACCGCAATGAGCTCGAGCGCAACGTGTATGTGTGTCCCAAGTGCACGCACCACATGCGTATCGGTGCGCGCGAACGACTCGACACATTCCTCGATCCCGACTCGCAGAACGAGATTGCCTCGAACCTGGAACCCGAGGATCCACTCAAATTCCGGGACAGCAAACGCTATC
Organism: Woeseiaceae bacterium; assembly: GCA_041743865.1. GTDB lineage: Bacteria > Pseudomonadota > Gammaproteobacteria > Steroidobacterales > Woeseiaceae > UBA1847. Next base: position 14,486 of record JBGTLY010000102.1, read on the forward strand.
GTGACCGGCTCGTCGCGGCGCAGAAGTCGACCGGTGAAACGGACGCGCTCGTCGCCGTGACCGGGACGCTGTTCGGGCGTCCGGTTGTGGCCTCGGCCTTCGAATTCTCGTTCATGGGCGGATCGATGGGCTCCGTGGTAGGCGAGCGATTTGCTCGCGCTGCGGGTCGCGCCGCCGAACACCGTATGCCGATGATTTCGTTTTCGGCGAGCGGCGGGGCGCGCATGCAGGAGGCCCTTTTTTCGCTGTTGCAGATGGCGAAGACCTCGGCTGCGCTCGCGGCGCTCGGCCGTGCCCGCGTACCGTATGTCTCCGTGCTCACGGATCCCACGACCGGCGGCGTATCCGCGAGCCTTGCCATGCTGGGGGACGTGAATATCGCTGAACCGGGTGCACTGATCGGCTTCGCCGGTCCCCGCGTGATCGAACAGACCGTCCGTGAAACGCTGCCCGAGGGATTCCAGCGCAGCGAGTTTCTGCTCGACCACGGGGCGATCGACATGATCGTCGACCGGCGCCGCCTGCGGGAGGAAATTGCCGGCCTCCTGGCGAAATTCGAGCACCGCCCGAGTCCGGTAACGACGTAGGCTGACATGCCGAGCGGCGGAATGTCCCTGTCCGGGTGGCTCTCGAGACTCGAGTCGCGATCGCCCACGGAAATCGTACTGGGCCTCGAGCGGGTATCCGCTGTGCTCGACCGGCTCGCGCCGCGACTGCCCGAGGTGGTGTTCACCATCGGCGGCACGAACGGCAAGGGATCGTCGGTCGAGTTTCTGCAGGATCTCTTTACGCGGGCAGGTTACGTGACGGGCGCGTACACCTCTCCGCACATATTGGCGTACAACGAGCGCATCCGTGTCAACGGTGCGCCGGTCGCCGATAACGACATCGTCGACGCATTCGAACGCATCGAGCGCACACGCGGCGATATCGACCTGACGTATTTCGAGTTCGGAACCCTCGCGGCCGTGCTGCTATTCGAGGCCCGTGGCGTCGAGATTGGCGTGCTCGAGGTAGGTATGGGAGGGCGTCTCGATGCCGTGAACGCGATTGAGCCTGCCGCGTCGCTCATTACCAACGTGAGCCTCGACCACTGTGAGTGGCTCGGCAAGGACGTCGAGACGATTGCTGTCGAGAAAGCGGGCATCCTGCGGCCCCGTCGTCCGGCGGTTTACGCCGCACGGAGCGTCCCGAAATCCATACTGCGGATTGCCGACGAGGTCCATGCGGACCTTCGTGTGCTCGGGCGCGATTACGGCTTCGACGTCACGGACGAAGGCTGGCGGTGGTGGGGCAGGACGATGCGCCTCGACTCGCTGGCGGAACCTGCGCTCGCGGGACGTGCCCAGTTCGGCAACGCCGCCGGGGTCCTGGCTCTCGTCGAAGCCGCCGGCTTCGAGGACCTGCTCACCGGCGACCAGGTAAGCGGCGCTTTGCGCGGCCTTAGCATTCCGGGGCGGATGCAGGCGCTGCGCGATACGCATCGCTGGCTCCTCGACGTCGCCCACAATCCGGCAGCGGCAAAGATCCTCGCCGACGGACTGCGAGAGAGCTTCGTCGAAGGGCCGACGGTCGCGATCCTCGGAATGCTCGACGACAAGAACGTCGAAGACTGCGTGGATCCGCTCCGTCCGCTCGTCGATCACTGGATCGCTTTTTCAGCCAACAGTCCCCGCGCGATTCCGGCGCCCGAACTCGCCCGACGCATCGCGAATGCGACGAATCGCGGCTGCGTCGAGGCGCGCGGTGTCGACGACGCGATGAGCGTCGCACGCGAACTCTGCGAACCGGGCGGCCGCATTCTGGTCACCGGCTCCTTTTACAGCGTCGGTCCCGTGCTCCGGGCGCTTGGGCTATACTCGCGCAGCTGAAAAGCAGGTTCATGGACAGGACATTGAAAGAACGCATTATTGGCGCGGCCGTTCTCGTTGCGCTCGCGGTCGTCGTCGTCCCGGTGTTCCTCGACGGTCCACCCGCCGAGGGCGAGGTGTACAGCGAACGCGTTCCGCTGCCCGGCCAGGACGAGCGAAAGTCCGAGACTGTCGTTCTCGAGCGCAATCGCTCCGAACCCGTGCCGGCGCAAGGCATGCCAGGGACGCCGCAGGTGACGACCACTGACGAGAGCGAGGTGTCGGCGCCGGAGCGCAAGGTGCAAGTCGCAGCTCCCCCTAATAAGGAGGCCGCGCCCGCTGAAGCAGCCGACTCTGAGCCGGCCGCCGTCAAGACGCCCAAGGAAGATCCGGTGCGCCCGTCCCCGACCGATCCGGCACCAGGATCGTCCACCGGAATGTTTGCCGTGCAGCTCGGCAGCTTTTCCAGCAAGGAGAATGCCGAAAAGCTCGCCGCGGAACTTCGTCGGCAGGGCTTCGCTGCATTCCTGAGCCAGCTCGACACACCAGCGGCGCAGTTGCACCGCGTTCGTATCGGGCCACAAAAAGACCGGCAGTCGGCGGAGGCAATGGCCGGGCGCCTCGCGAATGCCGGCCATAAGGGCCAGGTCGTGCCGCACCCGTGACCACGGCCGCCGGTCGCGCGTCAATTGGTCGGTGCGTGCGCCAAGTGTTCTGCTAGACTCTGCGTCCGGGTCCGCCGACGCCAGCCTGGATATCCCGCGCTCCAAGAATGCCGATAGTCGATATAGTCATTGCCGTCGCTATTGTGACCTCGATCGTTGTCGGTTTCGTTCGCGGGTTCATCAAGGAGGCGATCTCCATCTCTGCTTTGCTGCTTGCAATCTGGGCAGCACTCTACCTGGGGCCGGCCGTCGGGGAGGTGTCCTCGTCGTGGCTCGACTCGGAAGAGCTGCAGACCTGGTTCGGGCGCATCCTGGTGTTCGCGGTGATTCTCGCTGTCGGCGGTTTGCTCGGCTGGTTGTTGTCGAAGCTGGTGCGAATCTCGGTGTTATCCGGGACCGACCGCCTGCTCGGGTCCCTGTTTGGCGCCGGCCGTGGTGTGATTCTCCTCGCGGTTTTCGTGCTCGGCGGGGAATTCGCGGGCTTCTCGAACGACACATGGTGGCAGGAATCGACCCTCATTCCGCACGTCGGGGTCGTCGCAGACTGGATCGCCGAAATGGCACCGATGGGGCTCGACATGATCACCCCGGATGGCCCGGCGGAAAAATTACCCGTCGAATTGCCGACGGAACTGGCGCTCCCGGGCGGGAGCTGACACGGAGTTCGTTCTTATGTGTGGCGTCGTTGGAATTGTCAGCAAGCAGCCGGTCGGACCGGCACTGTACGACGCACTGACGGTCATGCAGCACCGCGGCCAGGATGCGGCGGGCATTGTGACATGGGGCGAGGAAGGTCTCGCCGAGCGCAAGAGCAACGGCCTGGTGCGTGATGTGTTCCAGCAGCGCCACATGCTCCGCTTGTCGGGCACGGTCGGGATCGGGCATGTCCGCTACCCGACGGCAGGCGGCGCGCGTTCGGCCGAGGCGCAGCCGTTCTATGTGAACTCGCCGTACGGCATTTGCCTTGCGCACAACGGTAACCTCACCAACCACGATGAGCTCACGGACCACCTCACCCGAAAGGATCGCCGGCACCTGGCGACGTCCTCGGATTCCGAGGTATTGCTGAATGTCCTGGCGCATGAGCTTCACGTTCGGTCCAACGGGCGACCTACACCGGAACAGGTGTTCGGTGCAGTGGAAGCAGTCCATAAACGCTGCAGCGGCGGTTACGCCGTCGTGGCGATGATCGTTGGCTTCGGCGTCATCGCGTTTCGGGATCCCAACGGCATAAGGCCGCTCGTACTCGGCAGGCGCGAGTCGGAGGGCGGTTTCGACTACATGGTTGCATCCGAGAGTGTGGCGCTCGATATCCTGCAGTTCGAACGATTGCGAGATGTGTTGCCGGGCGAGACCCTGGTCATCGAGCACAATGGGAAGCTCAGTTCGCGCGCGATCGGGGGCGACGTGCGGCATACCCCCTGTATTTTCGAGTACGTGTACTTCGCGCGGCCCGACTCGATACTGGACAACATTTCCGTCTACAAGGCGCGCCTGCGCATGGGTGAGGAGCTCGCCGGCAAGATCGTGCGCGAGTTTGCGGACAACGATATCGACGTCGTCATACCGATCCCGGATACGAGCCGTACCGCGGCGCTGCAGGTCGCGTACCATCTCGGCGTGAAGTACCGCGAGGGATTCATCAAGAACCGGTACATCGGTCGTACTTTCATCATGCCGGGACAGGCGGAGCGGGCCAAGTCTGTACGGCGCAAGCTCAACGCGATCGACCTCGAGTTCCGGCGCAAGAACGTGTTGCTCGTCGATGACTCAATCGTCCGTGGTACGACGTCGCGCCAGATCATCAAGCTCGCGCGGGAAGCCGGTGCGAACAAAGTCTACTTTGCGTCGGCGGCGCCGCCCGTCCGGTTCCCGAATGTGTATGGCATCGATATGCCGGCCGCCTCCGAACTGATCGCGAACGGGCGCAGCGTCGAAGAAATCCAGGAGCTGATCGGCGCCGACCGCCTGATCTACCAGGACCTGCACGGGCTCATCCGCTCGGTGCGTCACGACCACTCGGGGATAACCGAGTTCGATACCTCCTGCTTTTCGGGGGAATACGTCACGGCTGACGTGACCGCCGAGTACCTGGGCGATCTGGAGAAACGCCGCAACGATGCCGCCAAGCAGGCGCGCGAAGACCGTCGCCTCGGTATGCACGCGGTTGCCGGCGTCTGAACCTGCAGCGCGGGAGCCCGTGACCCGGCGCGGCGAAGCCGGATGAGCGTCAGGTTCATGATCATCGATGCACAGGCGGATTTTCGCACGCTCCTCATGCATCACGTCACGACCCATTGGCCGGATGCCGTGATCTCTGCCTTTGATCCCGTCGCGGCCGGTTCCCTGCCGGATGAATTCTCGGGGGCGGGAAACGACGTCGTTCTTCTCGGCGACGCGCTCGGCGAGCGAGACGGGCTCGGAACCCTGAGCCGGTTTACCCGGACAGCCAACTTTCCACCCGTCGTTTTCTTCGGCCGCGACAGCGACAGGGCGTCGGCGGAGGCTTCAGGAGCCGCCGCTTTTTTCCCACGCACCGCGATACGCCACAGTGCATTCGTGGTGCGGGTCACCGATATTCTGTCCGAGCACCGGACGACGGCTTCGACGGACAATCTCTTTGTCGGCGACCTGCGCACCGGTGTCAGCCCGCTCATTCGGGGCTATCGTTACCTTCGCAAGCTCCATGCAACCGGTCACTCATCGGTCTATCTCGCAGAGCATGAATCCACGGGCGGCCTCGTGGTGCTCAAGGTGCTTAGGCAAATACCGGATGCGTCGGACAGTGTCGGTGCGTTCGATCGCTTCCTGCAGGAATACGAACTCATTGCGGAACTCGAGCACCCCAATATCGTTCGCATTTTCGATCTCGGCGTCAGCGACGACCATGCGCACATCGCAATGGAATACCTCGACGGCGGAGACCTGAAACGGAGGATCGCTGCGCGCATGGCGCCGGCTGTGGCCGTCCGCTATTTTCGCCAGATCGTGAGCGCCATAGCCGGGATACACGCCGTCGGTATCCTTCATCGGGACCTGAAACCGGCCAACGTCATGTTGCGCGGTGATGACTCCGTTGCGCTGATCGATTTCGGGCTGGCAAAGCGCATGCGTCTCACGATGGCGCTGACGGACAGCGGCGAGATCTTCGGTACGCCGTATTACATGAGTCCGGAGCAGGGCCACGGGAACGGTGCCGATGCGCGCAGTGACATCTACAGCCTCGGCGTCATATTTTTCGAGATGCTGACGGGCGACAAGCCGTACTCTGCGGATACCGCGATGGGCATCATCTACAAGCACGCGAAGTCGCCGGTTCCGTTGTTGCCGTCGCGTCTCGCCCAGTACCAGGCCGTGATGAACATGATGCTGGCCAAGCAACCTGAGGATCGCCTGCAAACGGCCGCGGAGATTCTCGAATGGCTGTAAGCGTGCCCGCGGCGATCGACGCCTTGCTCGCCGTGCCGACGCCTGCTGCGTGGGTGGACGAGGCCGTCATTCGGCTGCCCGAGCTGCTGCTCGATCATGCGAATTGTGAATTGAAAGCGGCATCGACGGCGCTCGGCTTCCTGTACCGTTACCCAGATCGTCTCCTCCTCGCGCAACGCATGTCGCGACTCGCGCGGGAGGAACTGCGGCATTTCGAGCAGGTGCGCACGCTCATGGACGAGACCGGGGTCGGATTCGAGCGCCTGACGGCCTCGCGCTACGCCGGCGAACTCCGGGCCGCCGTGCGCCCCGGTGAGCCGGAGCACCTGCTGGACCTGCTGCTCGTCGGTGCTCTCATCGAGGCACGCTCATGCGAGCGATTCGCGCGCATCGCACCCCGGCTGCCCGGCAGGATCGGCCGTTTTTACGCAGGGCTGCTCGCATCCGAGGCTCGTCACTTCGAGCAATACCTCTCGCTGGCCCGGGCGGAATGCGACCCGGCCGACGGCGTCTTCGAGCAACGCCTCACCGAGTTGCAGGCGCTGGAGTCCCGCCTCGTCCGCGAGCCGGACCCGCAGTTTCGCTTCCACAGCGGAGTGCCGGCGTAGGAGCGCGCCGCGCGCGCGATAGGTTCGCGGCCGAATCGAATCGCGGGCATGGCCCGCTCCTACATTCGCGGCAGTACGGCGAGCTCAAAGCCGTCCGCATCCCAGCGCACGACGCTCCCCTGCTCGTACCAGTCGCCGAGCACGATGCGGGTGGCCGGTTTGCCATCGAGTTCGAATTCATGCACCGCCGGCCGGTGCGTATGGCCGTGCAGAAGCACGCAGACGCCCTGGCTTCGCATCGCCCGTTCGACGGCTTCCTGGTTCACGTCCATGATGGCTTCCGGCAACAGGGCGTTTCGCTCGCGGCTCTGTGCCCGGGCGCGCGCCGCGATACCGATACGCTCGGCCAGGCTCTTTGCGAGCATCATCGACTGCCATACCGGGTTTCGGGTCATCGCCCGCACCTGCTGGTATTCGAAATCGTCGGTGCACAGCGCGTCGCCATGGCTCAACAGGACGCGGGTACCGTACAGGTCGACGACGCAAGGGTCCGGCAGGAGCGCCAGGTGTGTTTCGGCCGCAAAGGTCTCGCCGACCAGGAAGTCGCGGTTGCCGTGGATGAAATAGACAGGCACGCCACTTTCGGCCAGTTGCCGGATCGCCGCTTTCATCGCGGCGTAGTGCGGGTTCGGGTCGTCGTCCCCGATCCAGGACTCGAACAGGTCGCCCAGGATATAAAGTGCATCGGCCTGGCGCCCCTCGTTCTCAAGGAAGGCGAGGAACTGTGCGCCGATCCCGGGCTGCTCCGCGTCGAGGTGCAGGTCGGAGATGAACAGGATCGACATCTTAAGGGGCCTAGTCGACCTGCGTGGCGCTCTTGATGACGATCGGCACTGCCGGTGCGTTCGGCTGTTCTCCCTGGGGCGAGGTCTGCACGGCGGCAATCTTGTCGACGACCTCCATGCCCTCGGTCACGTAGCCGAATACCGTGTAGCCCCAACGGCCTTGCACGGGGTCTTTCTGCGGGTCGAGACGATCATTGTTCACGAGGTTGATGAAGAACTGCGAATTGGCCGAGTGCGGATCGTCGGTCCGCGCCATTGCGATCGTGCCGCGTGCGTTACTCATCGCATTGCCGGACTCGTTGGCGATACTCTGGTCGTCTTCGCGAAGTTCGAGCCCAGGGGTGTAGCCGCCGCCCTGGATCATGAAGCCGGCAATCACACGGTGAAATATCAGGCCGTCATAGAAGCCAGCGTCGACGAGCTCGAGGAAATGCGCCACTGTCTTCGGTGCCTGCTTCGTCTCGAGTTCGAGCCTGATCGTGCCCTCGGTGGTCACGATGTCCACGCGCGGGTGGGCCGGGATGGGATCGGCGGCATTGGCGGTATTGGCGGCGATAGCGGCACAACACAGCAGCAGGGCAGTCGCAACAGGTTTCATGAGCGGGATTCCCTCGGGAGCAAAGTACTGCAAGATACCAGACTGCCCTGCAGGTTGCCGTCAGCCGGCCACGGCGCGCTAGCCCCTCAATTGACTGCCCCGGACCCCGACCGTATCATTCGGCCCCCGCGCACCCGGGCCTTGGCCCGGTGCAGGGGACAGGAACTCCGGCGACGGGGCATGGCGCAGCCTGGTAGCGCATCTGCTTTGGGAGCAGAGGGTCGCAAGTTCGAATCTTGCTGCCCCGACCAGGGGTTCAAGTCAATAGTGCTGGGACAGCAGGCTGGAAAAGGAAGCGCCCGTAGCTCAACCGGATAGAGCATCGGCCTTCTAAGCCGGTGGTTGCAGGTTCAAGTCCTGCCGGGCGCACCAGTTCGAAACCGTTTAACATCGGAGCAGGAAAAAGTTTCAGGAAACCATGGTGGGCGTAGCTCAGTTGGTAGAGCCCCGGGTTGTGATCCCGGTCGTCGTGGGTTCGAGTCCCATCGTCCACCCCAACTCCTGTACCGACATCACACGGGCCTCTAGCTCAATTGGTAGAGCAGAAGACTCTTAATCTTTTGGTTCGGGGTTCGAGTCCCCGGGGGCCCACCAATCCTGGCTTTATCTCTCGGGCATCCGCTGGCGGTCGAAGAATGCCGTGTCGAGTCGCGGCGGTCCGTCTGTCTCCCGCTCCCGAAGTCCGAGCTCGCGTTCCAGGAGTCGCTGCGCCGCACTGACTTCGCCGACGCCGGCGAAATGTTCACCGAGGACGATCCGCTGTCCGTCCCGGCCGATCCCTACGATCCGGTAGTCGCTCGCAGCGCTGTTCCGGACACGGTCACGCACCGCCTCATCGTAGAAAGCCGCCTGGACCTCCGGCGGGGCTCCCCGGCTGCGCTCGCTCGAGTCCCGGGAGGGGCAAACGGCAGCGCGAACAAGGCCAGCAGGAGGCGGCCTTTCATGGGTGTATGAGTGCCATAGGTGCGGCCCGATGACGCGCGGGCCCGGGATGTTACCGGGAACCGGTCGTGCGGGCTGTGACGGCGGTTTGAACCGCGGGGAATTTCCTGCGACGGGGTCGCGCGCATGGCGCGCTCCTACAGCGACCGGGTTGCGCATGGCGCGCTCGAACAACGACGGGGTCGCGCGCATGGCGCGCTCCTACTATAATGCGCCGGCTGGACGGGACGGCCGGTTTTTTGCCAGGATTTCCGCCCCCCGTACCCTGGATGAGGCGAAAGTGGCGGAATTGGTAGACGCGCTGGCTTTAGGTGCCAGTGGGGCAACCCGTGAGAGTTCGAGTCTCTCCTTTCGCACCAGTTCGCCGCCTCCTGATAGATCACATAAACCACTGAAAAATATAAGAATTTTGACTTTCGACGACGGCCTGGCTCTGTCGGCGGCGGCCATGAGGATCATTGAAAATGCAGGTCACAGTTGAATCGACGGGCGCCCTGGAGCGGAAGCTGCGCGTCGAACTCCCGATCGAGCGCGTCGAGCGTGAGGTCGACTCCCGCCTGAAGTCGGTCGGTAAAAGCGCAAAGATCAAGGGCTTCCGTCCCGGCAAAGTGCCGCCGCAGGTCGTTCGGCAGCGTTACGGCAAGCAGATCCGCCAGGAAGTCCTGGCCGACCTGATGCAGAAGAGCTACACCGACGCGGTCGTGCAGGAGAACCTGCACCCGGCCGGCGCACCGATGATCGAAGAGCAGGACGACGATGGCCAGCGCTTCGCCTATGTGGCCACGCTCGAAGTCATGCCCGAGGTGCGGCTGAAGGATCTCGACAAGATCAAGGTCCAGAAACCGGAGATCGCGATCGAGGACCCGGATGTCGACGCGATGATCGAGAAGCTGCGGGAGCAGAAAGCCACCTGGAACGACGTCGATCGCGCGAGCAGGGGCGGCGACCGTGTCGTTTGCGATTTCACCGGAACGCTGAAGGGGGAACCTGTCGAGGGCGGTACCGGCAAGAACGTACCGGTCGTGCTGGGGCAGGGACAGATGCTCCCGGACTTCGAGAACGGCCTGGCGGGCCTCAAGCCGGGCGACGAAAAATCGATCAAGGTGAAGTTCCCGAAGGACTATCACGCCGAGGACCTCAAGGGCCAGAAGGTCGATTTCGACATCAAGGTGCACCGTGTCGAGGAGAAGGCACTTCCCGAGGTCGACGACGCGTTTGCCGAGAGTTTCAACGTCACCGAGGGCGGCCTCGAGCGGTTCCGTCAGGATGTCAGGGAAAACATGGAACGGGAGGCGCGGGGCAAGGTAAGGACCGACCTGCGAGAGCAGGTGATGCAGGGCCTGCTGGCCGCCAATCCGCTGGAAATTCCGCGGACGCTGAAGCACCAGGAGATGCACTCGATGCAGCATGATGCGATGCACCGTCTGGGTATCGAGGATCACAGCAAGGCGCCGGGACTTGAGAATTTTGCCGAAGCCGCGGAAAAGCGCGTTCGCCTCGGTTTGCTGCTCCGGCAGCTGATCGTCGATGAAAAGCTCACCCTCGACGAGGACCGCCTCCGTGCCCATATCGAAGAGTTATGTGCCGGATACGAAAGTTCCGGCGAGATGGTTGAGATGTACATGAAGAGCCCCGATATCAGGCGGCAGATCGAGCCCGCCGCACTCGAACAGGTCGCGGTCGACTGGCTCGTCGAGCACGGCAAGATTTCGAGCCGTAAGGTCCGGTTCGCCGACTACATGAAGCCGCCAACCTGAATTCGTGAGATTATTGGCAGGTCACCAGACACAGGCAGAATCCTATGAGTACAACGGCATTGAATCTTGTCCCGATGGTTGTCGAGCAGACGGCTCGGGGCGAGCGTGCCTACGACATCTATTCCCGGCTGCTGAAGGAACGGGTGGTTTTCATCGTCGGGCAGGTCGAAGACCAGATGGCCAACCTCGTGGTCGCGCAACTGCTCTTCCTCGAGTCCGAGAACCCGGACAAGGACATCCACCTGTACATCAATTCGCCGGGTGGCGCGGTGACCGCAGGCCTTTCGATTTACGACACGATGCAGTTCATCAAATGCGACGTTTCGACGATTTGCGTCGGCCAGGCCGCCAGCATGGGCGCGTTACTCCTGGCGGGGGGCAAGAACGGCAAGCGCTTCGCTTTGCCGCATTCGCGCATCATGGTTCACCAGCCGTCGGCCGGTTACCACGGCCAGGCGACCGATATCAGCATTCACGCCAAGGAAGTGCTGGAGTTGAAAGCGCGCCTGAATGACATTATGTCCCGGCATACGGGCCAGAGCATCGAGCAGATCGAGCTGGACCTGGAACGGGATCGCTTCATGAGTGCCGAGGCCGCGGTCGAATACGGCATGATCGACAAGGTGCTGGAGCGGCGAACGGAGATTCCCAAGGCCAAACCCCGCTGATTTCGGCCTTTTTGTGCACAGCTGGTAAACTTAGGTCTCCCCCGGTCTGAGACTACGTTCTTTGCACCCCCGAATTGCCCATGTTATATACACAATCAAGTCGTAACAGACTGATTTTAGGAACAGAGGTACACACTGGATGAGTGACGATACCCGCGGCAAGAACGAAGACGGAAAACGGCTCTATTGTTCTTTTTGCGGCAAAAGCCAGCTCGAGGTACGCAAGCTGATCGCGGGTCCGGCCGTCTTCATCTGCGACGAGTGCGTCGAGCTTTGTAACGACATCATTCGCGAGGAACTCGAGGACTCCGGTGAGCCGGGCCGGGACAAGCTTCCGAAGCCGGCGGAGATCAAAGACATCCTCGACGAGTACGTGATCGGCCAGGAGCGTGCGAAAAAGGTGCTCGCGGTCGCGGTTTACAATCACTACAAGCGACTCAACGATCGCCTGTCCGAGCGCTCGAAAGACGATGTCGAGCTCGCGAAATCCAATATTCTCCTGATCGGGCCGACCGGCTGCGGGAAGACGCTGCTCGCGGAGACGCTGGCGCGCCTGCTGAACGTCCCCTTTACCATCGCGGATGCGACGACGCTGACCGAGGCAGGTTACGTCGGCGAGGACGTCGAGAACATTATCCAGAAACTGCTTCAGAAGTGCGATTACGATGTCGAAAAGGCACAGACCGGTATCGTGTACATCGACGAGATCGACAAGATCTCCCGCAAGTCCGATAACCCGTCGATCACCCGCGATGTGTCAGGCGAGGGTGTGCAGCAGGCATTGTTGAAGCTGATCGAAGGCACAATTGCATCCGTGCCGCCCCAGGGCGGCCGCAAGCATCCCCAGCAGGAGTTCCTGCAGGTGGATACGAGCAATATTCTGTTCATCTGTGGCGGCGCATTCGCAGGGCTCGACAAGATCATCGTCAACCGTTCGTCGAAGAGTGGCATAGGCTTCGTGGCAGAAGTGAAGTCCACGGAGAGGGAACGCAATATTGGCGAGCTGTTGCACGATGTCGAGCCGGAAGACCTGATTCGCTACGGGCTGATTCCCGAGTTCGTCGGCCGACTTCCGGTGGTCGCGACGCTCGAGGAGCTCGACGAGCCGGCCCTGATCCAGATCCTGCTCGAACCCAAGAATGCGCTGACCAAGCAGTACCGCAAGTTGTTCGACATGGAAGATGTGGAGCTCGAATTTCGTGACGACGCATTGCGCGCCGTGGCAAAGAAAGCCATGGAGCGCAAGACCGGCGCCCGCGGCCTCCGGACCATACTCGAGAATGTACTGCTGGACACGATGTACGACTTGCCCTCGACGACCAATGCGAGGAAAGTCGTGGTCGACGAGTCTGTCGTTATCGGTGAAACCAAGCCGTATGTGATCTATGAGTCGGAGGAGCCGCCGACAGTCAGTATAGAAAAGCCGCCCGCAAGAGCTACCGGCTCAGACGGCGCTTGAGTTCCGCTCGCACAACTTGAACCAGGGTCTGGCGGACGCATGTCCGTAGACTTCGCATGAGCTTAACGACGAGGTGCTTGAGTTGTCCGATCAAGAGCTGATTCCCACGCACGACGACGACTACGACGACTCCAGCATTCCCGTGCTGCCGCTCCGCGACGTCGTCGTCTATCCGCACATGGTGATCCCGCTGTTCGTGGGCCGTGACAAGTCGATCGTGGCGCTCGACCAGGCGATGAACAGGGGTAAGCGCATCCTGTTGGTCGCGCAAAAAAAGGCGGATCTCGATGATCCGCAACCCTCTGATTTATATGAGGTTGGCACGCTCGCGACGATCCTCCAGCTGCTCAAGTTGCCGGATGGCACGGTCAAGGTGCTGGTCGAGGGCGGCGAGCGCGCCCTGATCGACCGCATGTCGGTCGGTGACTACTTCCACGCGGCGATCTCCATTCTCGGCGAGGACGAACGGCACGACGAGCGCGAAATCGATGTGCTCGTACGGTCGATCATTTCCCAGTTCGAGCAGTACGTAAAACTGAACAAGAAGGTGCCGCCCGAAATCCTCACATCGCTGTCGGGCATAGACGAGCCGGGGCGCCTCGCCGACACCGTGGCGGCGCACATGGCGCTCAAATTGTCTGAGAAGCAGCGCATCCTCGAAGTCCAGGACGTGAAGACCCGCCTCGAGCAGATTCTCGGCATCATCGAGGGCGAAATCGACGTGCTGCAGATCGAGAAGCGCATCCGCGGCCGTGTAAAGCAGCAAATGGAAAAGAGCCAGCGCGAGTACTACCTGAATGAGCAGATGAAAGCCATTCAGAAGGAACTCGGCGATATGGAGGATACACCGAACGAAGTCGCCGACCTCGAGGCACGCATCGAAAAGGCCGGGATGACCAAGGAAGCGAAGGACAAGGCGACCTCGGAGCTCAACAAGCTGAAGCTGATGTCACCGATGTCGGCCGAAGCCACGGTCGTGCGTAACTACATCGACTGGCTGCTCAAGGCACCCTGGAAAAAGCGCTCGAAGGTGCTGAAAGACCTGAGGCGTGCCGAAGAGGTACTGGAAGAAGATCACTACGGGCTCGAGAAGGTCAAGGAACGTATCCTCGAGTACCTGGCTGTGCAGCAGCGCGTGAGGACCCTGAAAGGTCCCATACTCTGCCTGGTCGGCCCGCCGGGCGTCGGCAAGACCTCGCTGGGGCAGTCGATCGCCCGCGCGACGAACCGCGAGTTCGTGCGCATGTCCTTGGGCGGCGTACGCGACGAGGCTGAGATCCGCGGGCACCGGCGCACGTACATCGGCTCCATGCCCGGGAAGATCATCCAGAATCTCGGCAAGGTCGGGGTACGCAATCCACTGTTCCTGCTCGACGAAGTCGACAAGATGGCGATGGATTTTCGCGGCGACCCGTCCTCCGCACTGCTCGAAGTGCTGGATCCCGAGCAGAATGCGACGTTCCAGGATCACTATCTCGAGGTCGATTTCGACCTGTCGGACGTGATGTTCGTGTGCACGGCGAACAGCCTGAATATTCCGGCACCGCTTCTCGACCGGATGGAAGTCATACGGATACCGGGCTACACCGAGGATGAGAAGCTGAATATTGCGATCCGCTACCTCATCCCGAAGCAAATGAAGGAAAACGGTCTCGAGTCGGGCGAGTTGCGGATCACCGAAAGCACGGTGCTCGATATCATCCAGCACTACACACGCGAGTCCGGGGTGCGGAACCTCGAACGCGAAATCTCGAAGATCTGCCGCAAGGTTGTGAAGCAATTGTTGCTGAAGCCACGCACGACGCGGGTAACGGTGATGCCGAAGAGCATCGAGAAGTATCTCGGCATCCGGCGGTACCGATTCGGCAAGGCGGAGGAGAACGACCAGATCGGCCAGGTCACAGGGCTTGCGTGGACCGAGGTTGGCGGTGAGTTGCTGACCATCGAAGCGGCGGTCGTTCCCGGAAAAGGCAAGCTGACGCACACCGGCAAGCTCGGCGAAGTGATGACCGAATCGATTCAGGCCGCGATGACTGTCGTGCGCAGCCGTGCGGACGTGCTCGGCGTCGATCCGGAGTTCCACCAGAAGCACGATGTGCACATACATGTGCCGGAAGGCGCAACGCCGAAAGATGGCCCGAGCGCGGGCGTTGGTATGTGTACTGCGCTGGTCTCGGCGCTGACCGGCGTGCCGGTGCGGAGCGATGTCGCGATGACCGGCGAGATCACTCTGCGTGGCGAGGTGTTGCCGATCGGCGGCCTGAAAGAGAAACTGCTCGCCGCGCATCGCGGCAGCATTTCCACGGTGCTGATCCCCCAGGAGAACGAGAAGGACCTCGCTGAAATACCAAAGAACATCAAGGACAAGCTCACGATTATTCCAGTGAAATGGATCGACGAGGTTCTCGAGCACGCGCTCACTCGCATGCCCCTGCCTGATGAAAAGTCGCAACCTCCCGAAGTGCCTTCGGAGAAGCCCGCCGCCGAGCAAAAAGGCGACGACGTCGTGCGCCCGCATTAGCCTTGTCAAAACCGCATGGTTGTGCGGAATTTGACCCTCATTTTGGCACTTGGTATAAGCATCGCAGCCGAAACCGGTTGCACGGAGCCGTAAACGGCAATTCAGCGGATTGCGAACTGAGAGGGGAGAGCTCGCTGGACTGATTCCATTCATTATCAATCTGCAAGGGTGATCGACTATGAACAAGGGTGAATTGATTGAAGCAGTGGCGAGTTCGGCAAATCTGTCGCGCGCCGACGCCACGAAGGCGGTAGATGGGATTCTCGACAGCATCACCGGTACACTCGCGAAAGGCAGCGCCGTCTCTCTCGTCGGCTTCGGAACATTCTCGGTGAAGTCGCGTGCAGCTCGCATGGGACGCAACCCGCGCACAGGCGAAGCTATCCAGATTCCGGCCAGTAATGTGCCCGGCTTTAAGGCTGGCAAAGCCCTTAAGGATGCCGTAAACTAGCGCGCCCTTCGGGGGCCGACAGTTCCGAAAAGCCCGTGACCACGGGCTTTTCGGCCTTCTGGAGGGCGACGATTCCGGGTGCTTAGCTCAGCTGGTAGAGCATCGCCCTTACAAGGCGAGGGTCGGCGGTTCGATCCCGTCAGCACCCACCAGGTTCCGGAGCGGTAGTTCAGTTGGTTAGAATACCGGCCTGTCACGCCGGGGGTCGCGGGTTCGAGTCCCGTCCGCTCCGCCATACCAAAAAGCCGAAACCCTTATGAGTTTCGGCTTTTTTTCGTTGCGACCCAGGCAAGGCGAACGCAGCGCTCCTGCCAATAGGGAAGCGCGCCACTTTTCGCCGCACGCTCGCTGCGATTTTCCGCTAGAATTCCCGCGTTTTAGCGAAGCGGAAACCCTGGATTCATGCTGCAGAAAATGCGCGAAAATTTTGCGGGAACCTTTGCCATCGCATTGCTGGTGATGATTGGCCTGTCCTTTGTCTTCTTTGGCCTCGACTACAGCTTCATCGGCTCGGGCTACGCAGCAAAGGTCGAAGGCGAGAAGATCGACTTACTCGAGTTCGAACAGGAGTACCGCGATGCGATCCAGCGGAGCCCCGAGCTGGCCTCGATGACCGGTGATATCCGAACGCAGGTCCGGCGGAGCCTGCTCGACCAGCTGGTGGCCCGCCAACTCATCGAGAATTTTCTCAACGAGAATGATTTTCGTATCAGCGATGAACAGGTCACCGCGTTCATTCGCGAGCAGGAAGCGTTTCACGCCGACGGCAAATTCGACCGTGATACCTACCGGGCGTTCCTTTCCGAACGCGGGCTTGATCCGCTCCGCTTCGAACAGCTGCAACGCAGTGCCCTGCGGCAGCA
The DNA here is from genome assembly GCA_041743865.1 of Woeseiaceae bacterium. Classification (GTDB taxonomy): domain Bacteria; phylum Pseudomonadota; class Gammaproteobacteria; order Steroidobacterales; family Woeseiaceae; genus UBA1847. The sequence goes on from JBGTLY010000102.1 coordinate 31,082, forward strand.
GCAACTGCAACTCGCAGTCGCTGCGACCGCGCTGGTCACTCCGGCGGAGTATCGTCGCTACCTGAACCTGGTCGGCGAGCAACGCGTCGTGAGCGTCGCGAACATCAATGCCGACGACGTCGCGTCCGAGATCGTGGTCGACGACGATTCGGTAGCGGCGTACTACGAGAACCACCCGGACCTCTTCCAGTTGCCCGAAACCGCTGATATCCGTTACATCCAGATATCCCGCGACGACGTCGCGGAAGATCTTGCGATCAGTGACGACGACATCGCGGCGTACTACGCGGACAACCGCGACCGCTGGCTGCAGGACGAGCAACGACGCGCCCGTCACATCCTGATAGCCGCGGGCGACGACGCCGAAGCTCGGGCGAAAGAAGCCCTGCGGAGGATCGAAGGTGGTGAATCCTTCGCCGATGTCGCGGCCGAGCTCTCCGAGGACAGCAGCACGGCCACACAGGGCGGCGATCTCGGGTCGCTGACGCGTTCGCAGCTGCCGAGCGAACTTGGCAGCGCAGTCTTCTCCATGCAGGAAGGGGAACTCCAAGGGCCGATCGAAGGCGAGTTCGGGTACCACGTGGTGAGGCTCGACGAGATACTGGAGTCGGGTCCGCTGCCCCTCGACCAGGTGCGCGGCGAGCTCCTGACGGAATTGCGCCAGCAGGAATCGGAAATCCGGTTCCGCGATTTGGAACGCGCCCTGTCCGACGCCTTGTTTGACAGCAACAGCCTCGAGGACGTGGCGGATGCCACGGGCCTCGCGATGCTGGAAACGAGCGGTATCACCCGTGCCGGGGGTGAGCCCTTTGGCAACAACCAGGCTGCGATCGATGCGATCTTCGAGCCGGCCGTTCTGGCTGGCGAGCGCATTTCGGATATTGTCGAGCTCGACGCCGACCGGTCCGCGATTTTCCAGGTAGCCGCGCATCGCGAAGCGACGCGCCAGCCGCTCGACGAGGTTCGAGAGGGTGTTGTCGCCGCACTCCAGGCCGAACAGGCGGAACTCCTCATGTCGACGCGCGCGGAACAAATGGTCGAATCGTTGCGGAGCGGTGCAGAGTTCGCCGCGGCCGCCGGGACAGCGGGCCTCACGGTATCCGCACCGCAGGCGATAACGCGTAGTGACACGTCCGTCGACCAGTCGCTCTTGTTCGAGGTGTTCGCTGCCGGTAAACCCACGTCTGAGGAACCGGTTTTCGGACGCGTCCAATTGCAGGATAATTCCTACGCCGTGTACAAGCTTGATGCGGTATTGGCGGGCCAGCCGGAATCGATACCGCTCGCCGAGCGTGACCGTGGCAAGCTGATGCTCGCCCAGGAGTCGGGCATTGGCGATTTCCAGGCATTCGTGCGTGCCCTGTACAACGACGCCAGTATCGTGATCAACGAGGACGCGCTGGCTGCGGACGACCTGTTCCAGTAAGCTCTCCCGGACGCCGTCGGAACTGAGGCGCGCTGTATTGGGGAACCTATGCGCAAGCTCGCTCTGCACTGGCAGATCCTGATTGCAATTCTGCTGGCCGCGGTAGCCGGCTACGCTGTCAACGTCACGACGACCGAATCGTTCACACCGAACATCTTCGGCGTGGAGCTCGTGGCGATATTCGTCTACATCGGTGAGTTGTTCCTCAATGCCTTGAAGATGATCATCGTGCCGCTGATCACGGCGTCGATCATCGTCGGCGTCGCCGGCATTGGCAGCGGCGGCAGTCTCGGGGCCCTCGGCGCCAGGACGCTGCTCTTCTACGCAAGCACGACGCTCGCGGCAATTTTGATCGGCCTTGCCGTGATCAACGTGATCTCACCGGGCATCGTCGACGGCGTGCCGGCGAAGGATTTGCTCGCACTCGATGCGCCCGTTGCGGACGTGGCGGCCCAGGTCGAAGGCAAGGGCATCGGTGACGTAGCCGACATATTCCTGCGCATGATTCCGCCCAATATCGTCCAGGCCGCGGCTGAAGGGCAGATGCTCGGGCTGATCTTCTTCGCACTGCTGTTCGGCTACTTCATGACCCGACTGCAGCACGATTTCGCCGAACCGCTTTTCAACTTCTGGAACGGCGTCTTTCACGTCATGATGAAGATGACGGAATGGATAATGCTGTTTGCCCCGATCGGCGTGTTCGGACTGGTGGCCAAGGTCGTGGCGGATACCGGGTTCGAGGCGGCGGGCGCCCTCGCGACGTTCGCCATTGCGGTGGTCCTGGCACTCGCGCTGCATGCATTCGTGCTGTTGCCGGTGCTCCTGTACTTCATCGGGCGCGTCCGTCCCTTTGTCGTACTCAAAGGCGCTTCGCCTGCTTTGCTCACGGCGTTTTCTACGGCGTCATCCTCGGCGACGCTGCCCGTAACGATGGACTGCGTCGAAGACAATATCGGTGTCTCCAACAAGATCTCGAGTTTCGTCCTGCCGCTCGGAGCTACGGTCAACATGAACGGCACGGCTCTTTATGAATGCGCCGCCGCGATGTTTCTCGCGCAGGCCTACGGCCTCGAGCTGAGTTTCGGCATGCAATTCACCATCGTCGTGATCGCACTCATGACGTCCATCGGCGTGGCGGGCGTGCCGTCCGCCTCGCTGGTCGCGATAGCGATTATCCTTGCGGCGATCGGCTTGCCCGTCGAGGCGATCGGCGTACTGATGGTATTCGACCGAGTGCTCGACATGCTGCGCACCAGTGTCAACATCTGGGGCGACATCGTTTGCGCGACGATTATCGCGCGGCTCGAGGGCGAGCCCACCAAGGTGGCCTTGTAGGAGCGGCCGATGGCCGCGACAACGGTGAAAATCGCCCACATCAACCTCGCGCGCGAGTTTCGTGGCGGCGAGCGCCAGACCTTCCTGCTCATGCGGGAACTGGCGGCCCGCGGCTGGTCGCAACGGCTCATTGCCCGCGAGGTCAGTGATCTTGCCGATCGCGCCGTGGAAATCCAGAGTCTCGAGATCCTGCCCCTCGGGCGGAACCCGCTGACGCTGGCCGCTGCGACTCGCGACTGTACGATCACCCACGCGCACGAGGCACGCGGCGTCTATGTGGGGCTGGCGGCGCACTGGATGCAAGGCGCGACAGGCGTCATCACAAGGCGCGTTACGCGTCCGCAGAAACCCTCCTGGCTGCGCGACCGGGCATTTCGTTCTGCCGGCGCCGTGGTCGCGATCTCGGACGCCGTGGCCCGGCATGTGCATGAGACGTACCCCGAGGTGCAGCCTGTCATCATTCCCTCGGCCCATGCACGCTTGCCGGTGGACGACGCGGCTGCGAGCGTCATACGGCAGCGCTACGCCGGCAAATTCCTCATCGGGCACACCGGCACCTATTACCATCCCGCAAAAGGCCAGCTCACGATCATCGAAGTCGCGAGGAGAGCAGCCGTCGAGCGGCCGGAGTGGTATTTCCTCCTAATGGGCGCCGGGCGCCACGAACAACTGTTTCGCGAGCGCATCGGCGATCTTTCGAACATCGAACTCACCGGCTTTGTCGACAATGTGGGTGACTACCTGTCGGCCTGCGATTTGTTCGTGTTTCCGTCGCCGGATGAAGCGCTCGGATCGAGCCTGATCGATGCGCTGCAGTTCGGTCTGCCGGTGGTGGCAACGCGCGTCGGCGGCATACCGGAACTCGTTGAGCACGGCGTAAACGGGATTCTCATCGAGCCCGAATCTCCGGAGCAGCTGTTCGACGGTATTGTCGCGCTGTCTGCCAATACGCCGGCGATTGACACCATGCGGCGTGTAAATCGCGCGAAAGCGGCGTCTTTCAGCGCGGAGAAAATGACCGATGCGTACGAGGCGCTGTATCGGAGGCTTCTGCTGTAGGAGCGCGCCATGCGCGCGATGAGCTGTAGGAGCGCGCCATGCGCGCGATATCGCGGCCATGGGCCGCTCCTACACCTCATCGCGCGCATGGGGCGCTCCTACGGTAAACTGGAGCCTGTCACTCCGGAGAGACTTTTATATGGGCTTCATGGCCGGCAAGAAGGCGCTGATCGTCGGCGTCGCGAGCGATCGTTCAATCGCCACGGGTATCGCCGAGGCGTTTGCCCGTGAAGGCGCGGAACTCGCCCTGACGTACCAGAACGAGAAGTTGAAAGGGCGGGTGACCGGCCTTGCCGCGCGCCTGGATCAGGACACATCGCTCTGCGTCCCCTGCGACGTCAGCAGCGACGAGGAGATCGCCGCGGTGTTCTCGCATCTCGGCAAGCACTGGGACGGCCTCGATGTACTCGTCCATTCCGTGGGATTTGCGCCCCGAGAACAGCTGGAGGGCGGATTCACCGATTCGATTACGCGGGAGGGGTTTGCGATCTCGCACGACATTTCCGCGTACAGCCTCGCCGCGCTAACCAAGGCGGCCTTGCCGATGATGCAGGGCCGGCAGGCGGCGGTCCTCGCACTCACCTACAATGCCGCCGTGCGCGTCGTACCGAACTACAACGTGATGGGACTCGCGAAAGCAAGCCTCGAGTCTTGCGTGCGTTTCCTCGCCGCAGACCTCGGGCCGCGGGGAATCCGCGTGAACGCCATTTCGGCCGGTCCTGTGAAGACGCTCGCCGCCGCCGGTATCGGCGGTTTCCGCAAGATGCTCGCCTACGCGGAGAAATCGGCGCCGCTGAAGCGCACCGTCACGATCGAGGAGATCGGCAACGCCGCGGCCTTCCTGTGTTCCGACCTCGCGAGCGGGATTACCGGGGAGACGACCTTCGTCGACGCCGGCGCCAATATCATGGCGATGTTCTTCGAGTAGGAGCGCGCCATGCGCGCGATGAAGTGTAGGAGCGCGCCATGCGCGCGATGGGGAGTAGGAGCGCGCCATGCGCGCGATGAAGTGTAGGAGCGCGCCATGCGCGCGATGGGAGGCACGATCCCGCGACAATCGCGGCCAAGGGCCGCTCCTACAGGGGGCATGGGCCGCTCCTACGACGATTGCGCGGTCACGTCGACGTACATCGTCAGGCGTTGTCCCGGCCGCAGGATCCTGCCGCTGTCGATGCTGTTCCAGCGGGTGATCTGCGCCACCGTGACGCGAAACCGCTGCGCGATCACGTACAGGGAATCCCCGTTGCGGACCGTATAGTTGACCTTACGCGTCGTGCTGCCGTGCGCAGCGACAGGGGACACCGCCGGGCCGGACGGCGCTGCCTGTGCCCACACCACGAGTCTCTTGCCGACGGACAGGGGATCGCCCGGCGCCATGCCGTTCCAGGCGGCTAGCTCTCGCGTCGTGACGTTGTAGCGGCGACTGATGCTCCAGAAGCTTTCGCCGGCGCTGACGACGTGGTCCAGGCGGCTTCCCTTCCGCTCACGGTTCTGCGTTGCTTCGAGGCGCACCGCGGCACTCTTCGTATAGGCGTCGAGCGGTTGCGTCGACGCCGGAATCATCAGGTATTGGCCGGCGCGAATGGTGTTGCCCCGGAGGCTGTTGGCACCGCGGATCGCGGCGATCGTCGTATGGTACTGCTCGGCTATTTCCGAAATCGTCTGGCCGTTGCCGATCTTGTGCCGCTTCCACCGCAGACGTTCGTTCGCCGGCACTGACGCGAGTGTCGCAGTGAAGCTCTCGACGACGTCGATCGGGAGTGCCAGCGTATGCGGCCCGGCCGGGTCCGTGGCCCAGCGGTTGTAACCGGGGTTGAAGGCATAGATCGTGTCGACGTCGACGCCCGCTATGTCGGCGGCGAGGGCGAGGTCGATCTGCGATTCGATGTCTGCGACGAGGAACTGAGTCCGGTTCGGCACCACAGGCAACACCAGGCCGTAAGCCTCGGGCTCGCGCACGATATCCACGAGAGCCAGGAGCTTCGGCACATAGGCCGCCGTCTCGCGCGGCACCTTGAGGTGCCAGAAATCCACCGGCTTGCCGGCGGCGCGATTCCGCTTCACGGCGCGCAGCACATTGCCTTCGCCGGAGTTATAGGAGGCAATGGCGTTCAGCCAGTCGCCATCATTGAGCTTGTAGAGATATTCGAGATAGTCGAGTGCTGCGCGGGTCGAATCGACGATGTCGCGACGACCGTCGTACCACCAGTTCTGGCGCACGCCAAAGCGTTTCGCGGTGCCGGGAATCATCTGCCAGAGACCGGCGGCGCGTCCGTGGGAATAAGCGAACGGATCGTATGCGCTCTCGACGATCGGCAGGAGGGCGAGCTCCAGGGGCAGGCCGCGCCGCTCGAGTTCTTCGCGGATGTAAGGCATGTAACGCTCTGACCGGGCGAATACCCGCGCCAGGTACTCGGGGTTGCGCACGTACCAGTCGCGCTCGACCTTGATGCGCCCGTTGTCGGTATACGGGATGTCGAATGCCTGCCGAAGCAGCCCGAGGATGTCGCCCTGGCCCCGGGGAGTGCCGACGGGGCCGAGTTCCTCGAGGCCCAGGCCGTCGACCGGGGAAACCAGCCGCAGCGTAGGGCTATCCCGTTCCTCGAGGAGGAAGGCCGGGATTTCGGCAGCCGCCGGCGCCGCGAGCAGGCCAAATACGGTGAAAAAGCGGACGGCGCACACACATGCACGCCCCGTTGTCTGCAATAATGTGCGGCAAGTCTCAGTCATCGGGCTATCGTACTAACGAAATGGCGTTACGCAAGTGGACAGATCACGAAACGCACAGTTGGCTCCGTACGTCGCTGGGCGAATCCCTGCTGGCCCTCGAAACACGGCTTGCCGAGGACGTGCTGGACGGCGTGTTCGGCGAAGAGACCTTGCAGCTGGGCTACTGGGGTGAGGCCCGCATGTTTCTGCGGCTGACCCGTACCCAGCGCGCTGCGATGCTGGCGGAAACCCTGCCCGGCGAGCTGGCCGCCAGCGGCAGCATTGCCGTGGGTGAGTACCACCGGCTGCCGATCGCGAGCGATTCGATCGACTCGGTGATCCTGCCGCATACCCTGGACTTCAGCGATCGCCCCCATGCAATCCTGCGCGAAGTGCACCGGGTGCTCCGGGCCGACGGGCACCTGCTGTTGTTCGGCTTTCGTCCCGGCGGCCTCTGGGGAGTGCGCCGGCTCATCCCGGGCGCCGGTCTGCCGCCGGGCGCAAATCAGCTTCTGTCCGATCGTCGCCTGAAGGACTGGATGCGCCTGCTCGATATGCGTATTCAGCACGCCAAGGGCTATTTCTTTCGCTGGCCATTGACCGGCACGCGGCGTACCGGCATTTCCGCCTGGGAAACGCGCGGGCAACGCTGGTGGTCCGAGCTGTCGGCGTGCTATATGCTTTCCGCGCAGAAACGCATCAGCACGCTGACGCCGGTTCGTCCGGTCTGGACGAAGAAGCCGAAGGTGGTCGGGGGGCTGGCGGAACCTTCAACTCGTATTTCGCGAATCAGATTTGAGCAAGACCATTGAGATCTACACCGACGGGGCCTGTCGCGGCAACCCCGGGCCCGGTGGCTGGGGTGCATTGCTCATTGCCGGTGAGCGTCGCAAGACGCTGCATGGCGGTGAACACGACACCACCAACAACCGGATGGAGCTGACGGCGGCGATCAGGGCGCTGAACGCGCTGCATGGGCGGCAAACGGTGCGCCTGCACACGGACTCGAAGTACGTGATGGACGGCATCCGGGAGTGGCTGCCGAACTGGAAACAGCGCGGCTGGAAGACTGCAGGCCGGACGCCGGTCAAGAATCGCGACCTGTGGCAGGCGCTGGACGAAGCTGCGAGCCAACACGACATCGAATGGGTCTGGGTAAAGGGGCACGCGGGAAATGCGGGCAATGAGCTCGCGGACGAACTCGCAAACCTCGGCATCGACGAGTTGTCGCGGTAGTGCGGCCCATGGACTCAATTCAGACATAGCGATGCAAAAATTCCGATGCGACAGATAGTCCTCGATACGGAAACCACCGGCTTGTCCACGGGACAAGGTCACCGGATCATCGAGATCGCCTGCCTCGAAGTGGTCAACCGGCGCCTGACAGGCCGCGAATTTCATCGTTTCCTGAACCCCGATCGCGATATCGACGAGGGTGCGGAACGGGTGCACGGCATCGGCCGCGCGTATCTCGAGACCCAGCCGCGCTTCCCGGAGGTGGTCGAGGACCTCCTCGAATTCCTGGCCGGTGCGGAGCTCGTCATCCACAACGCCGATTTCGACGTCGGCTTCCTGGAACACGAACTCACGCTCATGCAGCATCCGAAGCCCCGGCTCGATCTGCACTGCCGTGTACTGGATACCCTGTCGATGGCGCGCGCACTCCACCCGGGGCAGCGCAACAGTCTGGATGCGCTGTGCAAGCGCTACGAAATCGACGCGTCGAAACGAGACGTACACGGGGCCCTGATCGACGCCGAGCTCCTGGCCCGCGTCTACCTCGCCATGACGGGGGGGCAGACTACCCTGATTCTCGATGCCGAGAGCGATTCCGACGCAATGCAAGGGGCGGATTACGGTGCCGCATCGGCCGCAGGCAGCCTCCGCCCGGGCGCGAGAGCCCGCGGCCCGGTGTTCGAGCTACCGGTCGTGTTCGCAAGCGAGCTTGAAGGCAGGGCTCACGTCGAGATGCTGGCCAGGCTTCGCAAGGCGGGCAGCTGTGTCTGGGACCGCCTTGACCCTGCCACGGGCGCCGCTCAACTCCAAAATCCGGCGGGAACAGTCTAGAATCGACGGTTCGGCCGGTCGCCTGTCAGCGCGCGGCGTCACATCAGAATAACGACTAACAGGAACCCGTATGGCCCAAACGTTGACCGACTCCCTGCGCGCGAATTTCCTCGGAAACTCGCCGAACTGGTACAAGCTGACGATCCTTTCGTTCCTTGTGATGAACCCGTTCCTGGTCATGTTCGACCCGTTCCTGGCCGGCTGGGTGCTGGTCATGCAGTTCATCTTTACGCTGGCGATGGCCCTGAAGTGCTACCCGCTGCAGCCGGGCGGCCTGCTCGCCGTCGAAGCGATCGTGTTGGGCCTTGCCACGCCCGAAATGGTTTTTACCGAGGCCGAACACAACTTCTCGGTGATCCTGTTGCTCATGTTCATGGTCGCCGGCATCTATTTCCTGCGCGAGTTCCTCCTCTACACTTTCGCGAAGATCCTCCTCGGCGTTAAATCCAAGGTCCTGCTGTCGCTCATGTTCTCGGCGACATCCGCCCTGTTGTCGGCGTTCCTCGACGCCCTGACCGTGACTGCCGTGATCATCACAGTCGCCGTGGGATTTTATGGCGTGTATCACAAAGTGGCGTCCGGCAAGCAGTTCGGCCAGAGCCACGATCACGGCACGGACGACGAAGTCGACACGCTGCACCGCGAGGACCTGGACCAGTTCCGAGCGTTTCTCCGGAGCCTGATGATGCACGGCGCGGTCGGCACCGCACTCGGCGGCGTCACGACGCTGGTTGGCGAGCCGCAAAACCTCCTGATCGCCGAAATCATGGGCTGGGATTTCCTCGAGTTCTTCCTGCGCATGGCGCATATCTCGATGCCGGTGCTGGTCGTGGGCCTTCTGACCTGCATGCTCCTCGAGTTCACCGGCTGGTTCGGTTACGGGGCGAAGCTCGGGCCGAAGGTGCGGGAAGTGCTCGATGAGGTTGACCGTGAGCGGACCGCGCAGCGCACAAGCCAGCAGAATACGATCATATTCGTGCAGGCCCTTGTCGCGCTATGCCTCGTCCTTGCGCTCGGCTTCCACCTCGCCGAGCCCGGTATCGTCGGCCTGCTCGTGATCGTACTGGCCACGGCGCTGAACGGCATTACCGAAGAACACCGGCTCGGGCACGCATTCGAGGAAGCATTGCCGTTCACGGCTTTGCTGGTCGTGTTTTTTGCGATCGTCGCCGTGATCAACAACCAGGGCCTGTTCACACCCGTCATCGAGTGGGTGATGCAACACGACGGAAAGTCGCAACAGGCGCTCTTTTTCATTGCGAATGGCGTGCTTTCGATGATCTCCGACAACGTCTTCGTCGCAACCGTCTACATCACGGAAGTTGCCGAGATCTACGAGTCCGGCGCGATCACACGCGACCAGTTTGATGCGCTTGCCGTTGCGATCAATACGGGCACGAACATCCCGTCTGTCGCCACGCCGAACGGGCAGGCCGCTTTCCTGTTCCTCCTGACGTCCGCGCTGGCGCCACTGATACGCCTTTCTTATGGGCGCATGGTGATCATGGCACTACCGTACACGGTCACGATGAGCATCACGGGCCTGGCCTCACTGTGGTACCTCGGCTAAGGACGGCGTCGACGAATGCAGGCAAAGAATTCTTCTCGCTACCCGCTCGACCTCGATGCCTGGACGGCGCTGAAGGAGCACTACCGCGGCACGATGCGTGACAAACAGCTGACCGAGCTGTTCGCCCGCGACAACAAGCGGGTCGGGCGCTTCGTCGCCTCGGCCGGCGACCTGGTGCTCGACTTCTCGAAGAATCATATCAACGCGGCGACGCACAGGCTCCTCGTGCGGCTGGCGAAGGAGGCCGGCGTTCCCGCGGCGATTGCCGCGATGTTCAACGGCGAACCCATCAACGTGACCGAGGGCCGTGCGGTCCTGCACGTCGCACTGCGCGCAAAGATCTCCGACACCGTCGCCCTGGAGGTGCCGGGAGTCCGCGAAGTGTGGGAAGTTCTCGTTGCCATGGAGGCTTTCGTCGAGGGCGTGCAATCCGCGTCGATCACCGGGCACACCGGCAAGCGACTTGCCGATATCGTCAATGTCGGTATCGGCGGCTCGGACCTGGGCCCGGTGATGGTCAGCAGGGCGCTCCGGACGGAATGGTCGGAGGGCATGCGCTTTCACAGTGTGTCCAATATCGACGGCACGCAGCTCGCGGATCTCGTGCAGGACCTTGACCCGGAAAGCACGTTGTTCGTGATCTGTTCGAAGACCTTTACGACGCTCGAGACGATGACCAACGCAAAGGCCGCCCGCGCCTGGATCGTGGCGCGGCTCGGCGAGGCGGCCGTAAAGGACCACTTCGTGGCCGCCTCGACCAATCACGCGGCGATGAACGATTTCGGCATCCGGCCCGATTATCGTTTCGGCTTCTGGGACTGGGTGGGCGGACGCTACTCGGTGTGGTCTGCGGTCGGCCTGTCGGTCGCGCTCGTCACGGGAATGGACGTGTTCCGCCGGATGCTGGCCGGTGGCCGCCTCATGGATCTGCACTTCCGGCAGGCACCGCTCGAAGAAAACCTGCCCGTCACGCTCGCGCTGCTTGCGATCTGGTACAACAATTTTTTCGGTGCGGAGACGCAAGCGATCCTGCCCTACGACAACCGCCTGGATCGCTTTCCGGCCTACCTGCAGCAGTTGCAGATGGAGTCCAACGGCAAGTCGGTACGCACTGATGGAAAACCGGTGAAGTGCAAGACCGGCATGATCATCTGGGGCGAGGCCGGCAACAATGCCCAGCATTCCTTCTACCAGCTGCTGCACCAGGGCACGCGGCTCGTGCCGGTCGACTTCCTGTTGCCGGTACGATCCTCCGGGGCCACGCAGGCACAGCAGGATCTCGCGATTGCGAACTGCCTCGCGCAGTCCGAAGCGCTTATGGACGGCTACGGCGGCCCGGGGACGGAAGCCTGGCGTGTGCACCCCGGCAACAAGCCTTCCAATACAATCCTCTTCGAGGCCCTGACGCCCGAAGTCCTCGGCCAGCTGATCGCACTTTACGAGCACAAGGTGTTCGTCGAAGGCGTCGTATGGGGCATCAACCCGTTCGACCAGTGGGGCGTGGAACTCGGCAAGAAAGTTGCCGTGTCGCTCGCCGAGGCGGTCGCCGGCGGCGAATACAAAGGCGGAAATCCGTCGACTCGCGCACTGCTCCAACGAGTGCGTGAGAAGCGCGGCCAGGCAAGAAGTGCATCGAGCAAGTTCTGAACGTGCCATTTTTCGCTAGCCCGGAAGAAGCGTGGGCCGGAGCAGTGCGCGCCTGCAGCCTGTCGTTCGTGCTTTCTATCGGCATCTGCGTAACGGGGACCGGCTTGCGTGCAGAGCCGCTCGCCGCGCCGGGAGATATCCGGCTACGACAGGACTTGCAAACCCTGAACGACAGTGGCCTGACGAATATTCCGCTGACGACCTGGCCCATATCGCTCGGCGACGTGCACAGTGCACTTGAAGAGATCGACGACAGACACGCCACGGGTGCCAGTCAGCGGGCACTGGAGCGAACCCGTTCCAGGCTGTCTCGGGAACTGGACAACGATACGATCGACATCGTGTTCGGCGCAGCCGGCGCTGCCAATCCAAGGGTCATAAGATCTTTCGAAAACACGCCGCGCGAGGACGGCGAGGGGTTTCTGAAACTGGGATGGATGGGTCGGCGATTTGTAATGAACCTGGCGGGCAGCTACGTCGCCGACCCCATTGACGGCGACGAGTTTCGACCGGACGACACCTATGTCGGCATGTCGCTCGGAAACTGGATGTTGACGGCCGGTTGGCAGGACCGCTGGTACGGTCCGGGACGTAACGGAAGTTTGATTCTGTCGAGCAACGCACGCCCCACGCCCGGCCTCATGTTGCAACGCAATAGCACGGCAGCTTTTGCAACGAAATGGCTGAGTTGGATCGGGCCCTGGTCGCTGACGACCTTCATGAGCCAGCTCGATGACGATCGTGTCGTCGAGGATGCGTTACTGTTTGGTATCCGCGGAACGTTCAAACCCATTCCGAGCCTCGAGATTGGCATTACGCGCACGGCGCAATGGTGCGGCGAGGATCGACCTTGCGATTTTTCAACCTTTGTCGATCTCCTCGTCGGCAATGACAATCGTGGCGTAAATGTCGATCCCGACAGCGAACCGGGCAACCAGCTCGGCGGCGTCGACGTCCGCTGGCGCCTTCCTTACGATGTGCCTGCGGCGGTTTACTTTCAGTGGATCGGCGAAGACGGCGCGCCGGGGCATCGGCTGCTCGGCAGCTGGCTGCGACAGGTTGGCTTCGAGCACTGGGGCAGCGTGGGAGACTCCGACTACAGCGCATGGCTAGAGGTATCGGACACGGCCTGTAATGACGGTGCGTACGGATTTGGCGATATCAAGGAAGAAGAATGTGCCTACGTGCATTCCATTTACACAAGCGGTTATCGTTACAAATATCGAGCGCTCGCCCATTCTGCGGACGCTGACAGCCTGACCTACGCCACCGGCGCATCGCTGGTACAATCCGACGGCCAAACCTGGAACGCAACGCTCCGGTACATGGAAATCAATCGTGCGGGATTGCCGGATCCCGGCCATTCGCTCTCGCCCACTCCGATCGAAATCGCTGATATTTTCCTGACTTATGACCGGGAGACGCGGTACGGGCGGTTCTATATGGGTCTCGGCTTTCAAGCCGAAAAAGATGCTGTACTGGATACTGACTCCGAAGACTGGTCCGGGTTTGTTCAGTGGAGTTCCCGATGATGCGACGCTACGCCGGGCTCGTCTCCGTCGTCACGGCGTCGCACAATTCCGCGGCAAGCATCGAACGCTGCGTGCGCTCTGTCCAGGAACAGACCTGTGTGCCGTTGCAGCATATCGTCGTCGATGACGGATCGAGCGACGCGACCGTTGAATTGCTGACAGAGCTGCAGCGTGAAATTCCATTCCTTAAGGTCATCCGCCAGGCGAACCTCGGCGCCGGGCCGGCGCGCAATGCAGGTATCGAGGCCGCCGAGGGGCGCTATATCGCGTTTCTCGACAGCGACGATGTCTGGCTCGACAGCAAGCTGGCCAACCAGGTCGCGTTCATGGAAGAACAGGGCAGTGCCTTCACGTATGGCGACTACGCGATCGTGCACGGTGAGACCGGTGCATCGCTTGGCCACGTCGTGACACCTGCAAGGGTCGCGTATGCAGAGCTACTGACGCGCTGCCCGATCGGCTGTTCCACCGTCGCCTATAACCAGGTGCTCATCGGCAAGCGCTATATGCCGGCAATCGACAGGGGGCAGGACTGGGCATTGTGGCTGGCGCTCACGCGCGGCGGCGTGGTGGCGACGAGATATCCCGGTTGCGCTGTCATCTACCACCGGCGAAAAGGCTCTCTATCGAGCAGAAAACTCGCCAAGGCGGTCGACATGTATCGGATCTATACCGCCGAAGAAAAGCTTGGCCGCCTGAACTCGGCCTACCTGCTGGCGCAGTTCGCGGTCAATGTCGTGACCCGCAAGTTCTGAACAGGGACACCGTGGTGGCCGCATGAAGGTACTGGTGACAGGTGCGTCCGGATTTATCGGTCGTGCATTGTGCGACCGGCTATCCGAAGCGGGCGATGTCGACCTGGTGGCTACCGTGCGCAACAGCACTGACCCGGTGCCGCTGAACGGCTCCATCAAAACGAAGGAACTGGCGCCGGACACGCATTGGGAAGACGCACTCGACTCGGTCGACGTCGTCGTACATGCAGCAGCGCGCGTGCATGTCATGTCTGGCGCAGACAGCACGCACGACTATCGCCGGATCAACGTCGAGGGAACGTTGAATCTCGCCCGCCAGGCGGCGAATTGTGGCGTGAAGCGTTTCGTCTTTCTCAGTTCCGCGAAGGTCTTGGGCGACAACACGCCGCCGGGACGCGCGTTCAACGCCAATGACCCACCCGCACCGACGGATGCCTATGCCACATCGAAGTACGAAGCCGAAATTGAGTTGGCAAAGTTGGCTGAACGACAGGGCATGGAAGTTGTGACGATTCGTCCTCCCCTTGTCTATGGGCCCGGCGTCAAGGCGAATTTTCTGGCATTGTTGCGCTGGGTCCACAAAGGGTATCCGCTGCCGTTCGCCGGCGTACGCAATCTCCGTAGCCTGATCGCGCTTCAAAATCTGGTCGATCTGATAGGGGTTTGTTGTACACACCCTGCCGCCGCCAACGAAACATTTATGGCAGCGGACAGGGAAGACGTATCGACTGCGGAACTGGTCACGCGCATTGGCGTCGCCTTGCACAAGCCGGCGCGCGTGTTGCCGGTGCCGCCGACGCTGGTGCTGGCTTGCGCGACGCTGGCCGGCAAACGCGACCAGGCGAACAGGCTGCTTGGAAACCTGCAGATCGAAACGCGCAAGACGCGCGAACTCCTCGGCTGGGCACCGGTGGTCAGCATGGAGCAGCAGCTCGAGTGGACCGCGCGCCAGTTCCTGGATGATATGCAGTGAACGTTTATGGGCTGTTGCTTGCCGCGGTGTTGGTGTCGTTCCTGCTTACCCGGATCGTCATGCGCATCGCCGTAGAGCGTCGCCTGCTGGATGTTCCAAACGAGCGCAGTTCCCATGCTCACCCCGTACCCCGCGGTGGGGGCGTGGCAATCATCCTGACGTTCATGCTGAGCATGACAATTGCAACAAGTTTTTGGACGCCGGACGGGACGCTTCTTGCGGCGATCCTGGGCGGCGGCGCGCTGGTCGCCTTCGTCGGCCTGGTTGACGACTTTCGCGATGTGTCGGTTGGGTGGCGATTGGCCTCACATGTTCTGGCTGCGTTGTGGGCCCTGTACTGGTTGGGCGGTGTTCCGGAGGGATTACTGCCGGGAGCTCCCTCAGCGCTGATCCAGTTCCTTGGAATCGTGAGTATCCTCTGGCTCATCAATCTTTATAACTTCATGGATGGCATCGATGGGCTGGCAAGCATCGAGACAGTGACGGTTTGCCTGGGCGGTGTCGTTCTCTACGCCAGCCGCCCAACGGGTGACATGGCATGGATTCCACCTGCGATGATGCTGGCATCCACAGCGGGATTTCTGGTCTGGAACTACCCGCCGGCTCGCATCTTTCTCGGGGATGCCGGCAGCGGTTTTCTCGGCTTCATGATGGCGGTCTTTTGTGTACACGCGGCGCACCTTGATACGGCACTGTTCTGGGCGTGGATGATTCTGCTGGGCGTATTCATCGTCGATTCGTTCGTGACCTTGATTCGCAGAGCGCTCCGCCGGCAGCCGTTGAAAACGGCGCATCGCAGCCATGCCTACCAGTTCGCGTCACGGAAGTATCGGGGGCATGCCGTTGTCAGTCTCGCGGTGGGTGCGATCAATCTGGTCTGGTTGCTGCCGATGGCGCTCCTCGTTGCAAAAGGGCGAGTTCTGCCTGTTCCGGCGCTTCTGATTGCTTACCTCCCTCTAATCGGGCTGGCTTTTCATTTCAAGGCAGGTGCGGCCGAATTGCAGGAGCTTTGACCGGCCAATCGCCGAAATCACAAGCCGTCCGTGCGGTCGCCAATTGCGGACATCTGGTAACAGGAAGGGAATAAAAGTAACCTGTGCTCAAAGGATCGCCGTCCGGTGACCTCAGCCGATACGGGCGGCCGGGCACGCGTATCGCGATTCGTCAATTCGAAAGTATTGCCAGGTTGCTCAAATAAATCTCCTTGCGTTCTTGCGGTGTGGTAACTTCCGACTAAGTGTGATGCCCTCGCCGGAGCGAAGCGGATCAGCCCGGACATGTCGGGCGAAGGTTAGAGGGTTAGCGTGAAGCAAAAGATCAATAAAATTCAGCGCTTGCGCTATCGCATCGCGAACTGGTCGCGGGTACAGAAACAGGCAACCATGATCCTGTCCGACGCCGTCGGCGTCGCCGCTTGTGTCTGGGCCGCCGTTTGGATCGCCACGGGGACCCGGCAACTGGCTACCCCGGATGTGGTTTTCTTGGCGCTGGCTACTGTCGTAGTAACCATTCCGATTGCCTGGTATGAAGGCCTGTACCGGTCCATCGTCCGTTATATGGGTGTCGACCTGTTCGTTGCCGGCACGAAAACCGCGCTTGCTGTCACACTCATCGTCGGTTTGCTCGTATTCGCGGCCGAGCTCGTTTCCGCCCCCCTGCGTTGGGCAATGGCCTTCGCCGCGCTGGCGCTGATCAACCTGGTCGGGTGCCGCTTTCTCGCCCGCATATTCCTCAATCGCCGCAGTACCAGGGGCGAGCCGGTGATCGTCTACGGTGCCGGTGAAGGAGGTGCCCGCCTCGTGACCGCCCTGGTGACCGGTGACGACTTCGTGCCCGTTGCACTGGTCGACGATAACCCCTTGTTGCAGGGCAAACGCGTCCACGGCGTCGAAGTCTACGCGCCGGCGCGTATCGAAAGGCTGATTGCGGACACGGAAGCGACCCGGGTACTGCTGGCGATGCCGAGCGCGACGCGCCGCACCCGCCGCACGATTCTCGAGCGACTGTCCGATTTTCCCGTGCATGTGCAGACGATTCCGGAGATCAGCGACCTCGTGACCGGCAAGGCCCGGGTTGACGACATTCGGGACGTCGACGTCGAAGACCTTCTCGGGCGTGACGCGATACCGCCAGACCCGAAACTGCTGCGTGCCTCCATTACCGGCAAGACCGTGCTGGTGACCGGTGCCGGCGGCTCGATCGGCTCTGAGCTCTGCCGGCAGATATTGCAGCTCGCACCGAAGACGCTGGTGCTCTACGAGATATCCGAATTTGCCTTATACAAGATTGAGAGGGAGCTCAGCGATATCTCCGCGAACACGGGCAGTACCTGCGAAATCGTGCCGTTAATCGGCTCGGTCCACCATATCGACCGCATACGCGAAGTCCTCGAAGTCTTTCATATTAATACCGTCTATCACGCCGCTGCGTACAAGCACCTGCCGCTGGTCGAATACAATCTGATCGAAGGCGTCTACAACAACGTTTTTGGCACATTGCACGTCGCCAAGGCAGCCATTGAAGCCGGTACCGAAACCTTTGTCCTTATCTCCACCGACAAAGCAGTCAGCCCGACGAGCGTCATGGGTGCGACGAAGCGGCTGGCGGAAATGGTTCTGCAGGCGCTACAGGACGAGCATCCGGGTATTCGTTTCAGCATGGTCCGGTTCGGCAACGTACTGGCCTCATCCGGTTCCGTGGTGCCGCTGTTTCGCGACCAGATTCGCAAGGGCGGTCCCGTCACCGTCACCCATCGCGAGATCATCCGCTACTTCATGACGATCCCGGAGGCAGCGCAGCTTGTAATCCAGGCCGGCGGCATGGCTGAGGGCGGTGACGTGTTCGTCCTCGACATGGGCCAGCCAGTCAGGATTCGCGACCTCGCCCGCCGCATGATCAACCTTATGGGCCTGACGGTGCGTGACGAAGACAACCCGGACGGCGACATCGCGATCAAGTACACCGGCCTGCGACCTGCTGAACGGCTCTACGAGGAGCTGCTCATCGGCAACGACGTGTCCGGAACCAGCCACCCGCGCATCATGCGTGCCAACGAAGATTACATCGCCTTCGACGCACTATCACCATTGATCGAGGACTTGCGGATTGCCGCGGAGCATCTGGATCGCGAAAGCGCGCGCGACGTGTTGAAGAGCGCGGTTGCCGGTTACGAACCTGCCAACGGGATCGATGATCTCGTTTGGAACAAGATGCACGGCAAGGCGCCCCAGAACAGCACCGACAAGGTGATCAAAATCACGACGCGGCGGGCCTGAGCCAGCGGGCCCGCCCGAGTGCGTTCGCCAATGAGGTCCGCGAGCAAGGTAGAAACGACCGGGCACGAAACTCCCGTGACTCTTTCGGCACCCGCCGATCGCGTTCCGGCAATGTGGATATCCTGGAGCGCCCACCGGCGCACCAGCGGATTGTGCGCGGCCTGGGACCTGCCACTGCACGTCATTCCCCATGCGCGCGGTCGCGTATTACACCGTTTGCGCTGGTTCGAGCAGGCAGGCAGGACACTTGCGCTGTTACGTCGAACGAGACCTTCGATTCTCTTCGTGCAGAATCCGTCACTGGTACTGGCCACGCTGGCGCTGTCGACCCGACGGTTCTTCGGTTATAGCCTTATCGTCGATGCGCACAACGAAGGGGTGAGGCCGTTCATGCGTCCGGGCAGGTTCGTAGCCTGGCTGACGCGACGCCTGCTCAAGGGCGCCGATGCGACTATCGTGACCAACCCGGCTCTGGAAAAGGATGTCACTGCGGCCGGTGGGCGCGCACTGGTGCTTCCGGACAGGCTGCCGGAACCCGAATTGCCGGCGAAAGCTGCAGCCATGAACAAAGCAACGCTTATTGCAGTCATCTCAACGTTCTTGCCGGACGAGCCGGTTGCTGCGATCATGGCCGCGGCCGCCACGCTGCCCGAGGTTCAATTCGCGTTTACGGGCGACGTGAGGAGATTTCGCCACAGGGACATCGAGTTGCCATCCAACGTTCGCCTGACGGGCTACCTGGCGGATAAGGCTTTCTGGAAGTTGTTGGCTCAAGCCGACGTGATCTGCGACCTGACGCTGAAACCCGACTGCCTCGTCTGTGGCGCCTACGAAGCACTGGCACTGGCCAAACCCATGGTGTTATCCGACAACCCGGCCACGCGTGAGATTTTCGGTTCTGCGGCAGTATTGACCGATAACTCGGCTGCGAGCATCGCTTGCGCCGTGGCTACAGCTGTCGAACAACGCGAGCGACTCGAGGCCAATGCACGGGTATTGCGAGCGAGGTACGCTGCACCCTGGCAGGTACGGGCGGCCAGCGTCTGGGCCACCATTTACGCCGACGCGACGGCGACGAGTCCAATCGCGCGCAACCGGGCGCACTGAGCGCCGCCTTGCAACGCGCACTGTAGGAACGGACAGACCCTTGCCGTATGACTGACGCCGAATCCTCGTCGCTCCCCTGTGTCGTGCTGTTCAACATCAACGGCTCGGGCATGGGACATCTGAGCCGCTGCCTGGCTTATGCGCGACGCCTCGAGGGCAGGGCAAAGTGCGTGTTTTTCTCGCTGGCTGCGGCGGTCGAGATCATTCACGACATGGGTTTCGAAGCCGATTATTTCGTGTCACCGTTCTGGTCGCGGACGCAGATGAATGCCTGGAACCGGGAACTCGCCGTGCGCCTCGGCCTCATGTTCGAGGAAGTGAAACCCGCCGTGGCGGTGTTCGACGGAACCTGGCCCTTCCCGGGATTTATGCAGGCTTGTGATCGAGCAGGCGTGCCCCACCGTGTCTGGTCCAATCGGGGTCTGCACAGGAAGGACTTCGAGCCGGTGCCGGTGAAGGAGAGCGACTTCGACCTCGTCATCGAGCCTGGGGAGATGGGCGTCGATTTCGCGATCGAGCGTGCCCAAAGCCCCGGTCGCAAAGTGGTGACGCCGCCGGTGACGCTGTTGAGACGCAACGAATTGCTGGACCGCGTGCAGGCACGGGAAGCACTCGGTTTACCTCGGGAAGGTAAGCTCGCGTTGTTTTCGCTGGGACCGGGGAACCTCAAGGACGTCAGCGAGATCGCACGTGGCCTGATCGATCACGTATGCGGCCATGGCTTCACGGCTGTATGGGCGCGCGCAGCGATTTCGGTGCGTGACGTGCCGCTTACCGAGCATGTGGTGCCGGTCTCAGTCTATCCGCTGGTACGCTACCTTCGAGCATTCGACGTGTTCATCAGTGCAGCGGGATACAATGCCTGCTGTGAGATTGTGCAAACCGGCGTGCCGAGCCTTTTGGTGCCGAATACGCTGCTGGCGGACGATCAGCTCCGCAGGGCGACTATGGTGTCTCGGCATGCTCCGGCGGTGGTTTTCGCTTGTGAGACGGCTGAAGAACAACGCGAGGCGGTTGCACGTTTGCTGGAGCTTGACGGTGCCAAAGAAAGCCGTCAGGGCATCGCGCTCGACGGTGCCGAGCACGCCGCCGACGAGATTCTCGCGCTTGTGACGCGGAAGGCCGCGGCATGAGACCGACGAGCGCCCTGCCTCGCATCCTCTTCTTCAATATCAACGGTACGGGGATGGGCCACCTCAGCCGCTGCCTGGCCTATGCGCGCCGCATGCAGGGTCGCGCCAGGCCGTTCTTCTTTTCTCTCGCTTCAGCCGTTGAGATCATTCATGACATGGGTTTCGAGGCGGACTACTTTCTGTCGGAGTCCTGGTCGCGCTCTCATATCAACGCGTGGAATCGTGAATTGGCCGTTCGGGTTGGATTGCTGCTCGAGGAAGTGAGGCCGGCTGTTGTCGTGTTCGACGGGACCTGGCCTTTTCATGGATTTATGAACGCTTGTGATACCTATGGAGTTGCCTTCCGTGTCTGGTCGAACCGCGGAATGTACAAGGCAGGTTCGAATCCGGTGCCCGTCGACGAGAATGCGTTCGACCTCGTAATCCAGCCAGGCGAGGTGGGTGCGGAATTCCGGGTCGATCGTGCGGAGCAACCCGGTCGCAAGCTGACCACACAGCCGGTCACACTGCTCAGTCACGACGAGCTGCTGGCTCGGGACGAGGCTCGAGACGCACTCGGACTGAATCGAGAGGGTCGCTACGCCTTGTTTTCCTTGTGCAATTTCAAGGGGGCGAGCGACATGGCGCTCGGATTGATCGATGAAGTGCGAAAGCGCGGGTTCATGGTGGTATGGGCGCGTGCACCGATCTCAGTGGCGGATATACCGCTCCCCGACGACGTCATGTCCATATCGGTCTACCCCCTGGTGCGCTACATGCGCGCGTTCGACGTCTTTGTCGGCGCCGCCGGGTACAACACGTGCTGCGAGGTAATCCAGTCGGCCGTGCCCAGCCTGTTGGTCCCGAACCCCATGGCGGCGGACGACCAGGCACGACGCGCCGAAACCGCCTCCAGGTATGCGCCAGCTATCGTTTTTGCCGGTGACACCCAAAGCGAGCGGCATGCAGCCGTGTCGCGTCTGCTGGAATTCTGCTGCAAGCCGGCCGACAGGCCGACGGTCCAACTGGATGGAGCCGAGCGGGCGGCGGACGAAATAATTTCGCTCCTTCCTCATCAGGCGGCGACATGACCCTTCGCGCCGAGATTGAGGAACTGCGTCGCGAGCTGGCGGGATTGCTGCGTGAAGCCGAGACTGACCTTGTGCGACGGTACGCTCTGCAAAACCCGCCGAGACGCTTGAGTCTCTATCGACGATCCCGCATGTTGGTTGGCAAGGTGCTACGGAAGCTGGGATTCCTGGTGGAACCGTGGTTGCCGGGCCAGCGACATTTCGAGGGCAGCGAAGGTGCACGGCCGTTCATCATATGGGCACTCGGTACCGAGCGCGAGACGTTGCGGATCGCTTGCAGGGGCTTTCAAAAGCTGCAGCCTGCATTGTCCGGCTGGGTGCCGGTTCTGGTCACGGATGTCGCCGACTTCGCATTCTATACGCGGCTCGGGTGGCTCGTGGAATA
>JBGTLY010000103.1:0-21684 GCA_041743865.1 Woeseiaceae bacterium
CGGCGCGGACGTCGAGTGGTCGCCGTTGTTCGAACCCCCCGGGGAATACTAGGCCGATGTCCGCCGAACTCTCGGTGCTCGCGGGATACCTTGTCGTACTGGTGGCCCTCGCGATCTGGAGTCGTACGGAAACGCATACGCTCTCCGGTTATTTCCTCGCCGGCAAAAAACTGCCGTTCTGGGTCGTCGCCTTCAGTGCGAACGCCACCGGTGAGTCCGGGTGGCTCTTGCTCGGCCTCACAGGCATGGGTTACGCCGTCGGTGCCCAGGCCTACTGGGTGGTAGTCGGTGAGATCCTTGGCGTCGTCGCGTCCTGGGGTCTCATATCCCGGCGGCTCAAGCGTCTCGGCGATGAGACCGATTCGCTGACCCTGCCGGACGTACTCGCCGCGAAGTTCGATGACCGCTGGAATGCCATTCGTGCGATCGCCGTCGCCATCATCCTGGTCATGGTCACGACTTACGTCACCGCGCAGATGGTGGCCGCCGGCAAGGCCCTTAACGGTTTCATCGGGCTCGATTACCGGATAGGTGTCGTCGCCGGTGCGGTCATCATCATCGGCTACACGTTCGTCGGCGGCTACAAGGCCGTTTCTTATACCGATGTGGTCCAGGGCGCATTGATGTTGCTCGGTCTCATCCTCGTGCCAGCCGTCGCCATAGATGCCGCAGGCGGCTGGGGAGGTGTGACCGCAAAGCTGTCAGCCGAGGACCCGGCGTTGCTCGACATGTTCGCCGTGACCTCGACCGGGCTCGCGGGCTGGGTGCTCATCGCGAGTTTCGTCGCCATCGGCCTGCCGTTCCTCGGCGTGCCACAACTCCTGATCCGTTACATGTCCGCCAGGGACGACGGCGAAGTGAAGAAGGCCCGCGTCATGGCCGTGATCGTGATGATCTTCTTCACGGGCGGTGCGGTGACCGCGGGAGTCGCCGGCCGGGCACTGTTTCCCGGTCTCGCGGACAGCGAAACGATATTTCCCGTCATGTCGAGCGAGCTGTTCCCACCGCTGATCTCCGGCTTGATGCTCGTCGTCGTACTCGCTGCGATCATGTCGACTGTCGATTCGCTCCTGTTGCTGGCTTCGTCGGCGATCGTCCGCGATACGATGCAGAGGATTGTGGGCAGCCGGAAAAGCGAACGAGAGCTGGCCGCCTACGGCAAGTTCGTGACGCTCGTCATCGGCGTCATCGGCATCGCTTTCGCCGTACCGGAAGCGCAGTTCATCTTCTGGTTCGTGCTGTTTGCGTGGTCGGGCCTCGGCGCCGCGTTCGGTCCGGCGGTACTTGGCCTGCTCTATTACCGGAAAATCACCCGCGCCGGTGTGATTGCCGGCATGCTCGGCGGCTTTTTCACGAGCGTCATCTGGGTGTTGCTGTTCAAGGAGCGCACTTACGACCTCTATGAGGCGATCCCCGGCTTTATTGCGGGATTCGCGCTGACCTGGGGCGTGAGCTGGCTCACCTTCGATGAACCCGTGCCGGCCGGGGACCCCGCCGACTGAGCTTGCGCGGAGCGCCCGCGCGTGGAAAAAACGCGCTCCCCGTGTAACCGTTCCCGCGAACGGCGGCTATAAGCCTGCAGGACAACGACAAAGGATCCTCTCAATGCACCCTTCAATCAGGCACCTGGCGGCACTTGGTATTGTATTCGTCGCGGTCTCGCCCGCATCGGTCACGAGGGCCGCGGTCGAGGCAAGCGACCTGCCGGCGGCTGCCACCTGGTACTTTCATGCCGATCTGGACGAAATGCGCGCATCGCCAGCGGGCGCCAGCCTCTACGCCTGGCTGGACAAGGAAGTGTTCAGTGAACTGCGTGCCGAGTCCGGCGTCGACCTGGGCAAGGAAGTGGACCAGGTTACCGCCTGGTCCGAAAACGGGCAGGGCGCCGTGATGGTCATCGACGGCGCCTTCAGCCAGGACACGAAAGACAAGGCACTCGTTGCGGCGGCGGCGGCCGAGCGTTTCGAAACGCTCAAGGCCGGCCGCAAGACCTACTACCTGGTCCGGGGCGACGGCAGTCACCGTTCGGACAAGGTCGACATCGACGGCCTAGGCGACGAGTTCTACTTCAGCTTCGACCTGCCGCAAAAGCTCGTGCTCGCCGCGCGGCCACAGGAGATGGAGGCCATGCTTGCGAATGACGGCAAGGTCCCGGGAGCAAGGAGCCATAACGGCGCCCTGTTTGTTCTCACGGCGGAGCAGAGCCTCATCCAGGCTGGTATGGACACGCGCGGGATGGATGACGAAGGCGAGGGATTCAAGTCGAACATCCTGCGTAATACCCGGCAGGTCGCACTGATGGTGGCCGACGTCGCCGACACGATTGCCGTCGACCTCCAGCTCGTCGCAACGGAAGCTGCCGCCGCAGAATCACTCGCCAGCATCGTGCGCGGCCTGATCGCACTGCAGGCGTTCAGCGGCGAAGCAGATCCACGGGTTGCGCAAATCCTGCAGGGCGCGCGCGTCGACGTCGACGACGCGCGTCTCAAGATCAGTCTCGCACTGTCGCGGGAGTTCATAACCGCTGCGCTCGACGAGGCCTGAGGGCGGCGGACTCCTCCTTGAGCAACGAACGCGAGCTGATCGATGCGGCCCGCCAGGGCTCGGTGACGGCATTCACCGGGCTCGTGCATGCGTATCGCAGCCGTCTTCTTCGCTTCCTGCTGACCCGCTGCCCGACGTACGCCGACGCGGAGGATGCGCTTCAGGACACATTCCTGAACGCATTCCGCTACCTGTCGAGTTATGACCCTCGCTGGCGGTTCAGTACCTGGCTGTACCGTATTGCCGTGCGCAATGCGCTGAAACTGCACCGTCCGCACGAGCCGCTCGACGAGGAGCCGGTAGACCCTGGCGGCGATCCGCTGCAGCTCTGCATCGCGGCCTCTGAGCGTGAAAACCTTTGGCTGACTGCAAGGCGGGTGCTGGCAGACGATGTCTGCATGGCACTGTGGCTGCGTTACGTGGAAGACATGTCGGTCAACGACGTGGCGGCTGTGCTGGACCGCTCGGTGTCCTGGACAAAGGTAAACCTGATGCGGGCGCGACAGACGCTCGACGAGGCGCTCGACCATGAGGCGTCACACAGCGGGAGTAAACTCTATGGACACATTTGAACAGCGTTTGCGCGACGACGGGGCACTCATTCGCGCGGAGGTTTCTGCTGAACTCGACGCGCGCATTCGTGCTTCGCTCGAAGCCGCCGCGGCGGAATCCGCACCGGCACCGGTCCGCTCGCGCCCATCGGCGTGGTGGTGGTGGGCGAGCAGCCTCAGCGGTCTCGCCGCCGCATTCGCCCTGCTCGCAATCCTGAATTTCGAGACAACCGGTACAGGACAGGATGAACGCCGCGTCGCCGCGGCCGTTACGGAGTCGCCGACAATGCCATTGCTCCGTGTCGAGCCAGCCGTCCTGACGGCGCCACTCGAGCAGGAACTCGACGATCTCGAATCCGATCTCCGTAAAGCGCGGGACGCCGTGAGCGAGGATCTCGGGCTGCAATTCTGAGCGCGGCGCGGGACGCATCCCTGGCACCCGGTGGCTCGGTGGAAATCGCGGGTTGTTTCCCTTATGCTCGGCGCGGGGGATCAGTTCGCCGGTAGCTCACACCATTCGGGTCGATCGCAGGGTGATATCGGGCATTAGCTATGTGCTTGGGGAACAGAGCAACATAAAAACGTCAGGCGAACTGGCATTCAAATAGTACCGGCGGGGGCCGCGTGGCTTCCGGACGGGTTGCACAGATCAGAAAAAGGATGCGTCACGTATGCCTTTCGCCGTCGTCTTGATCCTGCTGGTACTCGGATCCGTCCTGTTCCACCTGTTGAGTCCATGGACCTTCACGCCGCTGGCGTCCAACTGGGGCATGGTCGACTTCACCGTCGACGTGACGCTTTATGTCACGGCCGGTATCTTCATCGCAGTCAACCTTTTTGTCGCGTTCGCCATCATCAAATACCGCCATCGCGAAGGCGTTGCCTCGAAGGCGCGCTACGAACCCGAGAACAAACGGCTTGAAACCTGGCTGACAGGTCTCACCGCCGTTGGCGTTGCCGCCATGCTGACCCCGGGGCTGCTGGTCTGGGCGCAGTTCGTCGACGTGCCGGACGAGGCGCATGTCGTCGAGGCCGTGGGACAACAGTGGCACTGGACCTACCGCTACCCCGGCGCTGACGGCAAATTCGGCCAGGTCGATGCAGCGCGCATAAATGCCGAAAACCCGATGGGGATCGATCCCGAGGATCCGAATGGCCAGGACGACGTGGTCGTACTCGATCCGGAAGCGCGCCTGCCGGTCAACCGGCCAGTGAAATTCCTGCTTCGTTCCAAGGACGTCCTCCACAACTTCACCGTGGCCCAGTTCCGCGTAAAGATGGATCTCGTCCCCGGCATGGACACGTACATGTGGCTGGAGCCGACGGAACTCGGCCGCTTCGAAGTTCTTTGCGAGGAATTGTGCGGCGTCGCGCACCACACTATGCGCGGCGCGGTCGTGGTGGCGGAGGAGGCCGACTTCGAGAGCTGGCTATCGAATCAGCCGACTTTCTCCGAGATGGGCAATCTGCCGCACGGCGACCCGAATATCGGCGCTGCGCAGTACGCGGTGTGCGCGGCCTGCCACGGCCAGCAGGGCGAAGGCCTCGTGGCGATGAACGCACCCAAACTTGCCGGCCAGGATCCGTGGTACGTGAAGCGCGAACTCGAGGCCTTCAAGCGCGGGCTCCGTGGCACCCACGAAGAGGACGTTTACGGGAAACAGATGGCGCCGATGGCGAATACGTTGCCGGATGCCACGGCCATCGCCAACGTCGTTGCCCATATCGCGACCCTGCCGGACGAACCCGCGCCGGCGACGATCGAGGGCAACGCTGTGAGAGGCGCCGAGATTGCCGCCGTCTGCGCCTATTGCCACGGCAGGGACGGCATGGGCAACGAAGCGACGAACGCCCCGCGCTACGCCGGCCTCAATGACTGGTACCTCGTTCGGCAGCTCGAAAACTTCAAGTCGGGCGTGCGCGGTGCACATCCGGAAGACTACTACGGCAAGCAGATGGGCTTCATGGGCCGCATTTTGAAGGACGAACAGGCGATAAACGACGTCGTCGCCTACATCAATACCCTGGGTTCGGATCCCGCGGCGAACCTCGCTGCACGGGCAGGAAACTAGTTATGGCATACGTGGCAATTGCCGATCGCGATCACGAGATCGAACATCACGATCCGCAGACCTTCATCACTAAGTACATCTGGAGCCAGGATCACAAGGTGATTGCCGTGCAATACGCCATCACGGCGATCTTCGTCGGCGTCGTGGCCCTGATACTGTCGGCGATGATGCGCCTGCAGCTTGGCTTCCCCGGCGAGGTGCATTTCATCAGCCCCGAGAACTACTACCAGTTCATCACAATGCACGGGATGATCATGGTCATCTACCTGCTGACCGCCCTGTTCCTTGGCGGGTTCGGTAACTACCTGATCCCGCTCATGTGCGGCTCGCGCGACATGGTATTCCCGTACATGAACATGCTGAGCTATTGGGTGTACCTGGTCTCCGTGATCATCCTGCTTGCGAGCTTCTTTGTGCCGGGCGGCTCCACCGGCGCCGGCTGGACCCTGTATCCGCCCCAGGCCATCATGCCGGGCACGCCCGGCGTCGAATGGGGCATCGTGCTCATGCTCGTTTCACTTGCGGTGTTCATCGTCGCCTTCACCATGGGTGGCCTGAACTACATCACCACCGTGCTGCAGGCCCGCTGCCGGGGCATGACGCTGATGCGCATGCCGCTCTCCGTCTGGGGCATCTTCATGGCAACGGTGCTTGGCCTGCTCGCGTTCCCGGCGTTGCTCGTCAGCGCGATCATGATGCTGCTCGACAAGACGGTGATGACCAGCTTTTTCATGCCGGCCGTCAGCTCCATGGGAGCGGACCCGGGCTACACGGGCGGCAGCCCGATCCTGTTCCAGCACCTGTTCTGGTTCTTCGGCCACCCGGAAGTTTACATCGTCGCTCTGCCGGCCTTCGGCATAGTCTCCGACCTCCTGTCGACGCACGCGCGCAAGAACATCTTCGGCTACCGCATGATGGTCTGGGCGATCATCGCGATCGGCGGTCTCTCGTTCGTTGTCTGGGCGCACCACATGTACGTCTCGGGCATGCACCCGTATTTCGGCTTTTTCTTCGCGACCACGACGCTGATTATCGCGGTGCCGACGGCGATCAAGGTGTACAACTGGGTGCTCACCCTGTGGCAGGGCCACATCCATTTGCGGACGCCCATGCTGTTCGCCATCGGCTTCATCTTCACCTTCATTCACGGCGGGCTTACGGGCCTCTTCCTCGGCAACGTGACGATTGACCTGCCGCTGTCGGATACGTATTTCGTCGTGGCGCACTTCCACATGGTGATGGGCGTCTCGCCGATCCTCGTCGTGTTCGGTGCGATCTACCACTGGTTCCCAAAAATCACAGGCAGGATGTACAACGAGACGCTCGGCAAGTGGCACTTCTGGATGACGTTCCTCGGCACCTACGCGATCTATCTCCCGATGCACTACCTGGGTTTCCAGGGCGTGCCGCGGCGGTACTTCGCGATGGGCGACACGGACTTCCTGCCGCAGTCCGCGCAGGATTTGAATGCGGCCATCACGATTTCTGCGCTCATCGTCGCCGCGTCGCAGATCCTGTTCTTCGTCAACGTCATCTGGAGTCTGAAGTCGGGCAAGCCCTCCGGCCCCAATCCCTGGAAAGCCACCTCGCTCGAATGGCAGACGCCCGATACGCCGCCGAAACACGGCAACTGGGGCCATGATCTGCCGGTCGTGTATCGCTGGGCTTACGACTACAGCGTGCCGGGCTATCCGGACGATTTCATACCGCAGGATGTGTCGCCGGACAAGGCGCCGGTCGGCCGCGATCACGGCGTGCATCACTGATGGAATTCATATTGCTCGTACTCGCGGCCATCATGGCCGTCTTCCTGGGCTGGCTGCTCAAGCAATCGTTCAACACGAGTCCCTGGGTTGCCGACCCCGTCGGCGACCGGGCGCACGAGGCGCCGCTCGGTGCGAATGCAAAAACCGTCGCCTTGACCGTACTCTTGGCCGTCATCACTTCCTTCTTTGCCCTCATCCTGTCGGCGTATGCGGAACGGATGGACCTCGGAGACTGGGTGCCGGTCGCGGAGCCCGGGCTCCTGTGGGTCAACACCGCCGCGCTCACTGCGGCAAGCCTCGCCTTCCAATGGACGCGGCAGGCGGCAGTGCACGATCGTCGTGGCCAGCTGTTGCCGGGCATGCTCGTCACGGGCGTGCTGACACTCGCGTTTGTAGCGGGCCAGCTCATAGCCTGGCGCCAGCTAATGGCCCAGGGCGTGACGCTCTCCGGCAACCCGGCGAACGGCTTCTTCTATTTTCTGACGGCAGCGCATGCCTTGCATATCGCCGGCGGCCTTTATGTATGGGCGCGAGCGACCCTGCGACTCGCGACGAGCGGGGCGGCTGATGCCGTGCGCCAGAGCATAGAACTTTGCACGGTGTACTGGCACTTCCTGTTGATGGTGTGGCTCGTGGTCTTCGGCTTTTTGCTATCGACGTAGGGATATCGACCCAGGCAGGCAGTGGGGCCGCCGCCGAAACCCGCCGGGGCCCAGGGTGACGAATGAGGATGCATGGATATGTCTGAAGCGGTAATGGACGCAGGAATCACGACGGAGCCCGGCGGCACGCACGGCATCGCGTACGATTTTTCCCGCGACAAGCAGGTCTTCCCGGTGCCCTGGGGCAAGGCCATGATGTGGATCTTCCTGCTCTCGGACACGTTCATCTTCAGCTGTTTCCTCGTGTCCTACATGATGGTGCGCATCTCGACGACGGATCCGTGGCCCCTGCCGAGCGAGGTGTTCGCGCTGTCCTTCGGTGGCGACCCGATACCGCTGATCCTGATCGCAATCATGACATTCGTGCTGATCACCTCATCGGGCACGATGGCCATGGCCGTGAACATGGGTTACCGGAAGGACAGGAACAAGACCTTCTGGCTGATGATCGCTACCGCGGCACTTGGCGCATGCTTCGTCGGCATGCAGGCCTTCGAGTGGACGAAGCTGATCGTCGACGAGGGCGTCCGCCCCTGGAGCAACCCAATGGGCGCGGCTCAGTTCGGTTCCAGCTTTTTCATGATCACCGGTTTCCACGGCCTGCACGTATCTGCCGGCGTCATTTACCTGCTCGTCGTCGCAATGCGGGTAAAAAACGGCTTCTACGAACGGCGGGGCGGAAATTACGAGATCGTGGAAATCGCGGGACTGTACTGGCACTTCGTCGATCTCGTCTGGGTGTTCATTTTCGCGTTCTTCTATCTCTGGTAGCAGGCATACGGGAGCTCTACAAATGGCAAGCGCTGAAGGCCAGCAACATCCGATCCGGATCTACCTGTGGATCTGGCTGCTCCTGTTCGTGGTCAGCTTTTTTTCTTACATGGTCGACTACCTGCACATCCAGGGCGTCTGGCGACCGACGCTGATTCTCATCTTCATGTTCGTCAAGGCGGGTTTCATCATTGCGATCTTCATGCACATGAAATGGGAGCGGCTGTCGCTCAAGTTCGCCATCATGGGGCCGCCGGCCGCCATACTCGTACTGATCTGGCTGATGGCCATGGAGGGGGGCTACGTCGAAACGAACCGCGTGGAGCATTACGGCGAGAGCACATTCGTCCCCGAGTCGCCCCACCATTGATCGCCGGTAGGAGCGCGCCACGCGCGCGATTGACGATGCCCGGTTCGCGGCCATGGGCCGCTCCTACGGTGCAGGCTTGTAGGAGCGCGCCATGCGCGCGATGATCCCGTTTGGCGGCATCGCCGCCGTACTGCTGCTCGCCTGGCTGCTGTCCGCCCACAAGCGCGCGATCAACCCACGCACTGTCCTCGTTGCGCTGGCGATCCAGGCCGGCCTTGCCGCCTTCATCATCGGCGTGCCCTGGGGCCGGCAGGCGCTGGCCGGACTCGTTCGCGGCGTGCAGCACGTTATCAACTACGCGAACGACGGCATCGCCTTCGTATTCGGCTCGCAAATCACTCCGACGATCGGCTTCACGATCGCGTTCAACGTGTTGCCGGTGATTGTCTTCTTCGCAGCGCTCATGTCGGCGCTCTATTACGTCGGGGCGATGCAGATCTTCGTGAGTATCGTCGGCGGCGGCTTGCAGCGCCTGTTGAAGACGAGCAAGGCGGAGTCGGTATCGGCAGCCTCGAACATTTTCGTGGGACACACCGAGGCACCGCTGGTCGTCAAACCCTATCTCGCAAACATGACGCAGTCGGAACTGTTTGCCGTGATGACCGGCGGCTGCGCCACGATCGCGGGCGGGGTGATGATGGCCTACGCGAGCATGGGCGTGGATCTCGGCTACCTTCTGACAGCGAGCTTCATGGCGGCACCGGGCGGTCTCCTGATCGCGAAAATCATGCTGCCTGAGACCGAACAGCCGGCGACGCAGACGGGCGGGGACACGCAGGCGGCCGAGAAGCGTCCGGTCAATATCTTCGAGGCGATCGGCAACGGCGCGATGACGGGCCTGCAGGTGGCACTCAGTGTCGGGGCACTGCTGATTGCGTTCGTGGCGATCATCTACCTTCTCAATGGCCTCATCGGCTGGGCCGGCGGGCTCCTGGGATTCGAGGACCTGAGCCTCCAGCAGATCCTGGGCGTCCTGTTCGCGCCCATTGCCTTCCTGCTCGGTGTGCCCTGGGCAGAAGCGTCGATCGCAGGTTCGCTCATAGGGCAAAAGCTGGTATTGAATGAATTCTACGCCTTTGCCGCATTCATCGAAGTGCGTGAGAGCCTGTCGCCGTACACCCAGCTGGTCGTTACCTTCGCCCTGTGCGGATTCGCCAATTTCAGTTCCATTGCGATCCTGCTCGGGGGCCTGGGCGCCGTCGTACCGGAACGCCGGCAGGACATCGCCCGGCTCGGGCTCCGCGCGGTCATCGGTGGTACGCTCGTGAATCTCATGAATGCGGCGCTGGCCGGCTTGTTTTTCACCCTGCACGGCTTATAGGCAACGAGGTTTCTGGACATCGATATGCGTCGCGCGATCATTCTCGTCCTGGATTCCTTCGGCATCGGTGCGACCGCCGATGCCGACCGTTTCGGCGATGTCGGCGCCAATACCTTCGGCAGCATCGCGCGCGTACGCGCGGCGGGCAGGGACGGGCCTCTCCACCTCCCTAATCTCGCGGTGCTCGGGTTGTTCGAGGCGAGCCGCGAGAGCGCGGGGACTTATCCCGCGGGAGCGCCCGCGAATGTCACGATCGAAGGCACCTATGGCTACGCGGAGGAACTGTCGAGCGGCAAGGACACGCCAAGCGGGCACTGGGAAATCGCGGGCGTGCCCGTCCTGTTCGAGTGGGGCTACTTCAGGAATGCGACGGACACCTTTCCGCCGGCATTGCTCGAGGCACTCATCGAGCGCGCGGATCTGCCCGGGTTGCTCGGCAATTGCCACGCCTCAGGCACCGAGATCATCAAGTCGCTCGGCGAGGAACACATGCGGACCGGTAAACCGATCGTCTATACCTCGGCCGACAGCGTGTTCCAGGTTGCCTGTCATGAGGAAAGTTTCGGGCTCGAGCGTCTCTACGAGGTCTGCGAGATCGCGCGGGACCTGGTGGACGAGTACAACGTCGGCCGCGTGATTGCACGGCCGTTCATCGGTCAGGGTCCGGACAGCTTCGAGCGCACCGGAAACCGCCGCGACCTGACGACGCCGCCGCCGTCACCGACCGTACTGGACAGGCTGGTCGACGCCGGCGGCGAGGTGATCAGTATCGGCAAGATCGCCGATATCTACGCGCACCAGGGCATCACGAAAAAGATCAAGGCGACCGGCAATGCGGCCTTGTTCGATGCAACGATCGAAGCGCTCGAGGCGGCGCCGGACAAATCCCTCGTATTCACGAACTTCGTCGACTTCGACATGCTGTATGGCCATCGCCGCGATGTGGCCGGTTATGCCGCGGCGCTGGAGTACTTTGACAGCCGCTTGCCCGAGTTGTACGCGAAAATGAAGAAGGAGGATCTGCTGGTCATCACCGCGGATCACGGCTGCGACCCGACCGCGCCCGGCAGCGACCATACGCGTGAACATATCCCCGTCATCGCACGCGGCGGGGGACTGAAGGCGGGCTCCATCGGCAGGCGCACGAGCTTCGCCGACATCGGCCAGACACTGGCCAGCTATTTTCGGCTCGAACCCATGCCTTACGGTGAAAGCTTTCTCTAGATGGTCTGCCCGCGAGCCAGCTCATGACGCACCTCCGTACCACCGCCACCCCGGTCGTAATCTGTCTGCTGGCCGCTTGCGCTGCAACCCCCGGTAATGGCAGCTACCAGTACTACCTCACCGGCAACCCGGCGGATGTCACGACCGGCACAAGAGGCCTCGTCGTTCTGCAGGGCGGGGGCGACGACGTGGACGCGAATTACGCGCGCATGGGGGAGTTTGCCGGCGGCGGCGATTTCGTCGTACTGCGTGCGTCCGGCGGAGACGATTACAACGACTACATCCATGCGCTCTGTGGGTGCGACTCGGTCGAGACCGTCGTATTCGCCGGCCGCGAGGCCGCGTTCGATCCGTTCG
Source organism: Woeseiaceae bacterium (assembly GCA_041743865.1). Classification (GTDB taxonomy): domain Bacteria; phylum Pseudomonadota; class Gammaproteobacteria; order Steroidobacterales; family Woeseiaceae; genus UBA1847. The sequence continues at coordinate 11,639 of JBGTLY010000103.1, forward strand.
TCGTCGAAAAAATCCGGTACGCCGAGGCCGTTTTCATTGCCGGTGGCGACCAGTCGAATTACGTCCGCTTCTGGAAGGACACGCCGGTCGAGGACGCCATACACTTCGTCGCCGCGAAACCGGCGCCGGTTGGCGGTACGAGCGCCGGCATGGCCATCCTCGGGGAATTCGCGTATTCGGCGATGACGCCGACAAGCCTGAGCTCGGAAGCGGCGCTGTCGAATCCGTATCACCCGGACCTGACACTCGAACGCCAGTTCCTGAGGGTGGCGGGAATGGAAAACATATTGACGGATCAGCATCTTATCGAACGCGACCGGATAGGACGGACGCTCGCCATGCTGGCACGGCTGGTTGGAGACGGCTGGACGGCCGAGGGCCATGCCATCGCGAGCGACCGGGAGACGTCGCTGCACCTCGATCCCTCAAACGGCACCGCCGCCGTGTTTGCGACCGCGGATCATGAAACGCCCTACGTCTACTTCCTTCGCCTGTCAGACGATGCAGCCGTCTGCCGGCCGGACACTCCGCTGACGATGCACGGCGTCGCCGTCTACCGGCTGTCGCCGGGCGGCACATTCAACGTGCGAACATGGACCGGCAGCGGCGGTCTCGCCTATTCACTCGAGGTCAATGACGGAAAACTCGGCTCGAGCCGCGGAACGATCTACTGAGCGGCGTGTGCCCCGGTATCGGGGCCCAGAAATATTTCTGTGATCCGGTCAACGTAGGCCTCGGGTTCGGTGTCCGCGTCGTTGGACAGGAGTATGACCGTGAAGCGCAGCCCGGGAATTCGCATGATATGGGTTCGAAAGCCGACCCAGCTCCCGCCATGACGCACGCGCTTATAACCGGCGTAGCGATCGATGGCCCAGCCGAATCCGTAATCCAGTGATTCGCCCGCGTTGTTCGTGCCGGAGGTAAAGGCCGCGTCCAGCATTTCCCGGCTGACCAGGGCATCGGTGTAGAGGGCCGCGTCCCAGCGCAGGAGATCGGAAAGCGTCGAATAGACGCCGCCGGAGCCGATGATGATGTTCAGGGGGTCGTCGTCATCGAGCACGAAGCGCTCACCGCAGCGTGCATAGCCGTAGGCCCGGTTCGGCACCACCGGCTTGCGCTCATCGTGTACCCGCGATCCGCTCATCCCGAGGGGGGCGAAAATGCGCTTCTCGACGAACTCACCGAAAGGCATCCCTGAAGCGGCGGCAACGATCGGCCCGAGCATGTCGTAGCCCGGATTGCTGTAGGCATAGCGATCGCCGGCCGGAAAATCCGGACTGGCCATGCGGCCCAGCAGGACCGCAGCATCATGATTCGTCGGCATGCCGTGCGAGGTGTCGATGGTGTCGTAGTAGTCCGGCAATCCCCCGGTATGCAGCAGCAAGTGCCTGATCGTTACGCCGTCGAAGACAGCGAGTTCCGGAACGTACTTGCCGATCGGGTCGTCGAGCGACAAGGCGCCATCTTCGGCCAGCATCATAACCGCCATTGCGGCGAACTGCTTGGAAACGGAGGCCAGTCTGAACGCGGTGTGCCTGTCGATGGGGACACGCATGTCGAGGTCTGAGTAACCGTAAGCACCGTCGAAAAGTGTTTCGCCATCCTGAATGACGCTCACGGCCACACCCGGCCTAACACCGCCAGTGAACGCCCGAAACAGCGCATCAACTTCCGCGAGGTTCGAAAACGCGTCCGCAACCGCAGCTTCGCCGGACAACATTACGGCCGTACAGGCGAGGAGGGAGATTCCGCGACGACGACTACGATCGATACCGCGGCAATGTCTGACCATAGAATGTTTTTTCATAAAACGGATCTTCGGTTCGCGCATCTTACGCATTGCCTTACGGCCTTGAGGATAGCAAGCCGGCTCAACTTGGCGCCCGGTATTTTTTTGAAGAGAAACCCGTCACCGCTCCAATTTTGCAAGCTTAAAGTCTGCAGGGTAAGCTGCCGTGAAGTCGGTACGGCGTTGGTCCTTGCGGCAAACTAATGACGATGCGATACAGCCCCCGGCGTCGTCGGACCAAAACAGCCGCTGACGAAGCCAAGAGAAAATCGGGCCTGCGGGATTAGCGAGGGTCCGCTCATGGCATGCGCGGTACTAAGGCAGCGCCACCCGGCGACTGCTCCAGGCGGAAACAACCGGAGCAATTGTTGAGGTAACAAAGTGGTTGAAGCGGAACCGAAGAACATTCAGCATGCAACGATCGTTGCGGTGCTCGAGGCGCTGCGCGTGAATCGTCCGCAGCGCGCGGAGGAGATCTGCCGCGACGTTCTAGCGCGGCATCCGCACTCGGGGAATTACCTGCGCCTGCTCGGGCGCGCGTTGACGATGCAGTCACGAAACGAGGAAGCCGAGCAGGTTCTGCGCCGCGCGCTAGTGCTGCGCCCGGATTTCGCGCCCCTGCACGAAGACCTCGCCAGCGCCTACGCGGCGCAGCGGCGTTTCGAGGATGCCGTTGCGAGTTTCCAGGCTGCACTGCGTCTCGATCCCCGCCTGCCGCTCGCGCGCAAGAAGCTTGGACAGGCGCTCGCTGCGCTCGGGCGCGGCGCCGAAGCGGATGCGGTGCTCAAGGCATGGTTCGAGCAGGATCCCGGTCGGCTGCAGGTCGCGCTCGCGCTCGATCACCTGCGTGCCGAGCGCAAGGACGACGCCATAATGACCCTGAAGAAGGCCCTGCGCGAGAATCCCGACAACGTCGATGCCCTGCATACGCTCGCGCAGGCGTACTGGGGAATCGAAGAGCGGGTGTCCGACATCGAAGCGCTGCTGCGCCGTGCGACGGAACTCGCGCCGGGCCTCGTTCCGGCCTGGGTCATGCTCGGCCTGCTGCTGCATCAGAGCGGTCGCCCGGAAGAAGCAATCAGGTGTTATGAACGCGCGACAGGAATCGATCCTGACAATCCCTCGGCGTGGTCGGGGCTCGGCGCGGACTACGCGCAGATCGGTGACATGGAGAAAAGCGCTGCGGCCTACGCGCGCTCGATCGACCTCGAGCCCGGGCAGCCGGGCATCCACATGAGCTACGCGCACTCCCTCAAAGCGCTCGGGCAACAGGCAGAGGCACTTCGTGAGTACCGGGCCGCCATCGCGCAAAAGCCCGACTTCGGCGAAGTGTACTGGAGCATGGCCAATCTCAAGGTCTTCCGCTTCGACCCCGCGGAGGTCGCGGCCATGGAAGAGCAGGTGAAGCGCGAGGATCTGACGCCGAGCGCCGACGTGCATTTCCGGTTCGCGCTCGGCAAGGCGTACGAAGACGCCGGTGACTACGACCGTGCGTGGGAGTTCTATCATACGGGCAACCAGCGGCAGCGGCCGCAGGTGTCCTACGATCCCGTGGGCTTCGAGATCCGTCATGAGGAAATGGCCGCAGTCTTCAGCCGTGATTTGATGGAGAAGTACGGGAGACAGGGGTTCGAATCCGATGCGCCTATTTTCATCGTGGGCCTTCCACGTTCAGGATCTACGCTGATCGAGCAGATACTGGCAAGCCACAGCCGGGTCGAAGGCACCCTTGAGCTTTCAACGCTCCCCGATATCGCTACATCGATTGGACGATACCGTCGCGGCCACATAGAGTACCCCGAAGCCGTGCGCGAGTTGACGGGCCGCGACTTTCGCGCTTATGGACAGCAGTACATCGACGAGACGAAGATCTACCGCACCACCGGCAAACCGCGCTTCACCGACAAGCTGCCCAACAACTTCTCGCACGTCGGCTTCGCGCACCTGATTCTGCCCAACGCGAAGATCATCAACGCACGCCGCCACCCGCTCGACAGCATGCTGGGCAGCTACAAACAGCTCTTCGGCAAGGGGCAGAACTTCACCTACGACATGGATGAGCTCGCGCTCTACTACCGCCAGTACCACGAGATCATGCAACATTGGCACCGGGTGGTGCCGGGAAAGGTTCTCGACGTGCACTACGAGGAAACGGTCGGGGATGTCGAAGCGCAGGTGCGGCGCATTCTCGCGCACTGTGGCCTGGAGTTCGAGGAAGCCTGCCTGCGTTTCCACGAGACCGACCGCGCGGTGCGTACCGCGAGCTCGGAGCAGGTGCGCCTGCCGCTCTACACGCGTGCACTCGGGACGTGGCGTCGCTACGAAAAGCACCTTGGGCAATGGCAGGAAGAGCTGGCCGACATCGTTGCGGAGCTGCCCGAAAGCGTCCGCAATGCCGGGATCTAGACGAAGGGCCAGACCTCGAGGCCGTGAATGGCGTTCCTCACGTCCATCGTGAGATTCACCGACAGCACGCGCTCGTTCTTCGCGAGGTCATAGACCGAGATCGTGGACGGTGACGAGCCGCCCGCCACCACGTTATCCGAGAACACAGTGAGCCCGCGGGCGAAGCCCTGGCGTGCGATCGCACTCTGATCCAGGTCGCGGTGCTCGAGCTGGTCTTCTGGATAGCGCGGCACGCTCATTGCCCTGTCTTCGTGGCCTTCACGCCCGACGTAGCGCAGTACATCGGCTTCGGTGTCGTTGAACAGCACGCCATCCCGGAAAGGCCGTGCATTGTGCGTGCCCGGCGGCAGCTCGGCGGCCAACCGTATCTCGCGGCCGTTGAAAATTAGCATCCCGCCCGTCCGGATTCCGGTGAGGTACATGCCACCCCGCTCGCAGTACACGTTATTGACGTGCAGCTTGTTGAGCATCAGCGGGCCCTCCTCGTTTCGCGGGTCGTAGACGGTGCAGCGGAAGCGGAACTGGTTCGTCTCCACGTGCAACGCCCAGGAGAATTCTTTCCTGTCGAGGTCGAAGCCGAGAATGCTGTCGAAGCCGGTGGAACACAGGAACAGGGTGCGCTCCCAGACCGCGATCTCGTGGCAGTGCTTGAGGTAGGCGTTGCGCCAGGAACCGATCGGGCGGAAGTCAGGCGTGTAAGCAAAGAGCTCGTCGCTCGCCGCGATGTAGACGACCTCGCCGTCAAATGCGATGCCGCGCAGACCGCGGTCCCAGCCGCGGCCCTGCCAGTCGATGTTCGCGGTGTTCCAGTCAATTACCTGGCGGATCTCGCGCCGTTCCAGGTCGATCAGGCAGACGCCGCCATGGCTCTCGCCTTGGTGGCTCCCTCGGACCACCGAGGTCGCAATCAGCTTCAATGAACGCCCGAACTCAGGCGACCACCATCACCATTGCTTGCTGAATGACAGGTAAGCGCTTCGCGGACGTTGCAGGCCGCGCACATGGCGCCAGCGCGGGTCGTCGAATAACGCTCCTCGATCGGTAGCGCTCTGCCAGTTGATGCCCTGGTCGTCAAAGACGTTGCGGACAATGAATGTCAGGTCCCAGCCGTTCTCGCTCGTGAAACCCACCTGAAACGTGCCGGACTTCCATTCCGGCAGCAGGAACTCCTGGGCCGCTTCCCGAACCTCCGGGTCTTCGCTGTAGGAGTCCTCGATATCCCCGAGGCTGTCCCAGGTCTCGCCCTGAAGCGTGTACGAGAGTGAAGTCCACAATTCGCCCTGCAAGGGCAGGAAATCCGGGAACGTGTACTCGACCGACGCCCAGTATTTTTCCTCCGGCGACACGGGTAGTGTCCATCCCGCCGCGATGTAAACTTCGTCCGAGTTCGGCACGAGTGTGTCCTCCGTGAACTCAGGATTCGCGAGGAAGGCGCTCCAAGAGAAGTTTAGCCGCTCGGTCGCGTACCACTGACCATTGAATTCAATACCCTTTTGCTCGGCCTTACCGCCGTTGATGTTGCCTTCGATCCAGAACGCACCGTTGTTGTCGCTGTCGGTGCTTCTGAAGTGAATCTGGATGTCGTCCCACTCCATGTAGAACACCGACAGGTTGAGGCGCAGCCGGTTGTCGAGCCAGTCGCTCTTGATGCCAGCCTCGTAATTCGACAGATGGTCGGGCCCGTAGTTGAGCGGCACCTCGCCCGTATCGGCCGCGCGCTGCGAATTTTGTCCGCCGAGGCGAAAGCCTTCGCTGTAGAGTGCGTAGACCATCGCCTCCGCATTGAACTGGTAGGTGGTCGCGAACTTTAGCGACGTGTCGCTCTCCGTGCCTTGGCTCAGGAGTCCGTTGGCATCCGGGTCGGAGTTGGCCGGCAGGCCGAACGGCACGTTGTACTTGTCAAACATTTCGCGGTCGTATTCGAACCAGCGCGCACCGCCGGTCACCGACCATTCATCGGTCAGGTTGTAGGTCATCTCGCCGAAGAAGGCGAGTTGCTTCACCTTGTTCTCGTATTCGTTAAAGTAGTAAATCTGTGTCGGCTCGAGGGGACAGAGCGCGAGGGTCGGGTCCGCGATGTCCTCGCAGGATCTCCTGTTCGCTTCCTCCCATGCTCTCGTGTCCGCCAAGTCGCCATCGGTCAGGTAGTCCCCGTAATTCCACCAGTCGTACACGTCTTCGTAGAAGGCGCCTGCCATCCACTGCAGTTTGCTGTCGCCAAGCGAGGTGAGACGGGCTTCGTAGGCCCAGCGCGACTGTTCCTGATAGTTGAATGTCACCGCGTGCAGCGTGCCGGTGTCATAGAGCGCATAGTAACCGTAGTTGTAGGTGCGCCACTGAGAGTAGTTGGTGTCGTCGAATTCGTAGTCTATCTTGCGGTCGAAGTAGCTTGCGGTCACCGCCAGCTCGGCGAAGCCGAGATCACCCTTCACTGTCGCCGACGCCGTGTACCACGAGTCATCGCGCCAATCATCGAAGAAGCGCGTGATCTTGTGATCGCCGAGGAATGGGTCGGTGTCCCAGTGTCCCTCTGTCTTGCTTTGCTGATAAATGCCCGTGGCGAGAAGGCTCCATTCGGGATTAATGTCCCAAAGCCCCGAAATGCGGCCGCCAGCCTGCGTATAGGAGTTCTGGTCCTCCTCAGCGATATCCGCGTTGTCGGTTTCTCCCATCAAGGTGAGGCCGAGGACGTTATCGACGTAGCCGCCTTCCTTTGCCCAGAATCCAACGGCCCGCAGCGCGAAGTCGTCGTTGACGGGAATGTTGACCCAGCCGCTCGTGTCGTAACTTTCGCCGCCGTCCTTCGTAGTGCCAATTTCGAAGTCGAACTGGCCCGCGTAGCCCGCAACGTCGGGCTTGTTGGTCACGTAATGCAGGGTTCCCGCCTGTGCGCTCGATCCGAACAGCGTGCCCTGGGGACCCGGTAGCAACTCGACGCGCTCGATGTCGATGAGTCGCACATCCGCCTGCTGGGTAATCGACGTCATCGGCTGCTCGTCAAGGTAGATCGAGACCTGGCTGTCTATGCGATATTCGGCGGAACCGGTCGAGATCCCGCGGATGATGATACTGTTCTGGCCCGGCCACGTGGTGACGATATTGAGGGAGGGCAGGGCGCCTGCGAGGTCGCGGAGGTTCGTGAGCGCCTGCTGCTCGATGAACTCCGTGGAGAGCGCGGTCACGCTCTGGGGTACCTTCTGCAAGTCAACCTCACGCCGGGTGGCGGTGACCACGATTTCTTCGAGCGGATCATCCGCGCTGGTTTGCGCGTAGGTTGCCGATGCCGGATACAGGACCGCGGCAACCGCAATCGCCAGCGGCGATAGCGTGCCGGTCCCGAAGATTGCATGCGGTGAAATGCGGCTTCGAACGACAACCGGCTTCGAATGATTGCGATCCAATCCCATAAATCCCCCTCCGTGCCTGAGAGCGTCGCAAGAGCGCTCAACTACTGCCTCAGCCTATATCATGAATCATAGGTTTGCCATAGGCGCCACGATGCTGAGAACTGGCCGCTGCGTGCCGATACCGGCGCACCATACATCGGCAACGGACTTACGGGTCGTGCGCGCTCCTCAACGTCCCGGCTTTCCTCATGGAATGGTCGGACATCCAGATCAATGCAAGCGTCGGTGCCGACGCGCTATGGTGGTCCGCGGCACGTTCAACGGCGAAACCGGCGAAAGCCGGGACGTTGAGATCAGCGGCGAGTGGCAGGCGACGGCCAACCTGTCCTTCGAGGCGAACATGTACTTCGCGAATTCGGAGTACACGGCCGACACCTTCGATCCTGAGGATGACCTGTATCTCCAGGATGGACAGGAAATGCCCAATTCGCCCAAGGAGAAGTACTGGCTCGCGGTAGCGTACACCGCGCCCGACAACCTCGGGGGTGAACTTTGGTTCCGCTATGACACCAGCTACCAGGGCGAATCCTGGGATAACCTCGACGCGGCTCTCGACCAGGATCCGGAGGGGCTTATTCCGAGCTGGCAGTCGAGCAACCTGGAGGTGGGCTTGAGGCTCCAGAGTGGCTGGAACGTTGCACTGATGGCGCGCAATGTCTGGGACGACCGCGGCATCAATAGCCTGTATCTCACCTCCTATATCGGCGATTGGTTCGGCGACCCGCGTTTCCAAAACGAGCGCACGATACAACGGCCGCGGACCTACGGGTTGAGCGTCACCAAGCGCCTCTAGACCACGAAGCCAAGCCAAGCACGTTTGAAACTCCTGACCACGTTCGTCGTTCGTGGCAGCCAGCAGGGACAAAGCCACGGCGGCGTGTACCTGATCGATCTCGAGGCGCAGTCGGTCCTGCAGACCCTCGACTGGAACAAGGCTGACATCGACTGGCAGGGTCGCGGCTGGGGACCCGGGGGCTCCGCGGCATAGCTTTCGACGGGGACCGGATCTACATCTCCGCCAGCGACGAGCTGTTCGCGTTTTCTCCGGACTTTCGCCGCGTTGCCTCCTGGCGCAAGCGTTATCTCAGGCATTGCCACGAAATGGCTGTTCACAACCGGACGCTGTTCGTCACGTCGACCGGCTACGACAGCATCCTCGGGTTCGATCTCGACAACCAGGCGTTTACCTGGGCGTTGCAGGTACTGTAGAAGGATTTCCACTTCAGCGGCCACGTGTGCCAATGCGCAAGAATGCGCCGCACCCGAGGTCCGTCACCGTTCTTTGTAGTGCACGTCGAGTACCTTGCCCGGCAGGATGTCGTGCCAGTGTTGCATGTCGGCATGGTATTGCCTCTAGTACTTCGCCAGCTCGAACATGTCGTAGGTTAAGTTCTGGCCCACCCCGAACAATTGCTTGTACGCGCCGAGGCAGCTGTCGAGCAGATGCCGCCGGGCTTTGATTACCTTCGCATTCGGCAGGATCAGGTGTATCAGGCCGACGTGGGCGAAATTGTTCGGCAGTTTGTCCGTGAAAAGAGGCCGGTCGGTCGACCGGTGGCGCCGGCTCTCTTCGAGAAATTGCTGCCCGTAGGCTCGCCAGTCCTTGTCCCGCAATTCGGTGACGGACTCGGGATACTGGTTGTTGTCGCGCCGGTAGCGGCCTATAGAGCCCGCGATCTTACCCAATATGGGCAGTTCCGACGTACCCTCGACCTGGCTGTGGCTCGCCAGGATCTGCTCGATTAGCGTCGAGCCCGAGCGGGGCAGCCCGACGATGAATATCGGGTCAGGCGCCGGATCGCCGTGACCCTCTCGCCCTCTCACGAAATCGCGGCTGAACACACGCCTGATGTTCGTCTGCCGAAGTTCGAAATCGGTGGAGTCATAACGCACCTGCTCGCGCTGCCGCTGGTTGCCCGTATGGTAGTAGCGCCACGCGCGGTCGTAGTCTTTCCGGTCTTCGAAAGCCTTGCCGAGCGCGAAGCGAAAATGGATGTCCGCGCTCTTGGACATGTCCCAGCTTCTTATGCACGAGCGGCAGGCGCGGTTCGAGGCTGATCGCTTTCTGGAACCACGGAATCGCGTCTTCGAATCGTCCCTGCATATAGAAAATGCTGCCGAGATCTTCGTGCAGCAACGGTGATTCTGCGTCGAGTGACTGCGCGAAGCGGATTTGCTGCTCGGCTTCGCCGAAGCGCTTCTGCTTCATCAAAGCGTGCCCGAGCAGGCGCAGATGATCCGGGCAGCCGGGACTTGCCGCTAGGTAGTCCCGACAGATTTCCTCGGCACGCAACGGCCGGTTCGCGCGCATCGCCGCCACGGCCGATGCAATGCTGTCGTCTTTCGATACGTCGGGCTGGCGCATGTCGAAGGTACCATCGGAGCATCTCGCGAGGGGGCGCGAATCGCGCGTGTCCGCGCTCCTGCTCAGACTTTAACACCGA
>JBGTLY010000104.1:0-2426 GCA_041743865.1 Woeseiaceae bacterium
GCTCCCCTTGGGGTGCTCCGCCAGAAAAATCGAGAACGGGTCCTTGTCGAGCTGCTTGATGCCGAGCGAAATGCGCTCCCGCTCGGGGTCGATCGACATGACCGCGGCCTCGATTTCCTCGCCTTTCTGATATTTGCGGACAGCTTCCTCACCCGGCACCTCCCAGGAGATGTCCGACAGGTGGACGAGGCCGTCGATGCCGCCGGGCAGGCCGATGAAGATGCCGAAATCGGTGATCGACTTGATCTGTCCCGCGACCCGGTCGCCGCGGTTGTAGTTGGCCGCGAACTCCGTCCAGGGATTCGGCTGGCATTGCTTGATGCCGAGGGAGATCCGGCGGCGTTATTCGTCGATATCGAGCACCATGACCTCGATTTCGTCGCCGACCTGCACGACTTTCGACGGGTTGACGTTCTTGTTCGTCCAATCCATCTCGGACACGTGCACCAGGCCCTCGACGCCCTCCTCGATCTCGACGAAGCAACCGTAGTCGGCGAGGTTTGTGACCTTGCCGAACAGCCGGGTGTTGGCGGGATAGCGACGCGAGATATCCTTCCACGGATCCGCGCCGAGCTGCTTGATGCCGAGCGACACCCGTGTGCGCTCGCGATCGAATTTGAGAATCTTGACGTCGATCTCGTCGCCGACGTTGACGACCTCGGACGGATGCTTGACGCGCTTCCACGCCATGTCCGTGATGTGCAGCAGCCCGTCGATGCCGCCCAGATCGACGAACGCCCCGTAGTCGGTCAGATTCTTGACGATGCCCTTGATGACCTTGCCTTCCTGGAGATTCTCCAGCAGGGCCTCACGTTCCGCGCTGTATTCCTCCTCGACGACCGCACGCCGCGAGACGACGACGTTGTTGCGCTTGCGGTCGAGCTTGATGACCTTGAATTCGAGCGCCTTGCCTTCCAGGTAGCCCGGATCGCGCACGGGCCGCACGTCGACCAGTGAACCCGGCAGAAATGCGCGCACATTCTCGAGCTCGACGGTGAAGCCGCCCTTGACCCGGCCATTGATCGCGCCGGTCACCACTTCGCCTTTTTCGAAAGCCTGCTCGAGGCGTGTCCAGGTGCGCGCGCGCTTGGCCTTTTCGCGCGACAGCTTGGTTTCGCCGAAGCCGTCCTCGACGCTGTCCAGGGCGACCTCGACGTCATCGCCGACCTTGACTTCGAGCTCGCCACGTTCGTTATAGAACTGGTCGATGGGAATGACGGCCTCCGACTTGAGGCCCGCGTTGATGATGACGACGTCGGGACTGATGCCGACGACGTGACCGGTCAGGATGGTGCCCGGTTTGATTTTCTGGCTGGCGAGGCTTTCTTCGAATAACTCGGCGAATGATTCAGACATCAGGTTTTGATCCACGGTCCGCAAGACCGACTCGTAGTGCCGCAACGGCTATCCTGCGCCGTGCGGATATGAAGAAAAAAGACCCGATCCATCGAGTCCGCTTCGTGGCTGCACAATCATTGCGGGGAGCCTGAAAGACGCGCGGCCATGGCCATGACGGCGTCTACCGTCTCCTCGATATCGAGGCGCGTCGTGTCCAGAATCCGCGCGTCCGGGGCCGGCCGCAAGGGCGCGATCCGGCGTTCAGAGTCCCGCCGGTCACGCTCGGCGAGGTCTGCGGAAAGGGCCGGAAGGCTAACATCAATACCCTTTTCTTTCAACTGCTTATATCGCCTCCGGGCCCGCTCTTCGGGGCTCGCGGTGAGGAAAATTTTGAGCTCCGCGTCCGGAAATACCACCGTGCCCATATCGCGGCCGTCGGCCACCAGGCCGGGCGGCCGGCGCCGCGATCGCTGCAGTTGGAGCAGCGCCTGTCTGACGCCGGCGTGCACAGCAATGCGAGAGGCGAGGCGGCTCACCTCTTCCGCGCGGATGGCGTCGGAAACGTCGCGACCATCCATCGAGATGCGGCCGCTGGCGAAGCGAGGCTCCAGCGCCGATGCCAACTCAGCGAGCCGATGAGCGTCGTCCGCGCCGACACCATCTTGCAGTGCACGCCAGGCGACCAGGCGGTACAACGCACCGCTGTCCAGATAGTGGAACTGCAGCGCGTCAGCCACGCGCTGCGCTATCGTGCCCTTGCCGGAAGCGGTCGGACCGTCGATCGTGATTACCGGCGGCACGTTCATCGCCGCACCAGTTCAGCGAGCCGCTCGAAGTAATCGGGAAAGGTCTTGGCGACACATTGCGGGTTGCGAATGTGCACCGGAACGCCCGCTGCTGCCACGAGCGAAAAGCACATCGCCATGCGGTGGTCGTCGTAGGTGTCAATAGTCGCCTCGCGCCATTTCTTAGGCGGCGTGATGCGAATCCAGTCAGGGCCTTCGTCGACGTCTGCGCCGACCTTGCGCAGTTCGGTTGCCATAGCAGCGATCCGGTCCGTTTCCTTGACCCGCCACGAGCCGATATTG
>JBGTLY010000105.1:0-11719 GCA_041743865.1 Woeseiaceae bacterium
GGTGTTGCTTGTTCGGTTCAGTTCGAATTGGATGCGAGCGCGGACGCGTTCGCAGCCTTGGGTGCGCGTTCCGCGGGCGTTCCGGCGTCTACGTTTGTCTCTGTGCTGGAGGCGTCGCGCAAACTGCGCGCGTTGGGTCTAATCGTTCGCTGGCTGGTGCCACTGGTGCCGGCGCTCGTCTATCGGCTCGAAGCGGTTTTTTCACTCGCCCGGGACGAAGGTGTCGAACCCGTGCTGGTGCCGGTTCGGAGCTCCGCCGAGCTGCTTGACGGCGAGGATCGGCTTTTCGTCTCCGACTTCATCGCCTATCGGTTGCTGGACGAAGAAAAGCATCTGCATGACGCGATTCGCATTGCGTCATACCGGGCGCTGAAGGACCAGTTAGAAGGAACCGATGCACGGATGATCGCAGGGACGCGCAAGGTTCTCGTCCTGTCCGCCGTAGACGGCGAACGCACGCCGCAATGGACCTTGCACGGCGAAGAACAGCCTAGTTTCGCTGCTGACGGCGCACGCGGCTCAGCGCTCGAGCGATGGGCTAACTCGGGTGCCGGCCGCCTGTCGGCACAAATCGTCGAAGTGAGCGGCGTCCTGCACGACGGATGTCTGGCGCTTGCACAGTGGGTGCTCGCCAAGTTTGCGACGCTGATTCGGGGTCCACGCGGGCACGACACCGAACACCGGCTGAAAAGAGTGTTGCTGATCGGCGCCTACGGTGGCGAACATATTGGCGATGCGGCGATTCTCGGTGGCGTGTTGTTCCGCATCAATCGACGCTATGGCACTACCGAAGGGGTGCTGATGAGCCAGCGGCCGGCGCACACACGGCACTTGATGCCGATGCTCGACACGCCGTTCAAGCTCGACGTGGAGGCCTACGAGCCGGCCAAGATCCGCCATCACTTGGCGTTGGTGGATGCGGTCGTATTCGCCGGCGGGCCGCTCATCGATCTTCCGAAGCAACTGGTCAAGCATCTTTATGCCGCGTCGCTGGCGCGTCGAGCTGATAAGCCGTTCATCGCCGAGGGAATCGGACCGGGCCCGTTTCCGCGCTGGCCGTCGGAATGGACGGCACGCCGCCTCATGCGCCTGGCCGACCGCATCTCGCTACGAACGGCGAAAGAATCCGACGCTCCCGTTATGCGGTGCCTGACACCTGAAGTCGGTCGCGATCCGGCCTTCGACTATCTTGCAACCCGTGGCGCCGTGCTCAGCCGGCTGCGCGAAACGGACCGGCAATGGATCGATCGGCTCGTGCAGGGCACAGAAGGGCGCTGGTTGGTCGGTTTGAACTTACGCCCGATCCGGCATTTGTTTACGGTCGGGGCGCCGGCGGGAAAGCGCGCCGAATACACCAGCCAGGTCGAGGCGCGGTTCGAGGAGCGCTTGGCCGAAGGGATGCGCTTGTTCCATCGCGCATGTTCTGTGCCGCCCTGTTTTATCTTTTTCCCGATGAACGCGATCCAGTTCGGCATGTCGGATCTGCGCAGCGCTTACCGGGTCCAGCGCCGGTTGGGAGCAGACATCGACTTCCGTGTCTGGGAGGCTGACGCCAGCCTGGATGGCGTGGTCGCCTTGTTGCGTCGGCTCGACATAGTTATTTCGATGCGGTTTCACGCCGCCATTTTTGCGCTGGCGCAGCAGCGGAAAGTGATCGGCATCGACTATCGGATCGGTCAACGCGACAAAGTTGGGGAGTTGCTGAGCGACTTTGGCCAAAGCCAAAATTGCAGCCGGATCGACGAGATGACCTCCGATTGGCTGCTGCAACGTTTGTCCGCCTTCGCCGTTGAAGCAAGCGCGACGTCTTGATCTGGTTATGAGCAGATCGCGAATGATCTCAACGTCGAACGGAACCGTTGGACGGGCGAAACGCGTACCAGCGGCTGCCGACATAGAAGATCACGGTATAGGGCACGACACCGAGGGCCTGGCTCCAATAAGGATCGACGCCTACTTTGATCAACATCAGTACCGCTGCAAGATTTGCCGGATACGCCAGCGCGAAAATCGCGAGGAAGCGCAACAGCGAACCCAGCGTGTCGCCATGGGCGGCGAAGGTCCAGCGCCGGTTGACGACAAAGCTGAACGCCAAGCCGACCGCGTAACCGACGATGTTGGCGCTGACATCGTCGGCACTCGCGAATAGTTTCATTGCGTAGATGACGCCGAGGCCTACGATCGTGTTGGCGACCCCGACCGCGAGAAACTTTGCGACCGTTCGGTCGGGCATCGCAAAGTGTCGCGGTAGTTGCTTCACGCGCGAGAAGCAACGTCGGTCGACATGGTGCCGACTCCGTACGTTGCCGACGACGGTTTCTGCCGGTCCTGGGGTTGCGCGATCTTCTCGATGATAAAGCGCGGCCGTGCTTTGGATTCCGAGTACAGCTTCCCCAGGTACTCTCCCATTACGCCGAGACAAAGAATCTGTACACCGCCTAGAAAAACCAGCGGCAGGACGGTGGAGGCCCAGCCGGGGACCGCCTGGCCGTCGTAGAACTTGACCCACAGTATCCAGCCGGCCATGACAAGCGAGAGCAGGAACACGGCGAAGCCGATGAACGTGATGATGCGCAGCGGCACCACGGAAAACGAGGTTATGGCATCCAGTGCCAGCCCGATCATCTTTTTCAGTGGATACTTTGATGTTCCTGCGAACCGGACGCTGCGGTCGTAGTACACGACCGACGATGGATAGCCGATCAGTGGCACCACGCCGCGCAGGAAGAGGTTCACCTCGCGAAACTGCTTTAGACCATCGATCGCGCGCCGGCTCATCAGCCGATAGTCGGCGTGATTGAAGATGGTCTGTGCTCCCATCGCGGCTACCAGGCGGTAGAAGCTTTCCGCCGTCACCCGCTTGAACCGGGTGTCGTTCTCGCGCCGGTTACGTACGCCGTACACGATCTCCGAGCCCTCGTGAAAGCGATCCACCATTTCTTCGATGACGTTGATGTCATCCTGCAGATCGGCATCGATACTGATCAGCGCATCGCCGGTCGCGGTGAGCAACCCGGCGAGCAGAGCGTTCTGATGGCCGCGGTTGCAGGAGAGCTTGATTCCTACCACGGGAGCGCCGGACCCAACCAACGACTCGATGAGTTCCCACGTGCGGTCGCGACTCCCGTCATCGACGAAGTAGATACGGCTCTCGCGATCGACCTTGCCGACCCTGGCAAGCCGGTCGAGCAGCGCGACCATCCGCGCACAAGTCTCCGGCAGCACTTCCTGCTCGTTGTAACAGGGAATCACTATTCCCAGAGAAGTCATCTCTTGGCCTCGCGGCAGTGCAAGCGAAGAAGGAACCGAACTCGGACCGACCTAGACGATCCGGGCGAAGCAACCTTGCGCCGCCACGCCGCCGATAGAGGTCCAAGCGCCCACATCATACTTTTGGCAAAGCTCTGATCAATTCCAGCCAAGACGCGTGTTTCTCAGCTATATGTGCTGGATGACCACAGCAACACGGCAGCTCATTTCCGGATGGGGGCGGTATCCGGTTGCCAATGCGTTCGTAGTGCGGCCGCGCTGCATGAGCGAGGTCGCGCTACCCGCGACCGGCACGCTGATCGGCCGAGGGCAGGGGCGCAGTTATGGGGATGCCGCAATCTCGAACCAGGGTGTCGTTTTGCTGACGGAGGCGTTGAATCGGGTTCAGCGCTTCGACGTCGCCACGGGTCTTCTGATGGCTGAGGCGGGCATAACGATCGGCGACATCCTGAATGAATTCGTCCCCCGTGGCTGGTTTCCGCCCGTGACGCCGGGGACTCGACACGTGTCGTTAGGCGGCGCGGTCGCAGCCGATGTTCATGGCAAGAACCACCACCGCGACGGCACGTTTGGCCAGCACGTCACCACGCTGGAGCTCATTCTTGCCGACGGCTGCCGCGTTCGCTGTGGACCAGCGGAGAATCCGGACTTGTTCTGGGCGACCGTCGGCGGACTTGGACTGACCGGCATCATCACGCAGGTGGAGCTCAAGCTCATTCCCATCGAAACGCCGTACATGGTGGCCGAGCACTTCCAGGCCCCCGACCTTGAGGCGGCGTTCCGCTGGCTCGAGGACAGCGGTCACGACGATCACTACACCGTGGCTTGGATCGATTGCCTGAGTCGTGGCCGTCACTTCGGACGCAGCATCGTCATGCGGGGACACCACGCGCGCCGTGACGATCTGACGGCCGGCCGCGTCATTCCCTTACCGCACAGCCGGCGCGTCCCGCTCGCGCTTCCATTCGATTTTCCGTCGTTCTTCTTAAATCCCCTTACGATCGGCGTCTTCAATCACTTGTACTACGCGTTGCAGGGGCGCAGGCGGCGCCCATTCCTCACCAGTCATGACGCCTTCTTCTATCCATTGGACGCCATCGGCAATTGGAACCGGATGTACGGAAAGCGGGGCTTCCTGCAGTACCAGGTCGTGATTCCGGAACGAGAGGCGGCGGCGGGCGTGGGGGCCCTCCTGGAGCGCCTGGTCCAGAGTCGGCGGGCTTCCTTTCTCGCGGTTCTGAAGCGTTTCGGGCCGGCTAATGCGGGGCCGCTGTCGTTTCCCGCCGCGGGTTACACGTTGGCGCTGGACCTGCCGATGACCGGCGACGATGTTCTCGGCTTGCTCGATGAGCTAGACGAGATCGTGGTGCGATTCGGTGGGCGCGTCTATCTTGCCAAGGACGCCCGGTTGGCGCCGGAGCGACTGCGGGCGATGTATCCGCGTCTCCCCGAGTGGCTGCGCGTGAAAGGTGCTGTGGATCCGCGCGGGCGCTTCTCCTCCAGCCTGTCGGGCCGGCTCGGGCTCGAGCCAGCTGTGTAACGTTTTTTCCTCAGTAACGATGACGATGCGGACTTCGTGCGATGAATAAGCCGAGAGATATTCCAGTGAAGCCTGCCATGATCAACGTCGAAGAGGCGAAGCGCCTCGATGCTGCAGGCACGGCCGAGTTGTTTCGCCAGCATGTGAATCCGGGCCAGCTCCATTTTCTCAAGCTGCTGGGCTTTCACGAGGTGCTGATCGATAGCGCCGAGGGAATGTACTACACCGATAAACGAGGCCGCAGGATCCTCGATTTTTTCGGCGGATTCGGCGCCCTGGCCCTGGGGCACAACCATCCGCGCATCCTGGAGGTCCGCCGCCGCTTTCAGGAGGAGAAGCGGCACGAGATCGCGATGGCCTTCATGTCGCAGTACGCAAGTGCGCTCGCCCGGAACCTGGCGCTGATCGCGCCGGGCGACCTCGACATGGTATTCCTCGGCTCAACCGGCTCCGAAGCCGTCGAAGCGGCGATCAAGCTTGCAGAAAAGGTACAGGGCCCGGAACGCGCCACGGTTGCCCATGCGAAGCTGTCCTTCCACGGCAAGTCCCGCGGTGCTTTGTCGGTGACCGACTCTCCGTTCTACCGTTCCACGTTTCGCCTGCTCGACAATCGCGTGACGGTGCCCTTCGGGGACGACGCGGCGCTGGAGGAAACATTCAAGCGGGATCGCTCCGTCGGAATCGTGATCCTGGAAACCGTACAAGGCGGGGCGGGAATCATCGTGCCGCCGGCCGGGTATTGGCGGCGTGTGCGCGAGTTGTGCGATCGCTACGGTGTGTTATGGATTGCCGACGAAGTGCAATGTGGCGTCGGTCGCACCGGTCGATTCTTCGCATTCGAGCATGAGGATGTCGTGCCAGACATCGTGACGCTGGCCAAATCCCTCGGCGCAGGCAAGACCGCCATCGGCGCCATGATTGCACGCAGGACGCACTACATGAATGCGTACGGCACGCCGAAGACGGCGCTCATCCATGGGCCAGCGACATTTGGCGGGATAGGCGAGGCGTGCTGCACAGCCATCGAGGGGCTGCACGTCCTGTACGACGAGGGGCTTATCAGCAATTGTGCGGAGCAGGGTGCGTATCTGCTGGAACGGCTGCAACATCTGCGCAGCAAGTATCCGAAGATCATCAAGGAGGTGCGGGGTCAGGGCCTGATGATCGGCATCGAGTTCCAGGACATAAGCCAAGCCTTGCCGTTCGGACTGCGTCAAGTGGTTTCGATGTTAGACGACAAGCTCAAGGGCAGCGTTTGCGGTTTCGTCGGCAGCCTCCTGCTGCGCGACTACGACATTCTCGTAGCGTTCACAGAGTACAACCGCAACGTGATCAGGCTTGAGCCGCCGCTGATCGTCAATCGCGCGCAGGTCGATACATTCGTAAACGCGCTGGACGACCTGCTCGGACGCGGCATTACGCGGATCGTTTCCGCCTACGCCAAGGTCTACCTCGGCAGCGACGCGACGAGTTCGGCCGGCGTGGGATCTTGACTGCGTCAACGCGGCTCGCGGTCATCCTGTGTCTGCTTCGATAGAGGGCGCAAACCTTGTCCGACGCCACGCAGGCTCCCGGACCGACCGGCGGTTGGGGCTACCGCGCCCTCATCGTTTCCGTCGCCTTGTCCGCAGCGGGCTATCTAGCGCTTTCGGTCTGGGCCGGTTGGCGCGATCTGTTCGATGCCGTGTCCTCTGTGGGTCTGGCCGGCACTGCCATCGCATTCGGTCTGTCCCTCGTGAACTACGTATTGCGGTTCGTGCGGTGGCAGCACTATCTCCGATTGCTTGGACACAAGGTCCCTTGGCGGCCCAGTTTGCGCATCTACATGGCAGGCTTCGCATTGACAACCACGCCCGCCAAAGCGGGCGAACTTGTGCGCAGCGTCTTCCTGAAGCGCTTCGGGATCAAGCATACGGAGAGCGGCGCCGCGTTCTTTGCCGAACGACTGTCCGACCTGATTGCCATTCTGCTGATCACGGCGTTCGGTCTGTCGTCGCACGCCGCGGCCCGCCCGTGGGTCATCGGGGTGGCTGCGATCATCTTCGTCATCCTGCTGACCTTGCATAGTCATCAATGGCAGAACTACATGGAGTCGCTGGGTCGTCAACTACGGTGGCGGCGTGCGCGCGAACTGTGGGTCTCTCTCATCGACTTGGTCGCGCAGTTCCGTCGCCTTTTCGGCCTGCCCGTGATGGCATACAGCACAGTGCTGTCCGTCATCGCCTGGGCGGCCGAGGCCCAGGCTTTTTATCTGGTGGCGAGTTGGATGGGCGCGGACATCACGATCGCCCAAGCGTGGTTCATCTATGGGTTCGCGGCGCTCGTGGGCGCGCTCAGCTTCATCCCTGGCGGACTTGGCAGTACCGAGGTGGTCATGGTCGGCCTGCTGCTACTGGCGGGTATGCCTGAACCGGAGGCCATCGCCTGCACGTTGTTCGTGCGCGTCGCGACGCTCTGGTTCGCCGTGGCGCTCGGATTGATTGCACTGCCACCCGGCAATCCGCTTCCCGTTGAGCGGGCCCGCTAAAGATCGAGCCATACCCGGTAGTCGCCCGGCCAAGCGGCGGCGCCTCTCTCGAGCGTTGCACCATAAGAGCGGTAGAAAATCATTGCCGTCAGGTTGTCCTTGTCTACCGTCCATTGGACCCTGCGGAATCCGCGCTCCTGGAAATGCCGAATCCCCTGCTCAAAGAGAAGATTTGGGATGCGCAGGCCGTGGTCGCCGTTCCTTCTCGTCGCAAACTCCTCCGATACGCCGAAGGAGAGCAACTCCCCGATACCTGCGCCGTCCGCCGCCTGCGTCTTGCGACGCGCGACCCTGAGCGTTTGCCACAGGATACGAATCCGCAAAGGGTTCGCGAGTAGTGCCAGGAAGAGTACGAGCGAGAGTCGAAAAAAATGGCGGTGCGTACCTTCGTTCATGAACGTATTCGGCTTCTCGGTCAAAGAAAGAAAGCCGACGAATTGTTCTTCGTATCGATAGAGATAGCAGTGAACCAGCGCGTCCTTGACGAGCCGCGAGTAATAGAACCGGGTCATGAACAGCCGGCCGAGCCGCGGGATGGGACTTCTCCCCAGCAGCCTCTCGTGGAGTGCCGCTGCTGCACGGACGTGCGCGGGGTCGTCCGGATCAAGTGTGACGATCGCGCCCGGCGCGTACATCCGCCGTTCTCCATACAGCCTTAGGGCACGCAACCGCCTCGGGCAACGGGTATTCCCGTTCGGCATTCCAGACGAACGTATGCTCCCCGTCGCGCGCGGGGAAACCGGCTCGCTGCAGGAATGCGAGGCACGGCGCATTCTTCGCGGTCGGTTCATATTCCGCCCGGACCTCGCGCAGCCCGACTGACCGGGCATAGTCGATGGCGACGTGCAGCATCGTCTCCTCGACCTTGCGGCCCATGACACGGCAGCTCAGCAGCCAATCACGAATTTCTGCCGTCTCGTCGACGTGCTCGATGCTGAGGAGCCCCGCGATTCCAGAATCCCCGAGCCGATCGGAAACCCGGAAACACCAGCTCCGCCTGGTGCGGCCCGCCCGCCAGTCCCTGAACTCCATTTCATTCAGCCGGCGAGTAGCGAGGTTCATCTGGTTGGTTCGATTGAGAATCTGCAGTGCACGGTCGGCGTTGCCTTCGTCGACCTCTTCCACGTCGACGCGGATCTCGAGGCTCTTGAGCCACGCATCCACCGACCCAATCCGGTCCAGCAGTGCTGCGCGGCTGCGTTCCGAAACATACATCCGTGTTCGCATCGTATCTTCGGCGGTGACTGCAGGCGTTTCGAAGCATCTGAGCTCTGCGAGCGCGCGCGGATAGAGCATGCAGTCGGCCGGCCACTCTGGCACCAATACTTCAGGCAATGCTTCGCGCACGCGCGCCCGCTCGACGGGGCTGTCATCGATGAAGACGACTGCGTCGAGTCCGAGGTTGAGTTCGTGCACGAGCTCGATGATGTTCCTGGCCTTGTCTTCGCGGTTGATCCGCCAACCGGCGAAGTCTTTTTGCTTAAGCACCATCTCCGGATGCCGGTCGATGGCTTCGAGTGCGGTTGCTTCCTCGTTCTTGCTGATGATGCCCAGAAGGATTCCGCGGTGGGTCATCGCCCGTAACGCGCGCTGAAAGTCGGCATAGGCTTCGCCTGCAGGATCATGTCCGCCGAGCCGCAACTTCTCCCATCCGACGTCGCCCACCAGGCCTCCCCAGAGCGTGTCGTCAAGATCGAGCAGGATGAGCTTGCGCGCGCCGCCGCGGAATCCGCGCAGGCAGCTCTTGATGTCCTTGACCGCCGTAAGGAAGACCTCATTGGCAAACGGGACCTTTGCCAGGTACCAAAGCTTCGGATTGCGCGGACTGGCACCGGCGCTGTCCATCCATCGCGTGACGTCGAGCAGATAGACGTTGGAGGTTTTCTCGAGATTTCGGGCCAGTCGAACATTCATCTCAAGCAGGAGGCGGGATGCACCCAGCGGTGCACGCATCCCAAGGAGAAATGATCCCGATGTTTCGAGCACCGGTACCCACGATGGCACGAAGACGAGATCGACGTCGAGGCAGAGTTTCGTCACAGCAGCGCAAAACGTGTCGACTTCGGCGAGGATAGTGTCAAGGTCCCCGTCCCGGTTATCGCGGCAACGGGCATAGGTCGGGCTCACGTGCTCCGGGCTCGACCAGATCACGGCAAAGTCGGGACGCTGTTCATCGGTGAAAGGATTCAGGAGCGCCGAAATCACCTGACCGGACGGTGCCGACTTGCACGCGATCGCGGGAACGTCGCCGTCCTGCTCTAGGTAGCGAGAGAAGTTGCCCAGGTTGAAATCCGAGACCAGCAATGCCGACAAGTGCTGCATCGCTACCGCACTTCGCTCTGGCTCTTTACGCCGCGTCCCTCGAGAAGCAGGACGATGTACTCCCCGAGCGCGCCGACACTGCTGAAGGGGCTGTCAGGCTCGAACAGCATTTCTGCGATTGACAGAGGCACGGCGCGTCCAAAGTCCTTCTCCACCAGCCCCTCGACGGAGACGATCAGGTTCACCAAGCTCAGGGAATCGAGGCCGCCTTCTCGTCCGAAGAGAATCGTGTCGCGTGTCTTTTCCAATCGATCGGAGGGAGGGAGTTGGGAATTGACTTCATCGATCGCCCGGTAAATCACGGTGGCGACTCGTTCCCGAAGATCCATCAATCTGTTCCTCTGCGATCGAATTTTCAGAACTGACGTTGCACTTGTGCGCGCAACATGGCTTCAAGTTGGTTCTTCACTTCCACGCACATTCGTAGGACCCGATATTGCGGCCCATCGTGCATCACGCAGCTGGAAGGGACCGACGCGAGATCCTTATAAATTCGGAACGTTTTTTGCACCGCCAGGTATTGGAAAGTATCGCCTGCGATCTGGTCACGCAACAGCCCCGCACCCTTCGCGAGGTCAACGTCTCGTACATCGGCAAAGGTGGGCATGGCCTGATTGTCGGCGATGAACCCCAGGCGGGAAAGCAGCACGATCTTTTGTCGATTGTCTTTCGTGAGCGCCCAGTGACCACAGAAGACGCGATGGCCGCCGAGGCCCGGCAGCAGGACGCCCGTGCCGCAGTCGGCAAGCACCGTTGGAAACGGCAACGCGGAATCTGCGCCGATCGCATCGATTAGCTTGAAAAGCTCCGAGCGTACTGTGGTTGCCCCATCGCGCACGTATTGATGGACCAGAAGCAGGGGCGACGCCAGGGCTACCACTGAAATCGCCGCGACTGCGGCCCCCAACTTTGCTCGAGAACGCGTCCGCTGTGCGTATCGGTCAATCGCAACACCGGCCAGCGCCGCCAGCGCAATCGTGAAGCCGTAAGTGAGCTTCGGATACAGGTAACCGTTCAACACCAGCAACAGTAATCCGGAGCCCAGCCCCCAGGCGATGA
This sequence comes from Woeseiaceae bacterium, assembly GCA_041743865.1. Classification (GTDB taxonomy): domain Bacteria; phylum Pseudomonadota; class Gammaproteobacteria; order Steroidobacterales; family Woeseiaceae; genus UBA1847. Next base: position 10,719 of record JBGTLY010000105.1, read on the forward strand.
GGAACGCAAATGGCGAGCGCAATGCACGCAAACCAAGTAAGGCGACCCCGGCACCGGCGAGGATCCACAACACGAAGAAGCCGATCCCCCAATCATGCGTGTCCGGGCGGTGAGCGCGCGAGAAGTCGCTCCATACCGGCTGCTGCGAGACCCAAACCGAATAGAGGACCGGCACCAGCATCGCTCCCGCCAGGCAGGTGGCGACGATCGTCCGGCGCCTGCGCAGTGTCGGTTCCAGCCTGAGTGCAAAAGATGCGGCGGTTGCCGCGCCGTAGGCCGCGAGCACCATGATCGCAATGTGCGGCCGCGCCGTCGCGAGCAACACGCCCATGCTGCCCAGCAGGACAAGTCTGCCAGCCGTAAGGCGGTTGCCGAGATCATCGAGCCGGACGAGTACCCACACCAGGACACCGACGATTCCGAAGGCAATTGCGTGATAAGGCGAAACGAAGAAGGCGACAACCGGATACACATCGTAAAACGATAAATCCGGCCCCGGCGGCCCGACGGGTAACACCTTGTTGATGCCCAGCCATTCGATCGACTTCCGTATCCAGGAAATCCCGCCGCCGCCAAGCGCGAGGCAGGTGGCCGCGAACGTTGCCGCGCCCCCCAGTCCGAGACCGCGGCACATGCCCGAGAAGGCGAAGACGAAAACAGGCAGCGAGAGCGCCCCCAACACGTTCAGGACCAGCAGGGGACTCACGCCGAGCAGAGCCGATAATTTGCCGATCAGCAGAAACAGCGAATTGAACATCAACCGGTCATGTTCGGTTGTCGTGTAGAGGATGCCGAAGCGCCACTGCCCGCTTCGAGCCTGCTGTGCCCACGCGTTGTAGGAGAGGTTGTCGGCGGGGTAGGCGGTGACGCCGAACACCGTGGACGCGGAAGCTGGCGCAGCGTCGGGTGGGCCCCAGCCTGAGACGAAGGTTCGGAACAGAACGATGAGCACCAGCAGCGCCATCGCGATGAGCGTGGCCTGTCGATGCGTCATGGTTGTG
>JBGTLY010000106.1:0-2266 GCA_041743865.1 Woeseiaceae bacterium
GGTACCGGCGTCCCCGCCGTGTCGGCCGGTGCCGGTGCCGGCTCGACCGGCTGGGCCGCAGCGGTTTGCGGGGAGGGCAATATCGACAAGGCCTGCGAGGGAAGCGTCGCGACCCGCCATTCGCCGGCCTCGATGTCATACCACGGCAATTCGAGCGCAGGAAATTCCACGCGTCCGCCGTCGACGCCGATCATTGCATAGGTGTCGGTGCGCACGCCGCGAATACCCCTGGTTTCAAGTTCGCGAGACAGCACCGGCCGGTCGGGGTACACGTTTACGCCGTCGATGAGGGGCGGCTCCATCACGGGGATCTGGGTCTCGAGCTGGCCCAGGGCGCTCACCGTGATGTCACGCGATATCGGTTCGCCGGCCTTGAGTTCGCCCGGCTCCCGTGACCAGTTCTGGCTCAGGCTTACCTCGCGTGCCGGCAGCCACGCGGCGTCGGGATAGTCGGCCGGCGGTGCCGGGATCGGGTTCACCTTGATCACGTGCGGGGTCGATTCGAAAATTTTGCGGCCAGTGATCCGCCCGTCGCGCAACACCCTTGCCTCGAATCGCGCCGGCTCGATCGAGATCTCCCCGCTCTCCTGCGGGAAAAGGGCAAACGCGTATTCGACCACGTTATACGCCCGCCCGTTCAGGATGGCTTCGTAGTTGCGTTCGTCGCTCGCCTGCTCGACGAGCACTTCCGCACCGGCGAACACCGGTTCGCGGAGCGCCGGCTGGCGGGTCGCGACCGCGCGATAGATCTTGATCCGGTACAGCACCTGCGCCTGCACGTAGGTCTCATCGAAATCGATTTCCGAGGCCACGAACACGTCCGCCTCTCCCGGGGCTTCGTAGCTGGGCTCGACCACGGTGACCCGGAGCGGCGAGCTGCGTTCGCCGGCGATCTCGATTTCGGGGATCGTGAGTACGCCGGCTCGCCGCGGCGTCAGCAGGATTTTCCAGGACACGCTGCGCCGTACCTCGCCGTTGATGATGTGCGCCTCGGTCAGCTGGTTGGTCTGGCCGATCTCGAAATCCGAATCGAGCGCACTGAGGTCCGGCGCGACGCCGGGTGTCGAGTCGATCGTGATGTCGAGCGTGAACGACTCGTTCGCCTCGATGCGGTCGCGGTCGATGGTCGCCGTGATCGCGGCACCGGCGCTCGCGGCAGCGAGTGCGAGGACCAAGCCGGTCGCCCATACGGCGGTGCGTCGACAATCGATTACCATGGTTGCTCCTCGTTGTCCGGCCACAGGCTGTTGCCGTCCTGATCACGGCCCTCCCGCTGGTACTGGTAGCGAAATTTTCGGCGAAGCAATCCGCCGGGATCGTTCGGAATCCGACGGAGCCACTGCTCCATCGCCTGCTGTTCCGCTTGCTGCTGCCGCAGCTCCGCAAGCTGCTCCTCGGTCATGGCCTGCTGGCCTTCCTGTTCCGCTTCTTCGGCAGCGCGCTTCAGTTGCTCCTCGAGTTCGCGCATGGCCTGTTCCGCGGATTCGTCCTCCGGCCGCGTCGCAGCATCCCCGTCCTCCTCGGCGCTGTCGGATTGTGACTGGCCGTCCGATTCCTGGTCCGGGTCCCCCGAGTCTTCCGCTTGCTGGCTGTCATCGCCGGACGATTCTGAAGACTCCTGTGAGTCGCCCTGCTGTTGTTCCTGCTGCTGTTCTTCGAGCGCCTGCTCGAGCAGGTCGCGATTGTATGCCGCGTCCTGGTGGGTCGGGTCGTGTTCGAGCACCTCGTTGTAAGCATCGATGGCGGTTTCGAATTCACCCTGGCGGGCCAGCGCATTGCCGAGGTTATACAGGTTGCGCGTGTCCTCGCGTTCCGCGAATCGCGCGGCGCTCTCCGCATAATCCCCGGCACGATAGCGGGACACGGCCTGCCACTCCTCGTCCTCGAAGCGTTCTGCTGCTGCCGCGGCCTCCCCCTTTTCCAGCAATTGTTCGGCCTGCTGGTTCTTGTTGAACCAGAGGTCGTCCCAGAGCGAGGCTTCGGCAGGTTGCGTTATCGGCAGGAGGGCCAGCGGGACCACGAACGCCCAGCCGCGTCGGAACGCCAGGGCAGCGAGCGGCAAAACGAGGAGCAGGAGCCACGGTCCCTCTTCGCGCCACTGGTCGGTTGCCTGGGCTTCATCACCGGCGGCACGGGTCGCAGCCTCGCCCGATAGCAGGGCGTCGAGGTCGCCTTCGCCGGCTGTCAGCGTGACATAGCGGCCGCCGCCCGCGGCGGCAAGCGATCGCAAGCTTTCTTCCTCGAGCCGCGGGATCGCCATCCGGCC
>JBGTLY010000107.1:0-2696 GCA_041743865.1 Woeseiaceae bacterium
AGCCCGGGAGGAGCGGGCCGCCCACCGTAGGAGCGCGCCACGCGCGCGATGGGATCGCGGCCGTGGGCCGCTCCTACAACCAGCCTCGCCGTTTGAAGAACCAGAAGGGTGCGACGGCGGAAATCACCATCAGTCCCAGCGCGAACGGATAGCCGAGCAGCCACTTCAATTCCGGCATGACGTCGAAGTTCATGCCGTAAATGGAAGCGATCAGCGTCGGCGGCAGGAACACGACCGCGGCGACGGAAAAAATCTTGATGATGGCGTTCTGCTCGATGTTGATCAGCCCGAGGGTCGCGTCGAGCAGGAAGGTCACCTTCTGAGTCAATGAGCCCGCGTGCTCGATCAGCGAGTGACAGTCGCGCGCGAGTGTCTTGATGCGGCCGCGTATTTCCCGGTCGCCTTTCCGCTGCTGTATCGTGTGGCTCAGAAACCCGAACATGCGCTCGAGAGATACAAGGCAGTCCAGCAAGTTCGAGACCAGGTCCCCTTTGCGGCCGATTGCCCCCAGGATCACCTGGAAATCCGCACTCTTGGTCGGTTTGGAGCCCCGGTGCTGGAAAACCTGGCGCGAGAGCCCATGAGTCTCCCTGCCGGCCCGTTCGAGCACGTCGGCAAGCCGATCGATCTGGAGTTCCAGCAGCACGACGAGTACGGATGTACCGTCATCGCCGGCAACGGCCGCTTTTGCTGCCCGCAAAGGGAGGGTACTGAATGCCCGCGGTTCGTGATAACGAATCGTGACCAGTTGCCGGTCCGTCAGGACAAAGCTCACGGGTGCCAGTATCGGCTCATCACCGTCCGTGTTCGATGGCAGTATCGCCGTCATGAATGCCGTATCCCCTTCGTAGTAGAGACGTGACGACACTTCGATTTCTTCCATCTCCTCGCGCGTCGGCACTTCAATGCCGAGGGCTGTCTCGACCGCTCGTTCCTCATCGGGCGTGGGTTCGACGAGGTCGATCCAGACCGGTTCGGCCAGGTCCAGCGAAGGGTCCACGTTACAGTTCAGGCGGCCCTGGTCATTGCAGTAGGCGTTGATCACACGTATTCCCTTGCGCGGGCCTTGTTGGAGCGGGCCATGCGCGCGAATTCGCCCTCGATTCTGCCACGAACCATTCGCGGCTGGCAGCCGCTCCTGCAACGCCGTTGGAGCGGGCCATGCGCACCGTAGGAGCGCGCCATGCGCGCGATGGGATCGCGGCCATGAGCCGCTCCTACCGGGCGCACGCCCCTGGGGCGGGAGCGACATAATGTACAATCGTCTCCGGAACAAATTGCGGGGCAAACCGCCCCTATACGCAAACGATCCAAAGGACCCCCTATGTCAAGTCTCGCCCATCGGCTCCAGGTCCTGTTGTTCGCGCTGGGGCTTTGCGGCCTCGCCGGAGTTTCCGTGGCAAAGGACGACCTGCCGGCTACGACACCGGACGGGCTGAAGCGCATCGAAACCAAGGATGTCGATGCTGTCTACATCCAGGACGGCGCCACGCTGGAGCCCTACAAGCGCGTCTATCTCGTCGAGTGTGCCGTCGCATTTCGGAAGGACTGGGAACGCGACTACAACAGGAACGTAGCCCGCGTGTCGGGCCGCGTCAGCGACGACGATATGCAGCGGATCCAATCCGAGCTTTCTGACGAGTTCGCGAAAGTGTTCAAACGGGAGCTCGAGGAAGGCGGCTACGAGGTCACGACCGATTTGGAAAGCGACGTGTTGATCCTGCGGCCTGCCATCGTGAATCTCAATCCCGTTGCGCCGGATCTGGATACGGCGGGCATGTCGTACACCATCGTTCAATCGGCCGGCTCCATGACGCTTTACATGGAGCTCTACGATGCCGGTACGAATGCGAAGATTGCCATGGTCATGGACGCTCGTGCCGACCCCGGCGGCATGTCCGAGCGTGCTTCTCGCGTGACGAACAAGTCCGCCGCGGACCGCATGTTGCGGCACTGGGCTGTACGGCTCGTCAAGGCGCTGGACGTGGCGGGCGGTAAAACGGAGGGCTGATTTCAGGGAGGGTGCTGCCCGCCGTAGGAGCGCGCCATGCGCGCGATGAACGATGCGACGCGCGATGGGATCGCGCGCAAGGGATCGCGGCCATGGGCCGCTCCTACAATATCGCGGCCATGGGCCGCTCCTACAGATATCGCGGCTGTGGGCCGCTCCTGCAGCCCGGGTTACCATCTACAACGTCCCACCCCTCAGCGGAGGTTTTATGAATCTCGACACGCTTGCCCAGCTCGGCGAGTTCGTCGGCGGCTTTTTCGTGGTCATTTCGCTGGTTTACCTCGCGTACCAGGTACGCCAGAACACACGATCACTCAAAGCGGAAAATTACTCTCGCATACTCAACCGGATGTCGGACCTGCAATCCCGTCTCGCGCTCGATGCGGAGCTGAATCACGTCATGGTGGTCGGTGCCGAAGATCCGGGGCGGCTCACGCGGGCGGAGCGCGTCCGCTTTTCGTGGGCACTCTACGAGCTGATCGGGACCGCTGAATTCATGTATCACCAGTCCCGCGATAACACGCTGCCCGGACCCGTCTGGGCGCGCTGGGAAGCGACGTTCGGCTGGTGGCTGTCACATCCGGGCATGCGTGCCTGTTGGCGTTCCAAGCCGACGCCGTTCTCCCATGACTTCGAGGCCTTCGCGAACGAGATTATTCGGAACGACCGTTTCGATGCCGAGGCC
>JBGTLY010000108.1:0-7366 GCA_041743865.1 Woeseiaceae bacterium
CTTAAACAATCCCTGCTACAAAAAAGCCTTCTCCGGCGAATTGACGGCCGGAAAGGAAGCACCTACTGCAACCCTCAAGGAGGAGGAAGTCGCATGAACCAGAGAACGAATACCCCCATTGTCATTTACGAGGACGCTGACTACGCCGTCGAAGTGCGCCTGGACACGGACCGGGACACGGTTTGGTTGACGCAGCGGCAGATGGCTGAACTGTTCGATACGTCATCCGATAACGTCAGTTTGCATCTGAAAAACATATACGGGGACGAGGAGTTGGAGGATTCGGCAACTACCGAGGATTCCTCGGTAGTTGCCAGGAAGGCAAGCGCCGGGTTGCACGGAGCATCAAGCATTACAACCTGGATGCCATTATCTCGCTCGGTTACCGGGTCAATTCCCGCCGCGCCGTACAGTTCCGCCAATGGGCCACCCGCACCCTGCGCGAGCACCTTACCCGTGGCTGGACCCTAAACCGCCAGCGCTTTGAGGCCAATGCCCGCGAACTGGACGCGGCGATGGCGCTGGTGCGCAAGGCAGCACTTAGCCCGGCGCTGGATACCAGCAGCGGGCGCGGGCTGGTGGATATCGTCGCCCGCTATGCTCAGACTTTTTTGCGGCTGCAACGCTACGACGAAGGTCTGCTCACCGAGTCGCCGGTGCAGCCGGGCGGCCGCCTGCCGTGTGTCAAGGAGGCGCGCCGCACTGGACAACCTGAAAGCGGATCTGATGGCGCGGGGCGAGGCCACCGATCTCCTTGCCCGCGACCGGGGCGACGGTCTGGCATCGCTAATGGGTAATCTCGATCAGAGCGTGTTTGGAGAGCCGGCCTATCCGAGCGTGGAGGCCAAGGCTGCGCAGCTGCTGTTTTTCGTGGTATCCGCGAGATGCAGAAGCACAAGAACCAATTTGGCATGCAGTGCTCCGGGCCAGCACTTTGACTGGGGCAGCAATGGCCAGCAACCTCGTCAAGCTGGCGGGCCAGGGCGCCTACGAGCGCGGTGTCGCCTATTACGAGGAGGGACGCGTCGCCAGGCTTTCTGTTGTTGGCGACCGGATCACGGCCAGAGTCGACGGCACCGAGGCATACGACGTTCGGCTGCACAAGACTCCCCTTGGCTTCGACGGGGCCTGTACCTGCCCGGCCTCCGAGGGCTTCGATTTCTGTAAGCACTGCGTGGCAGTGGCGCTTGCGGTCGAGGCCCGGGACGCGGTCATGCAATCCTCGGAGGCTGATGCCGCTGAAGACCGCATTCGTGCCTACCTGTCGGGGCTGTCAAGCGACGAGCTGATCGATATCGTGCTTGGTGCGCTCGACGAGGCGCCTGAGCTTGAGAATCGACTGCTCATGCAGGCAGACGTCGCCGCCGGCGCGCTGGATGCAAAGCGCCTTAAGAAAATGATTATTGCGGCAATTCCGCTGCGCGACCTCTGGGACTATCGGCAGGTGGCACAGTATTTCGAGCGCGCCGAGGCTTGCGTGACCGGAATCGAATCGATAGCGCCGTCGCTCGCGCCGGCCGACCTTCTAGCGGCGGTTCGCCATGCCTTCTCCAGGCTGGACAAGGCTCTCGGGCGCGTGGACGATTCCGGCGGTCGCCGCTGGGGGCTGCAGCACGGGCTGCACGCGTTGCATCGTGACGCACTCGCAAGAAGCGGCTGGGCGGCAGACGACTTCGCCTCCTATCTGCTCGACCTTCACCTGAACGACCCGTGGGACACGTTTAACGACGTTCTTGGCGAGTACGGCGAATTGTTGGGCGACGACGGTCGTGCTGCCTATTTGGCCCACGTGAGGTCGCGGCTCGATGCACTGCCCGATTTGCCCTTCGGCGCCAGCTTCGATGAATCGTGTCCGTACATGCGGTTGACCGGCATCCTCGCCGAGGAGGCACGCGCGGCGGGCGATCGTGACGCGCTTATCGAGCTGGCCAAGCGGACCTGCACCAGTGCGCGCGATTGTTATGGCATTGCGGAGCTGTACCTGGAACGGGGGAACCCGGACAGGGCGCTGGCGTGGCTGGACAAGGGCGACGCGGCAGCAGACGAGAGAACCAGGGACCATTCGTTGCGTGTCTCGGTGCATCGAGCCCGCGAGGAATGGGCAAAGGCGACCGATGCGCAGCTCGAGCTCTTCAAGAGATCGCCCGGCGTCGGTCAATTCCGGCAGCTCGAGGAACTCGCCGCGTGCGCCGGCCGGGGCGAGCAGACAAAACAGGTCGCCGTCGATTACCTTCGGTTCGGCTTTGACAGAGACCGTTGGCAGGGGCCCTCCTGCGGCTTAACACTCGCCGCGATACTGCACGCCGACGGCGTCACCGCCGAGGCTGCGGCACTGGTCAATGCTTACGCCCGGAATCCGCAGGACCTGGTCGACGCGGCCGGGTGGTTCGCGGAAAACGATCCGGGCCAAGCTGCCGAATTCGTGGCACGAGCCATCGAAGGGCACATCCAGCGAAAGAATAAGGACGGTTATCGGCAGGCCGTGGATCTGCTCATCGAGCAGCGGGAACTGTTTGTCAGGGCTGGCGAGAACCGCTTTAGCGAGTTCGTCGGCGCGTTGCGGGCACGGCACAAACCGAAGCGGAACCTGCAGGCGCTGTTGAACGATGTCGCTTCGGCCGGGACAGGACAAAGGCCGAAACGGTGATCGTGATCGAGAGGCGTTCATCACGAACACTTCCGGCAGCCGGCGCAGGATCGATTTCAAGGAGAGCTTGCCGGACAGTTGGTAGTACAATATACTACCAAGTAGGAATTTTTGTGGTTATCTTTGGGAGTACGAGCCATGCCAATGGTCAAGAAAAGTATATCGGTAACCGATCAGCAAGATCGTTGGATTAAGGCGCAGATCAAGACGGGGCATTACGGCAATGAAAGCGAAGTCGTTCGCGAGTTGATTCGGGAGCGGCAACTTCGCGAGTTGGAAACCCCTGCTGAGATTGAGGCGATCCGGGCAGCGTTGATTGAAGGCGAGCAGAGCGGATTTAATGATCGCAGCGTCGACGAAATATGGGAAGAAGCTCGGCAAAGCCACCGAGCGAAGGATGCGTAAGTATCGGTTAGCTCAACGCGCCGAAGACGATCTGATTGCCATCGCGAGATACGGCGACGAGCATTTCGGGGTTGCACAGTCGGATCGATACCGCGAGCAACTCAAGACCCGCTTTTCGACATTGGCAGAGCAGCCGCAACTGTATCCCGCCGTTGACCATATTCGACCAGGCTACCGCCGGAGCGTATGCGGTGTACATTCGATCTATTACCGTGTTGCTGCGAACGGTGTAGAGATAGTGCGTATTTTGAAGCATCAAAGCCTGGGCAATGCGTTCTAGGTTCTGTTGGACTCTCGGGTTCTTACGGTGGAATCAAACGCTGACAGCACTCAGATACTCTTCCGCGTCTTCTCGTCGGGTAAGCCGAGTGCTTTTGCATATTCGGCTGCCGTCGGGGAGGACGACATTGATCCACCAGTACGGCGATTTGCGGTGAGTCGCGTTGGAAATCCATCACTTCGCCGAAGTTCAACCGAACGTGGCTCAACTCCAGTTCTTCGGGCCAAGGAATTGCTAGTTTATGCGCACATTGACTTTCATTCGACAGCGATCTCGTAAGGTGACATGAATGGGCGAAAATGATTTACCCGCGCACATCGAAACAATTGTAGGCAGGACCGACACTGGGGCATGCAAACTAGCCAAGTGGCTCTTCATATTTGGCGGGGGCAGTTTGCTTTATGTTGTCGTCATCAAAAATGTGGGTTGGCCGATTGCCGAGTAAGCGTAGTGATTCGGCAGCCTTCGCTTCCGCTGTTGAATTGTGCGCAAAATTCACTCACCTTTGAACGAAAACCAAACCCAACAAAACGGCAGGTAAAGTCCAATGACCATTCACAAACCCTCGCACCGACGCAGGTCGGCCTCCGTGATCGAGCGCATCTACCTGATTTTTCTGGGCAGTGCCTCGCTCACGGGATGCACGACACCGAGCGACCCTGTGCTGGTGACCCCTGGGTCGGCGCAGGCGACGGGCGATGACTGGCCGCATGGTGCGATGGTTGTTGCCGCGAATCCCGACGCGGTGCGAGCAGCAATTGACGTGCTGGACCGTGGGGGTCATGCAGTCGATGCGGCCATAGCCGCACATGCCGTACTGGGTCTGGTCGAGCCGGAAAGCTCCGGGCTCGGCGGCAGCGCGTTCATGCTGGTTTACGACCGTGCAACGGACACCACGGTGCTGTACGACGGACGCGAAACGGCGCCCGCACTCGCCAACCGTGACATGTTTACGATAGACGGCGTGGAACTTGGCTTTCTCGAGCGCTGGCCCGCCGGTCTTTCCGTAGGCGTGCCCGGCACCGTCGCCTTGTACAAGGCCGCGCACGATCGCTACGGCGAGGTGGCCTGGTCGTCGCTTTTCAGTGCCGCGGTCAGGCTGGCAACCGATGGCTTCGTACTGACAGAAAAGTTCGTGCGCTACAACGCGCGACTGGCCCCGGTAATCCTCTCCGGAGACTTTCCAAAGGCCGCAGCCTATCTCTTTCCTGACGGGATCTCGGTTGCCGCTGGCGATCGCGTCAGGAACCCGGAATATGCCCGTACGGTGCAGCGCATCGCGAATGAAGGCATTGACGTGTTCTACAGGGGGGATGTTGCAAGGGACATCGTTGCGCGGGTGGCCCTGCCGCCGCTGGCGGGAACACTGTCGGGGGTGGACCTCGCAAACTATGCGGCTGTTGCCCGGCAACCCGTCTGTGCCACCTTCCGGGAGAATTCCGTCTGCTCAGCTTCCCCGCCTTCGTCGGGAGTGGCAGTGGCGATGATTCCCGCCTTGTACGACCTGATGCTGACGCCCGGCGACGTGACTCTCGCTGACAAGATCGGCGTATTCATCGACGCGCAACGGCTGGCATACGCCGATCGTGACCACTACGTCGGCGATGCTGACTTCGTGGAGGTCCCGCTCGGGGAACTGGTCGACCCGGACTATCTGGAACATCGCGCCGGTGAGCGTTTCCCGCCAGATGCAACCCCGACTCACGGCGATCCGCTGTCGTTTGAAGAGACGAGCGAGGCGGCATCTCGCTTCAGCAGCGACCGGTCCCTCGAAGCGGCGGGAACGACCCACCTCTCCGTCATCGACCGCTACGGCAATGCGGTTTCCATGACGGCATCGGTCGGCGCGCCCTTTGGTTCGCTGCGCATGACCAACGGATTCTTCCTGAACAACGAGATGAGCGATTTTTCCGTCGGACCACCGATGGGCGGGGTGTCGTCGGCTAACGCAATTGCCGCCTCCAAACGGCCGCGGTCCTCGATGTCTCCGACGATCGTCTTCGACAGCGATGCTCGACCGTTGCTTGTCACCGGATCTCCTGGGGGCAACTCCATCATCGCGTACACGACCAAGTCGATTCTCGGCATCCTGGACTGGGGACTTAGCGCGCAGGAGGCCGCAGACTTCCCGAATATCATTGCCCGGGGTGAATCTGTACTTATCGAAGCAGACGCGACAGGCGGTGCATCGCTTGTGGAGGCGATGACCGCGCGCGGCTACCGGGTCACGCCCAGTAGCGGCGAGAACTCCGGACTGCATCTGATCGTGGTTCGTCATGACGGGCTGGAAGGTGCCGCGGACAGCCGCCGTCCAGGCGCGGTGGGCCGCCTGCCGCCGGCTGACTGAACAGCGACAGACGTCCCATGGAGCAGCGCCGACGAAGCCGGTACGTCGCAGCCATCGAAGAACTGTGACCTCATTTATTTCTGTAATCCCCATGCGGCGGTATCGTTAGTAGTGTCGGGGACGGATGCTTGTCGTGCAGCGACGCCTGCCAGGCGGAGAAGCTGGTGGCATTCTCGTGTAAGCGCCGCGGGTTCGGCCCGAGCTGCGGCGCAAGAAGGATGGCCGAAACGGCGGCACTGCTCGTAGACAATGTCTTGCCGCAGCAGCCGGTTCGCCAATGGGTGCTGTCGCTGTCGTTCGCGCTTCGGTACCTGCTGGCGACACGGCCCGAGGTGGTCACGCAGGTGCTCGGTACCGTCTACCGGGCGATCTCGGGCCATCTGATCCGCAAAGCCGGTTTAACGCGCGCAGCCGCGGTCATGTTCTTGACCAGCCGCTTGCGACTTTTCCTCGCTCTTAAGCCCGAAGGCCTTGGCGATCTCGCGCTTGCCGGCGGGTGTTTCGGACGACTGGATGAATTCGACAATCTGCTCGCGCGAAGGAAGCCGGGGAGGTTCCTGTGCAGCATCGAGGTTATATGGGGACGGAGCGCGATGCGCTCAATAGTAGGCGATCAGGCGGCCCACGGTCGCGATGGCCAGCCACAGCGCCAGCGAAACGAGCGCGGAGACTTTGGCGAGCGGCGATGGCGCAAAGGAATTCACCGCCGCGTTGCGGTGCCAGTACATGCGGAATGCGGCCGCGTTGGCGAGAGCAATGGCGAGTAGGACCAGCTTGATATGGAAGGTGGACGAACTGGCCAGCGCCTCGCCGTCGGCCGCGAACAGCACGAAACCGGAGGCGAACTGAAGCGCCAGGCCGGCGGCGGCGATGGGCGTGAGGGCGCGGGATAAGGCGAGGAGCGGCAGGCGCCGCCACAGGCCGGCTACGCGAAGGTCCACGATTCCGATGCCGCCGACGAGCATCACCACGCCGATGACGTGGAGCACGTTGGCGAACGGATAGACCCACGCGGTGCCGCGCGCCCAGTCCTCGATTCCGGCGGCGTCGAGCCAGCCGGCCAGGGCGAGCAGCAGGAACTCCACTACGTCAGCGCAGTTCGACGGTCTTGTCGCCAATCCTAATGCGTTCGATGCGCATTTCCGCGGTTCCGTCGCGGCGTACGTAGCCGGTCAACGTGACGCGCTGGCCTTCGCCGATCTCCTGCAGGGTCAGCCCCCGTGCGGTCATGCGGGAAACCGGGGCGAGAATCACGTCCCAGTCCTTGTCCTGCCAGTTCATCTTTGCCGTGCCGTGAGGGTTGCCCCAGACGACGTCCGTCAGCGGCACGCTAACCGTGACGGGCTCGGCTTCGTTGTAAGAACTCCAGCCATGGTGTGCCCAGGCCGCAACCGGCGCGGCGGCGATGAGGCCGGCCAGCGCGAGTCTTGCGATTGGTGACATGTCGTTATCCTTTCCGCTCCCTTTCCGTCCATAAGCCTAACGGGTCTGGCGGCGGATTGCATTCTATCCAGGCCGGGGCCGGTTGCGTGTGCAGGTTGCCCGGGGCCGGGACGATCGGTCACGCCGGCGCGAATCGCATCGCCTTCGATTGTGGTCGCCAGCGCGCACGCCCGACACGTCCGTGATCGCGTTCAGTTCGCCGGTCGGAAACATGCCGATGTCCAGGCCGACGTCGCGCGCTCGC
>JBGTLY010000109.1:0-5244 GCA_041743865.1 Woeseiaceae bacterium
CCGCGCTCACGCTGCCACGTCCGTCGAGCGCAGCCAATGCGCGCGCTGCCCGAAGGCTGAACAGGTCGGCGCGCAGGGAGTCGATGCCAAGAGCTTGCGCCGTGCGTGCGATGGCAGTGGTAATTTCGGCACCGGCCGACACCTGGGACAGGCGCTCACGCGCGGAACTGAGCGCAATGTCCCCGGCAGACACCGCGTTGTCGCCGAGTTCCGAAACGTCAAGGCGAAAAGCGAGGCGTTCGGCGAGCAGGCTGTCGATGGCCTCATCGTCTATGCCTTCATCGAGCGCAGCTACCGCGAAACGGGCTCGCTGGCATCGCGTGAATCCGTCCCGCTCGACGTGCAATTCCCCGCAATCGAGGGCGGTGCACAGACTTGCGATCGTGGTGGTGTCCGCGCGTTCGGCCATTGCGAGCTCGATGAGTCCGCCGTCGGCGCCTGCCAGCAGGCCCTCGGCGAATACCGGCAGGCCGTCAGCGAGACTTGCCGCGATATCGATGCCGCCCAGCAGTCGGTCCAGCGTGACACCGGCCGGGATACGCCGTCGGGCGGCAGTGGCGCCTATTGCGCGGCTCGTGCGGTCAATCCATGCCGCACGCTGCGGTTCCGGTCGCCCGCGCAATACGACACCGCCAAGCGATGACGGGTCAATTGCAAGCAATGTGCTGACGAGCGAAGCCCGCGACCGAGACTCGTCCGCGGAGTCGCCGGTCATGCGCCGAAGAGCTCGGCAACGGCCTTGTCGACGCGGGCGCGCGCCGAGGATTCGTCAAGGGGATCGCGGCGCAGGCGATGAGCCAACGCCATAGGCGCGACCCGGCGCAGATGAGAGATATCGACGGACGTGGCGCCGTCGAGCGCTGCCAGCGCCCTGGCGGCCTTGACCAGTGTGAGTTCGCCCCGGGAACCGTCAGACCTCAGAGCGATACACAGTTCAGCCGCCTTGCCGAGCACAGCATCATCGACATCGATCGACGGCAGGGCTGCCGTTGCGCGTTCAATGCTGTTGCGCAGGCGCCCTTCCTGGGCTGCCCATTTCCGCGCAAAGCCGTCGCGATCCATTTCAAAGCGGTCGCGCCTCCGGAGCACTTCCACCCGCGCCTCGATGGTTTGCGGTGTGACGACATCCACGGCCAGGCCGAAGCGATCCAGCAACTGCGGACGCAGTTCGCCTTCTTCCGGATTGCCACTGCCCACGAGTACGAAACGGGCCGGGTGCCGTACGCTCAGACCTTCCCGCTCGACGACGTTCTCGCCGCTGGCCGCTACGTCGAGCAGCAGATCGACGATATGATCTTCGAGCAGGTTGACCTCGTCGATGTACAGGAAGCCGCGATTGGCGCGTGCGAGCAGCCCGGGTTCGAATGCTTTTTCGGCGTGTGCGAGTGCCCGTTGAATATCCAGCGCCCCGACGACGCGATCTTCGGTGACGCCAAGGGGCAAGTCGATCACCGGCGCTGATACGGGCCCGACGTGGCGCGAACGGTGACCGTTCACATAGCCGACATGGGGGCACTCTTCGTCGGCATGACACAGGTATGGACAGTCTCGCCAGGCGGGTATTTCGGGCAGCAGGCGAGCGAGCGCCCGTATCGCCGTTGACTTGCCGGTTCCACGATCCCCGAACAACAGCACGCCGCCCACGCTGCGGTCGACCGCCGCAATAAGGAGCGCTTCCTTCATGGCCTCCTGGCCGACGATGGCCGGGAACGGAAATACGCTCGCCATCGTCTACCCGGCCCCGCGACGCGGGCGTGTCGCCGGCCGCCACAACAGGTCGTCGGAAATTCGGAGCATCAGGAAGAGGTGTTCGGCCAGTCCGAGCAAAAGGATGCTGCCGAGAAGTACGCTCGACGTGCGGGCAAACCCGTCAACGGCCGCGATCGCCTCGAAGAGGCAAACGGCACAGGCAGCGACGATCAGGAGCAACGACCACGGGAACAATGTATTCATCGGCCGCTCGCGCGCGTAAGACTTCAGGTACTGCAAATGCGACGGCCAGAATTCCCCGTGCAGGTTGCGGACGCCGAGAAAGATGTTGAGCTTGGTGCTCCATCGCATCAACCATAGTGCGACGAATGTCCAGAAGGCGACGGTATTCGCAGCACCGAGTACCAAAACCCCGAGCAGCGCGGCGGCGGCGACGAGTGTCAGCTCATGGTAGAGCGACGCCCGGACGCCGTAGCCAAATCGCTCGAACTCGGTCACTCCGGCTGGACACGCCCGCGCACGTGGTCCCGTCACGAAGCCCAGCAGGTAGCTCGCCTCGAGAAGCGCCCAGACTGCCAGCGCGCCGGCGAATGAGATGCCTGCAGCCATGGCTGTTGCCGTATCGCGCGTCAGTATGACGGCCGCGAAGCCGGCCACCGCAAGGACGAACGTGCCGGCAAGCGTGCGAAAGTAACTTGCCTTTGGAAGCAAAGTCCGATGCAGCAACAGGACCGTACTTGCCCACCAGAGCAATGCGACGAACAGGACGGGCAAAAGGAATGACACTGTGTATTTTCCTTACCAGCCGGGCGCGAGTCGTACCTGCGCCGGTGCGTCGTGTTTAATCGTGGGCAGCAAAAACAGGCGCGCGAAGCTCAAGGCGCCGGCGAGTGTCAGGTGGGCCCTGCGGAACAGGCTCCCGAGACCGCCTTGCTGCCGGGCGGCGGCGCTGGCTTCGGCTATAGCCGCCAGCCGGGCCAATCCTGCCTGGAAGCGCGGATCCTCGAGATTCAGCGTGAACGGGAAAACCTGCTTCGTGATCTCAGACGTGATCCTGAGCACGCGCATGTCGTAGTCCGTTGGATCGAACCCGAACGCTTCGTGCAACGCGGGCCTCATGTGATCGCGTACGTACATCGTTGCAAATACGGCGAGCAGGAAGAAGCGAATCCACAACTTGTTGTGCCCCATGAGCAATTTCGGATTCGCCTTCATGAACAACGCGAATACTTCACCGTGGCGAAACTCGTCATTGCACCACTGCTCGAACCAGCGAAAAATCGGGTGGAACCGCCGGTCCGGGTGCCGTTCGAGCTGACGGTAGATCGTGATGTACCGTGCGTAGCCGATCTTCTCCGACAGGTAGGTCGCGTAGAAAATGAACTTGGGCCGGAAGTACGTGTACTTCTTCGCTTTCCGCAGGAAACCGAGGTTTACCGGTATTTCGAAGCGCTTGAGTGCCATGTTTATGAACCCGGCATGCCGGGATTCGTCGCGGGCCATCAATGCCATGACTTCGCGCATATCCGGATCCTGGGCCCGATCACGGATATCGGCGTACAGGACGTGGCCGCTGTATTCCGCCGTCACCGAGGACACCAGGAAGTCCTTGAACTCTTCATACAACGGCTTCGGGAGTTCCCGTATTTCATCGTCGTAGGTGGCGTCGGTCTTGAAGTGATTGCGATTCGTATCGCTTCTGAACTCGGCCATCAGCTGGTCCCACTCCTCGCGTACCGGTTCCAGATCGATGCGGTCCATGGCCGCAAAATCGGTGCGGTAGAATCGTGGCGACAGCAGCGTTTCCGTCCGGGCGCGGGTGGTCGATTCGTTGAACCGCGTGTTCATTACCGTCGTCGTCATGAATTCACTCCTTGATGTGGCGCGCTACTGCGCGCGGCGCGCCAAAGTCTGTTCGGTCGTTCCGGCTGAAGTTGCCGCAATGCCTGAATCGAGCAGCCGGCCGAAAGCCGCCGCGTTGGTTTCCCCGAAGGCCCAGAGATCGATGCGGTCACCCGTGACCTCGTCGACCAGCAAAAGCTGGCCGTTCGCGAATCGGTAGATACCGAAAGGGGCGCGCGGGGATTCGCCGGCCCGCCCGCGTACCAGGCCCCGGAGCGTCGCCCGCAGGAAGTTGTTGCTGCCGGGCGCCAGTACCTGGAGCTCCGCACCCGTATCGGCATCGAACACAAGCACGGCGCCATCCGGGCGATCCTCGAAGCGGACGACGGCCGCAGCAACGGCATCTTCCAAAGGCATGGGCGCGGCCGCCTCGCCCAGCAGCCGAAATCCGGTGACGGAAAGGATCGCAAAGGCGATTAATGCGCCGGCACCGAAGAGTGGGGCACGCGGAAATGCAGGGCTTGCTGCGACCGGTCTCGTCGTCTTCGGCCGCCCGGCGGGGCCGGAAACCGCGTTGCGCACCGACTGTGTGCCCAGATGCGCTTCGAGCGCCTCTGCCAGCAGACCGGCGACCTCTTCCGCATCACGCAGGCATCGCAACATCGGCTGCGGGGGAGTCACCCGCCATGGCCGTGCATGAGGCCAGAGTACGGCATAGGACAGACGACTGACCGGGTCGGGTGCGACCGCGAAAGCGATGTCGGCGGTGCCGCGGCCCTTTTGACGTGACGACTGACGTGACGACTGACGCAGCAATGCCGACTCGATCGTTGCGAACGGCAGGTTCAGCGAGATCGGCACGGCGATTCCGAAGCGCATGACCACGCGGGCACTGGTCAGGGTATAGAGCGTTGAGCGGGTCATCAGCCATGCGAGCAGCAAGAGCAACCCCAACGCGATCAGGGTAAGTACGATGAACCGGCCGTGTGTCGTGACCCCGCCGATCGTCGCGACACGCACAAGCCACATTGCACCCAGCCACAGCGCTACCTTGCGTATGTGCAATGCCCGCACGGCAAGCGACCACAGGTCGGGTCTGCCCTGCCAGAGAATGCGTTCGCCGGGCGGCAGGTAATCGGGCAGGCCCGGAACGGGCTCGCTGGCATGTTCCGGAATTTCGCTCACAGCAGGGGCTCCTGGCGGCGGGCATCCGCATAGAAAAGTCCGCCGGCGTAATAGGCGGTGATCCGGTCCTCTTCCAGCAGCGTGACCTGGTCGGCGGCACGCAGTTTCGGCACGTGGCGGAACTGGTGCGCATAGAGCGCCTTGACGCGAATTCGCCGGGCCCGTTTGTCGATTTCGGCAAATGCCATGGGCAGCAGCACCCTTTCGCCGACTTCTGAATCAAGGGCGATTTCGAGGTAGAAGATCTGCGGTTCGGAGCGGTCGACCCAGGCATCGACGACAGTGGCCACGGGCGTGTTGTCCGTGGCGAGGACCGTCATCCCGCGCGGATCCGAGTCCTTGCGGCTGATGGACATACTGGCATCCGTTCGCATCGGCACGACTCGCGGCCGACCGTCGATCGCAAGGTCCGGTGTATCGGCACGTTCCGCGTAACTCGCCGGACCGACACCATCACGCATGGGATCGCCGGTAGGCACCAGCGGCGCGCCGGGGTGCGGCGCCACC
>JBGTLY010000110.1:0-14193 GCA_041743865.1 Woeseiaceae bacterium
ACCGATCAGCAGTGCGAAGACGAACATTGCAAGCAGGCTCGCAAGGGAGCGGGCCGGGAACAGCAGCTCGTCGAGAAGGCGTCTAGCGTTCACCGTCGCCGGCGCCGTGCACGGGGTCGAAGCCCGAACCGCCCCACGGATGGCAGCGCGCGATGCGGCGCACGGCGAGTGCGGTACCGCGAAAGGCGCCGTATCGACTGAGCGCTTCCAGCGCGTATCTGGAACAGGTTGGCTCGAAGCGGCAGCGGGCGCCGAGCCATGGCGAGATCGCGAGCCGATAGCCTTCCACCAGCCACATCAGTGGCCGTGCCAGGACCCGGGCGAGCGCAGCGGTCATCAGTCAGCCTCCGCGGCTTCGGTCGCGAAGCGGCGTATCGCCTTCAACATCGAATGCAGACCCGTACTGCGCGTCGGGCTCAGGTGGGTTTCGAGATTCAGCGCTGCAATGAAATCCGGCGGCGAATCGAGAATATCCTGCGGGTGCTTGCCGCTGTAGATGCGCAGCAGCACGGCAATCAGGCCGGAGACAATCGCGGCGTCGCTGACGGCCTCGAACTCGAGCCGCTCGCCGACCCGGTGGGGAACGAACCATACCTGCGACTGGCAGCCGCGAATCCTGTTCTCGTCTGTCCTGAGTTCGTCGGGAAATGGCGGCAGCCGGCGACCCAGGTCGATGAGATACTGGTAACGGTCCATCCAGTCGTCGAAGAAACGGAATTCCTCGACCAGCGCGTCCTGCGCGGCAACGACTTCGCTGCCCATCAGCGTCAGGCCCGCCGCCAGGTTGTGCCATCGGGACCGTCCTCGATACGCACGCCGCTCGCCGCGAGCTGATCGCGTATGGCGTCCGCCGCGGCATAGTCCCTGCTGGCCTTCGCCGCACGGCGACGCTCGAGCAGTTCATCGATTGCATCGGGAGTAATGTCGATAGCGCCGTGGCCGGCAAACCAGGATTCGGGATCCTGCTGCAACAGCCCGATAAGGTCGCCGCTGGCCAACATGGCGGCCGCCAACTGCTCGCGGCTCACATCATCGCGGGCCTTGTTCAGTGACTTGGCAAGCGCAAAGAACTCGGCCATCGCTTTAGGCGTATTGAGATCGTCTTCCAGGGCTTCGAGAAAAGCAGGAGGCGGTTCTGCCGCGGCACGAGCCGCGGCACTCACCTTGATGCCACGCACGGCGCCATACAGGCGATCCAGCGTGCGCTGCGCCGAATCGATCGTATCGTCAGACCAGTCGAGCGGCTGCCGGTAGTGCGCGGACATGAGCGCGAGCCGTATGACTTCGCCCGGTATCTCTCGAACGAGATCATGCACGAGCAGTACGTTGCCGAGCGACTTCGACATCTTTTCGTGGTCGATACTGAGAAAGCCGTTGTGCAGCCAGTAACGGGCGAACTCCGCGCCGTCGTGCGCACAGGTAGACTGCGCGAGTTCGTTTTCGTGATGAGGAAAGACCAGGTCCTGCCCGCCGGCATGAATGTCGATCGTCTCGCCCAGGTGCTTCGCCGCCATCGCCGAACATTCGATGTGCCAGCCCGGCCGTCCGAGCCCCCACGGGGAGTCCCAGCCCGGCAGGTCCGGCGTCGAAGGTTTCCACAACACGAAATCCTGCGGCGACTTCTTGTAGGGTGCCACCTCGACGCGGGCGCCGGCGAGCATCTCACGCAGGTTACGTTTCGAGAGGCTTCCATAGCCCGGGTGCGAGCCGACGTCAAAAAGGACGTGTCCTTCCGCTTCGTAGGCGTGACCGCCTTCTATCAGTTTCCGGATCATCGCGATCATCTCGCCTATGTGCTCCGTAGCACAGGGTTCTACATCCGGCGGAATCACGCCGAGAGCCCCCATGTCCTCGTTGTACGCCAGCTTGAAGCGTTCGGTAATTTCGCCGATCGGCTTGCCCGACTCCGCCGCGGCGGCATTGATCTTGTCGTCTACATCCGTGAAGTTGCGCGCGAAGCAGAGGACGTAACGCCGCCGCAAAAGTCGCGCCAGAAGGTCGAAGACGACGGCCGGCCTCGCGTTTCCGATGTGGGCGTAGTTGTATACGGTCGGGCCGCACAAATACATCGTGACGCGGCCCTCGTCCCGTGGTGTGAACGGGAGCTTCTGCCCGCGGCGGGTGTCATATAGCGTGATCGGCATGGGTGTCGCAGGGCGCCCGTAAAAGGCGCCAATAATAACAACAATGCCGCGCCGGCAGGCCCGGATTGAGACATTTGCGGGCCGTTCTTGTATCCTGCCCCGCCCCGGGAGGAGGTAAGGGACCATGTCCGACAAAGCGGTCCGTTTCGAGGCACGGCAGACGATCGCACAGGTCGAGGAAGGCGGTGACCTTGCTCCGAGATTCGACGAGCGCGGACTGATCACGGTCGTGACGACCGACGCGACGTCCGGCGAACTCCTGATGCAGGGCTATATGAACGCCGAGGCCCTGCGCCTGACAATCGTGACCGGTGAAGCGCATTACTACAGCCGCAGTCGACAGGCGCTGTGGCACAAAGGCGCCACGAGCGGCTTTGTACAGCACGTGGCGGCGCTCCTGGTCGACGACGACCAGGACTGTATCTGGCTCCGCGTAAACGTCGCGGGTGGCGCGAGTTGCCACGTCGGCTACCGAAGCTGTTTTTATCGCCGTGTGCCCACCGGGGACGAGTTCCTTCGCGTACACAACGAAGGTCACGTCGAGCTCATCTGGACGGATCAGGACAAGGTCTTCGACCCCGCCGAGGTTTACGGCGACGCGCCGAACCCTACGATTCTTTAAACACTCAGGGCTGCCGACGCATCCGGTGACGCCGACGCCGCACCGCCGGGGTTGCCGGGTCGCGCAAGGCAATTTGCCGCACCTGCCAGGCGTACTCGAACGACCCAACGAGCCAGAAGAAGTAGCCCGCCAGTTCGATGAATTCCTCGACGCCGAGCTTGACGATGCGCTGGTAGTCCTCACCCATGATCGCCTGCCACAACGGCTCGTGACCCACGAACCGCACGAACGAAAACAGGATCACGGCACCGGCAAATAGCAGAACCAAGCCTGGCGACGGCCACACGCGGGCGAGCGCAAATTGCAGGCGGCGGCGCTGCCGCACGAGGTAGGCGATGACGAGGGCTGCAATCACCGCCATGATGACCTGCCAGAAATTGTCGGCCACCCAGCGGTCGAAGAAGTAATCCAGTTCGCGCACGATGAAAATTGCCGCCATTCCGCCAAAGGGCAAGGCGAGAGGGCGCTGCAGGGGATAGTGCCTCGCGACCCATCCCATCAGCATGCCGCACACGACGAGGATCAGTGGCTGGATGAGCTCGATCGGCGAGTACTCGCTGGTGCCCAGCACATCGCCGGAATCCCTGAGGACATGCAGTTTGAGCGATCCCGGGTAAGACACCTCCAGCGCCGTGAGCACCCACATCACGACAGTGAGGAGCAGGAAGTACGCTAGGTAGCGAAGCCAGGCCATATGGGACTATACACTGCGCGATGATCCTGCATAAGCCATTGTAAAAGATAGTTTTTCAGATACCTCGCAGACGAAATGCGGGACGGCCTCCGCGTGCGATCAGGCGGTGGGCGGCGAGCCACTCGCGGGCGTCGTCCGCATCGCGGACGAACCAGCCTGACGTACTGCCCAGTCGGAAGCTGTACCCCCAGGCGTCCATGTCCCGCATGGCGCGTACGCGGCCGACCCCGTGGACTTCATCCGCGAGCAGCACCTGCAGGTAGCACGCGGCCGCCTCTTCGATGTCATCGCCGCCCGCGTCGGTATCGACACTGCTGCGGCGCAGCGCACTCATGCAGACGAGGTGCGCGGTCTCATGCAGAACTGAGTGGACCGGGGTGTCGGGGCGTACGAACACGCGGAGGCCGCGGATACCGGCTTCAGGTTCGCCCCAGTAGCTGCAGGGAATGGGAGCGTCCTGCGCCAGTATCCGGAGTTTCAGCCCGAAGCGAGCGAGCAGTTGGCTAAGTGACTGGCGGGAGACATCGCAAACGCGCTGCACGTCCTGCACCCTTGCAGCCACGGCCGCCACGCCTATTGGACCGCGGCCTGTTCCATGACCACCCTTACGAGGTCCCGGACGATGCGCTCACGCAGCAGTTGCTCCTCGTGCGCTTTACCGAGCACGAGCGTGGGGTCGTAGGTGTAATCCCTCGTCAGCGTCAGGTCCTGCACCGGTACCAACACTCCGCCCCCGGCCGTAATGGCGTAACGGACCGTGTAAAACACTTCGAATTCTGTCGGTACGTTGCGCGCGGAGACCGACAGGACACGCTGGTCCGTTTCGTCGAGGTAGACGATGATCTCCGCCGTCGCATCCGCAGGCGCATTCACGATCTCGATTCCGGCGGCCGTGAGGGCACGACGCAGTTCCCAGTAGAACGGGCTGTGCGTATCCTCAGCACCGATATAGGTCCGCTCCATCGCCGCAGGCAGGCTGAGCGGTCCCTGGAGGTGAAAGCCGCAGCCGCAGAGCAGGAGAACGAAGGACAGTCCCACGGGCAGGCCACAGCGCAAGGGGGCGGTGTCAGACAACGATATTCACCAGCCGGCCTGGCACGATGATCGTCTTGCGAATCGCCTTGTCCTCGACGAAACGACGGACGTTGGGGTCGGCAAGCGCGATTTCGAGCACGGCATCGTTCGCCGCGTCGGCGGCCACTGACACGCGGCCGCGGAGTTTCCCGTTGACCTGCACGACGAGTTCGATCATGTCCTTTTCAAGTGCCGATGCGTCATACGACGGCCAGGGCTCGTCGACGAGCAGCGTATCGCGGCCGAGCGACTGCCATAGTGCATGGCAAATGTGCGGCACAATCGGTGACAGCATCAGAACAATGGCTTCGAGCGCTTCGCGCACCACCGCCCGGCCTAGCGGGCCCGAATCGTCGGCCGCAGCGTCGAAACGGCTGACCGCGTTCAACAATTCCATAGCCGCAGCCACGGCAGTGTTGAACGAATGTCGCCGCCCGATATCATCAGAGATCTTCTGGATGGCCTGGTGGGTTTTACGGCGCAAATTCTTCTGTCTTTCGTCGAGCGATTCGGGGCAGAGTTCGCCCGGCGCGCCAGCCGCCAGGTGTTCATGGACCGCGGTCCAGAATCGCCTGAGAAACCTCGAGCTGCCCTGCACCCCTTCGTCGGACCATTCGAGCGCCTGCTCGGGCGGCGCCGCAAACATCATGAAAAGGCGCACCGTGTCGGCACCAAAACGGTCTACGAGTGCCTGCGGGTCCACGGTATTGCCCTTGGCTTTGGACATCTTGGCGCCGTCTTTCAGCACCATACCCTGCGTCAGCAGATTCCTGAAAGGCTCCGATTCGCGCACCAGGCCCTCATCCCGCATGACGCGCTGAAAAAATCGTGAATACAACAGGTGCAGGATCGCGTGTTCGACGCCGCCGGTGTACTGGTCGACCGGCATCCAGTAGTGCACGCGATCGTCCAGCATCGTTTCGCTGGCGTCCGGGCACGCGTAGCGGGCGAAATACCAGGACGACTCGACGAATGTATCGAAAGTATCGGTTTCGCGGCGGGCGTCGCGCCCGCAGGATGGGCAGTCGGTTTCGTAGAAGGACGGCATATCTCGGAGCGGCGAACCCACGCCGGTGAATTCCACGTCCTCCGGCAGGACGACCGGCAACTGTTCCTCGGGTACCGGTACCGCCCCGCACTCGTCGCAATAGACGATCGGTATGGGTGCACCCCAGTAACGCTGGCGGGACACACCCCAGTCCCGCAGCCGGTAGTTCACCTTGCGGCGCCCGGTTCCCAGGGCTTCGAAATGCCCGGCCAGTGCATCGAATGCCGCCTCGTAGGCGAGGCCGTCGAAGGCGCCTGAGTTGACGAGAATGCCGCGTTCCGTATACACGGCTTCCGCGACGTCGATCGCACCGCCATCAGCAGGTGCGATGACCTGGCGGATCGGGAGACCGTGCTTCCGGGCGAACTCCCAGTCACGGGCGTCGTGCGCGGGCACAGCCATCACCGCACCGGTGCCGTAGCCCATGAGCACGAAATTGGCCACCCACACCGGCACCGGCTCGCCCGTCAGCGGGTGGCGTGCCTCGATGCCGAGCGGCAGGCCTTTTTTCTCTATGGTCTCGAAGGTTGCCTCGGTCGCATCCGTTTTCCGGCAAGCCTCGATGAATGCGGCGATGGTTGCGTCACCGGCCGCCGCCCGTTGCGCGAGCGGATGCTCCGCCGCGACAGCCATGTACGTCACGCCGAACAGCGTGTCAGGGCGCGTCGTATACACTACCAACGGCTCGGACTCGCCCGGTACCTCGAACGACAGCTCGACGCCTTCGGAACGGCCAATCCAGTTGCGCTGCATGGTCTTGACGGATTCGGGCCAGCCCGGCATGCGGTCCAGTTCCCCGAGCAGCTCGTCGGCATAGGCCGTGATCTTCATGAACCATTGCGGTATCTCGCGCCGCTCGACCAGTGCGTCGGAGCGCCAGCCGCGCCCGTCGATGACCTGCTCGTTCGCGAGCACCGTCTGGTCAACGGGGTCCCAGTTCACGATGGCGTTCCGGCGGTACACGAGACCCTTGCGGAACATGCGGGTGAACAGCCACTGTTCCCAGCGGTAGTACTCCGGCCGGCAGGTGGTTACTTCGCGCGTCCAGTCGTACGCGTAGCCCAGGCGTTGCAGCTGCCCGCGCATGTAGTCGATGTTGTCGTATGTCCATCGCGCCGGCGGCACGCCGCGCTGAATAGCCGCGTTCTCCGCCGGCATGCCGAACGCGTCCCAGCCCATCGGCTGCAGTACGTGTTTTCCCTGCATGCGCTGGTAACGCGCGATGACGTCCGAGATCGTGAACACGCGGACGTGTCCCATGTGCAGCTTGCCACTGGGATACGGAAACATGGTGAGGCAGTAGAATTTGTCTTTCGCCGGGTCCTCGCCGACTTCGAAACAATGCCCGGCCTCCCATTGTTCCCGGGCGGCTTCCTCGACGGACGCGGGGTCGTAAACGACAGTCATGCGGTGCTCTTGTACGGTTCACAGGCCAGAGCGCTGAAGGCTCGCCAGCGGGCATCTGAAAACCGGCAAGCCTACATGAACCCGCCCGAAATGGCAGCAGCCGGGCTCCCGGGCATGATGAGCCGTCCCGGCTTCAGCGCATCCTGAGCCGCAGCACGGCAATGAGAAGGAGACACAGGCCGATCACCGGCGCGTTTCCGGCTGCCGCAAACGGCGTCGTGCCCGCGCGCGGTAACAGCGTGTGCGTCAGGGTGACGGCCTCAAATTGCGGACCGGCAGCAAGTACCCGGCCGCGGTGGTCAATGAACGCGCTGATGCCGGTGTTCGTCGCACGGATACCGGGCCGGCCAAGCTCCAGCGAGCGCATTTGTGCGATTTCGAGATGCTGGTGGGCCGCGATGGAATCACCGAACCACGCGTCGTTGCTGACGTTGACGAGCAGGCCTGCTTCCGGCAAAGCGTACAGTTGCTCGCTGTTGTACGCGTCCTCGTAACAAATCATCACGGCGAGCCGGGTCCCCCCGGCTGTTTCGAGCAGCGGCTGGACGTCGGCGCCGGCGGCGATGTCGCTGTGCGGCAGCGACATCAGCCGCAGCCATTCCCGAACGCGGTCCGGGACCGGGAAGTATTCGCCGAATGGCACCAGGTGCCGCTTGCGATAGACCTGCAGCCGCGCACCGTCGAGGGCCACGACGCTGTTGTAGATATAGCGTTCGCCGCGATCCTCGACGTCCTCCAGGATGCCGAGCAGTATCGTTTGTCCGCTCTCCCGTGCGTCTTCCTGAATCTGTGCGAGAAACGCGCGCTCACGGCTCACCAGCGAGGGCACCGCCACTTCGGGCCAGGCGACGATATCGCTCCCCCTCGCAATGCGCGTCTGGTCGCGATAAAAATCCAGCGTCGGCTGGCGCATCTCAGGCAGCCATTTGCGATCCTGTGACAGCCCGGCCTGCAGGACTGTGATGGTGAGCGGCTCACCCTCCTCACTCGTCCACTCGACGAGCGCAATCAGGCCGCCGGCGAGCCAGGGAATCAGTACCACGGCAGCGGCGAGGCGTCGCAACCTGCCAGCGCTGAAAAAGGCAGCGGTGAGTGCAGCGCTGGACAGCACGGCGGCAAACGACGCTGCATACACGCCACCGAGCGGCGCCCATCCTGCCAATGGCGTGCCGACCTGTGCATAGCCGTAGGCCAGCCAGGGAAATCCGGACGCGACCCAGCCTCGCAGCCATTCCACGAGTACCCAGACTGCCGGTGCAGCGATCATCAGTCGAAGGGGCTCGCCGCAAGCCAGGTAGCTCATGCAGTAGCCGGCTGCAAACAACCAGAACGCCATGATGAGGGCGAGGCCCAACAGCAACAGCAGCGCAATCCATACCGGCGCCTGTCCGAACACCACGACCGAGATCGTGATCCAGTAGGTCCCGGCGAGGAACAGGCCAAGACCGAACCAGAAGGTGTGTGCGCCGGCCTCCCGTGGCGACTGCGTGAGGCATACGAACAGGATCGGCAACAGGAGCAGCGGTGCGAAGAGCGCCAGCGAGAACGGCGCAAAAACGAGGGTGGTGAGAACGCCGGCGAGGAACGCGACGGTTCGCGTCAGCCGTGGTCGATCGGCCGGCAGCGTCAGGAGCTTCGGAACATACGCCATGCGGCTCAGGCGGGTTCGCGCTGGACCTGCAGGGACTCGATGCGACGGCGGTCGGCCTTGATCACCGCGAAGGTGAAACCGCCGACACTGATGAGTTCATTGCGCCGCGGCAGGCGCCCGAGTTCATGCAGGACGAGTCCGCCGATCGTGTCGTACTCTTCGTCCTCGAAATCGCAATCGAAGTATTCGTTGAAATCCTCGATTCGCGTCAGGGCGCGTACCGAATAGCTTGGACGACCCTCGCGTTCACCGTCGGGGCGGATGAATTCTGCCTCTTCCGTATCGTGTTCATCGTCGATGTCCCCGACGATCTCCTCAAGCACGTCCTCGATCGTCAAAAGCCCGGCGACGCCACCATATTCATCGACGACGATCGCCATGTGATTGTGGCTGTCCCGGAATTCCTTGAGCAAGGCATTGAGGCGTTTCGACTCTGGAATCACGGACACAGGCCTGAGCAGTTTGCGAAGAGTCAGCTCCCTGGCATCCTTTCGCCCGAAATAGCGCAACAGGTCCTTCGCGAGAAGTACGCCGAGAACCTCGTCGCGATCCTCCCCGATGACGGGAAAGCGTGAGTGACCGGATTCCACGATGATCTGCAGGATCTCGTCGAATGGCTGGTTGACATCAATTACCACCATTTGCGAGCGCGGGATCATGACGTCGCGAACCTGTGTTTCGGCCACTTCGAGCACACCGGACAGCATGCTCTTCTCGTCAGGGTCGAGCTCCGACTCGGATTGCGTAATCAGATCCAGGATTTCGTCGCGGCTCCAGGGCTCACCTTTGACCGCGCGAACGATGCGCGATACCAGACCGGTTTGTCCTGTGCCGCTGCTACTTGGCGGTTTGTCGTTCATCGAACCTGAATTGAGGGGCGCGGTCGCGGTGGACCCGCGGAGGCGTATTGTAGCACTGCGAAATCAACGTTCACTATAGGGGTCGGCGACCCCGCCCGCGGCGAGAATCCGCGTTTCCAGCGATTCCATGCGTTCGGCTTCGGTTTCCGCCCCGTGATCGTACCCCAGGAGGTGCAGCGTGCCGTGGACCAGGATGTGGGCCCAGTGCTGCGCGAGCGGCTTCAGCTGTCGGACCGCCTCATCGTGGAGGACGGGGGCGCACACGACGAGATCGCCCAGCACCCGGTGCTCGCTGTCCGGGATGCCCGGCAGCGACGCAGCACCGAAAGACAGGACATTGGTCGCGCTATCCTTGCCCCGGAATTCCCGGTTCAGGGCCTGCATTTCCTCCGCATCGACGACCCGGACGGACACCTCGTAGGGGCCGCGCTTGCCGGCGCCATCAAGGGCTGCGCAGATCCATCGTCGGATCTCGCTGTCGTCCGGTATCCCCGGTGCGTCACTCGCCGTCTGAATATCTATCTCGGTCGAACTGACGGCATTCACACCCTCAGGCCGATTCGCCGGCAGCTTCGTAAGCTTCGACGATACGCTGGACCAGGGCATGCCGGACCACGTCGCGGGGTGTGAAAAACGTGAAGGAAATACCGTCGACGTCTTTCAGCACATCCACGGCATTGCGCAGGCCCGACTTCGTGCCGGACGGCAGGTCGATCTGGGTAATATCCCCCGTAACGACCGCGCGCGAGCCAAACCCGATACGGGTCAAAAACATCTTCATCTGCTCGACACTCGTGTTTTGCGCTTCGTCCAGGATGACGAACGACTCGTTCAGCGAACGCCCGCGCATGAAGGCCAGCGGCGCCACTTCGATGACGTTTCGCTCGATCAGCCGCGTGACGGTTTCTGCACCGATCATGTCGTAAAGTGCGTCGTACATGGGCCGCAGGTACGGGTCCACCTTCTGCGACATGTCGCCCGGCAGGAAACCGAGCCTCTCCCCCGCCTCGACTGCCGGCCGCACCAGCACGATACGGCGCACCTGTTCGTGATCGAGCGATTCCACCGCTGCCGCGACAGCCAGGTAGGTCTTCCCGGTACCGGCCGGTCCGATACCGAAGGCGAGGTCGTGCTGCCTGATGCTCTTTACATACAGGGTCTGGTTGTCGCCGCGTGGCCGGATCATTTTTCGCCGCGTCTGCATGACGGTGTCTTCGGCGTCGCGGACGAGCGCCGGGTCGGCCATTGGCTGGCCCTGTTTCATAACCGATTCCTGGAGGTGAATGTGGACGCGCTCGGGATCTAGCCGCTCGTGTTCCGCCAGCCTGAACAAGGTTTCGAGGACATCACCGCCGGCCTCCGCGGCGCCGGGACGCCCGGTCACCCGGAAGCGATTGCCACGGCCTGCTATCTCGACGCCCAGCCGGCGTTCGATCTGGCGCAGGTGTTCATCGAACTGACCGCAGAGGTTTGCGAGACGCTCATTGTCGGCGGGTTCAAGAACGATTTCCCGTGAGATCTGCAGCGTATTCAAGATAGGAACAGGTTACGCCGCGGCCTTGTTGCCCGCAAGACGGCCGCGCAGGGAATTCGGTAAGGCTTCGGTTACGATGACATCCACGAATTGGCCGATCAGCGATGCGTCACCGTCGAAGTTCACCCAGCGCATGTTTTCGGCACGGCCCGTAACCTGCAGGTCACTCTTTCTCGACAACTTTTCCACGAGAACCCGCTGCGTCGTCCCGACCATCGCACGGCTGATGGCCAATGCCTGCTCATTGATGCGCGCCTGCAGGCGCTGGAGCCGGTCCTTCTTGACAGCGAGCGGTGTGTCATCGGCCAGGCTGGCCGCCGGCGTACCGGGTCGGGGGCTGTAGATGAAGGAAAAGGACTGGTCAAAGCCGATGTCTGCGACGAGATTCATCAGGGCCTCGAAATCGGACTCGGTTTCGCCCGGAAAGCCGACGATGAAATCCGAGGAAAGCGAAATACCCGGCCGCGCCGCGCGCAATTTTCGAATTTTGCTCTTGTATTCGAGAACGGTGTGGCCACGCTTCATCGCCGCCAGAATGCGATCCGAACCGTGCTGCACGGGGAGGTGCAGGTACGACGCCAGCGCGGGAACCTCGGCGTAGGCCTCGACGAGGCTGTCGGTAAATTCGACCGGGTGCGACGTCGTAAAGCGTATACGATCAATACCCTCGACCGCGGCGACGTAGTAGATCAGTGTCGCGAGATCGGCGATTCCGCCACCGTGCAACGGGCCGCGATAGGCATTGACGTTCTGCCCCAGCAGGTTGATCTCGCGGACGCCCTGCTCCGCGAGCTGTGCGACCTCGGTGATTACGTCGTCGAGCGGGCGACTGATCTCCTCTCCGCGCGTGTAAGGCACGACACAAAAACTGCAGTACTTGCTGCAGCCTTCCATGCAGGACACGAAGGCCGTGGGGCCCTCGGCACGCGGCTCCGGCAGCCGATCGAATTTCTCGATTTCAGGAAAGGAAATATCGACGACCGAACTGCCCGCCGCCCGCGCGCCGTCGATCAGTTCCGGCAGGCGGTGCAGGGTTTGCGGCCCGAAGACGACATCCACGTACGGCGCGCGGGCCGTGATCCCCGCTCCCTCCTGGCTTGCGACACAACCACCCACGCCGATCATCACGCCGGCGCGCCGTTCCTTGAACTGGCGCCAGCGCCCGAGTTCGGAGAACACCTTCTCCTGCGCTTTTTCGCGGATGGAGCACGTATTCACCAACAGCAGGTCCGCGTCTTCGGGCCTGTTCGTCAGTTCATACCCGTGCGACTCGCGCAAGACGTCCGCCATCTTGTCCGAGTCATACTCGTTCATCTGGCAGCCCATGGTCTTTATGTAAAGCTTCATGAGAATTGGGACCGTCGTGACCGGCTTGCGCCGCTAGAACGGGATGTCGTCGTCGAAATCATCTGCGGGCGGCGGGTTCGGCGGGCCTCCGCTGGTGCCTCGTGACCCCTCCGATCCGCCTCCGGAGCCTCCGCCGGAGCCGCCCGGGTCGAAGGAACCCCCGCGGCCGCCGAGCATTTGCATCTCATCGGCAATGACTTCCGTCGTATACCGGTCGTTGCCATCGCGGTCCTGCCACTTGCGCGTCCGGAGCTTGCCCTCGACATAGACCTGCGAGCCCTTGCGCAGGTACTCAGCCGCCACTTCCGCCAGGCGGTTGAACATGGCAACCTTGTGCCACTCGGTGCGCTCTTTTTGTTCGCCGGTCTGCTTGTCCTTCCAGGATTCGTTCGTCGCGAGCGTGAAATTGGTGACGGCGCCGCCGGATGGCATGTAGCGCGTTTCGGGATCCTGCCCGAGATTTCCAACCAGAATTACCTTGTTAATACCACGGGCCATGTGCGGTCCTCTGTGCGTCTTGCGGGTTCGATGGCTCAGACGGCGGCGGCCGTCGAGGGGGAACTATTCTAGACGGTCGGTATGCAAAAGACAGCCTGATTTCCCGGCTTTTTCACGGAATTGGGCAGCGGCCAGCCGGCTTCAGGCACCGGGCGCGGCAGGGTCCTCGTGCCGGACGCGAATCAGTTCATCGGTCGGGAAACCGAGTTCCTCTGCCTTTTTTATGAGCCGGGCCAGTGTTGCCTCCTCGAGATCGGGACTGCGGGCGAGGATCCAGAGGTAGGACCGGTTAGGCCCGGCAACGAGCGAATAGCGGTAGTCGTCGTCAAGCTCGATGATGTTGTAAGCGCCGTAGAACGGGCCGAAAAAGGACACCTTCAAGCGCCCAACGTCAGGCCCTTCGACGAAAAATGCCTTTCCCTTCGCCTCGTCCCATCGGCCCTCCTCATCGTCGTAACCGCGATTCACCACGCCGACACCCCCGCCGTCGCGTGGCGTGTAGGTCGCCGTGACGTTGCTCAATCCGCGCTCGAACCGGTGATCGAGCCGTGCGATCTCATACCAGGTTCCGAGGTAACGCTCCACCTCGAAGTCGCGAACGACAGTCGTGCCCTCCGGAATTCCGGTACAGCCTGCCTGCAGGCCGATGAACCCGGCGAGGATGGCGTACAGGATCCGCTGCTTCATGATGTTGCCCTCTTTCGTCCGACCAGTCCTTGCAACGCGAGCCAGATTGCGGCGAGCAGGACGCAGACGAGAAACACGATACCGGGATCCCCGCCGGCAATAAATTGGCCGCCGAGCAATCCGCCGGCGAAGGCGCCGAGAAACTGGGCGGTGGAGTACACACCGAGCGAGACGCCGCGCACGTCGCGATCGGCCAGCGCAGACATACGCGCGGGCAGGCTCGCCTCGAGAAAGTTGAAGCCGGCAAAAAACAGGGCCAGCGCCAGGAAAACGCCGACGATGGAAAACGCGGCGAACCCCAGCAGGATTTCGCTGGCCAGAACCAGCAGCACGGCAATGACCATCGTACCGCCGCGGCCGCGGCGCTCGTCGGCCAGTATAAGTGGCACGGTGCCGGCCAGCGACAGCGCGATAGCGCCGACGTAGATCTGCCAGTGCGCCGTCGGGGGAAGTTCGAGACGGTTCGTGAGAACGAACGGCAAGGCGACGAAGCTCGCGGTCAGTATGGCGTGCAGCAGGAAAATGTATACGTCGATGAGCAACAGGTCGGCGCGCAGGGCAGGCTTCAGGCCCGCTCGCCGTCGCGGCGTCGCGGGGATGCCGGCCGGGACAGCGGCGACGAGCGCG
>JBGTLY010000111.1:0-28710 GCA_041743865.1 Woeseiaceae bacterium
CGCCCGAGCGCCTCTCCGTCGTCAGTGACGAAGCCGGTCAGTATGTCCTCGGGCGGGCCGGCGGCCATCCCGTTGGTGAACGGCACGAAGATGACCTTGTAGCCGCTTAAACTTTCACGATTCCATGAGCCGTGCTGGCCGACGAAGGCGCCGTTCCGGTAGCGGGGGGGAAAGAGATCGCCGGTATAGAAAGCAAGTCCGAGCGAGGCCGTATGCGCGCCGAGTGCATAATCGGGTACCAGCGCCTTACCAACGAGTTCGGGCTGCTGCGGTTCGACCCGCTCATCAACGTTCTGGCCGAAGTAGCTGTAGGGCCAGCCGTAAAACCCGCCTTGCCGCACCGAGGTCATGTAGTCAGGCACCAGGTTATCGCCCAGCATGTCGCGCTCGTTTACCGTCGTCCAGAGCGCGCCGCTCTCCGGATGCCAGTCGAGTCCGTTGGGGTTACGCAAGCCACTCGCGTAAACCTCAGTGCGACCGTTCGCGGGATCGACGGTGAGGATCGCCGCACGCTGAACTTCCTGGTCCATCCCGTTCTCGGCGATGTTGCTGTTGGAGCCGACCGTGACGTACAGGATCTCGCTATCGGGGGCACCTGTTACGTTTTTCGTCCAGTGGTGATTCAAGGGCCCGCCCGGCAGCTCGGCGACGGTCGATCCCGGGCCGGCCAGCGTCGTTGCGCCACGTACATAGTCAAACCGGACGAGCGCATCCGTATTCGCAACGTAGAAATCATCGCCGCTCAGGTACATCCCGAACGGAGAGTTCAGTCCTTCGAGGAAAGCGCTGCGCAGGTCCGCCACGCCATCGCCGTCCGTGTCCCGCAGAAGCGTGATGCGATTGGCGCTCGGCACGCCTGCACCAGCCCTTTGCATCACCTTTTTCATGACCCAACCGCGAATGCCCTTGCGCTGCTCGGGGCGCGGCGGCCCATTGGTCTCGGCCACCAGGACGTCACCGTTCGGCAGGACATAGAGCCAGCGGGGATGATCCAGCCCGGTCGCAAACGCGTTTACCGCAAAGCCAACGGCTGCCGCCGGAATCACGCCGTCCTTCCATCCTTGCGCCGGCGCGATGTTGATCGTGGGAAGCAAGGATGTTTCCGGCGCCGGCAATTCCGGGTTGGTCCCGTAGGTCGGCTCAATCGGCGGCGCACTCCCCCCGCAAGCGCTCAGCATGGCTATCGCGAGGCCAGCGGCGGCCGAAAGCATCCTGTTCATTGACTCTCCAGGTTCATCGTCTCTCCACGGTTTGGACTAAAGTCCCACGCAGGATTCCACGCAACGATCCGTCCGTCCATTGCGGACAGACTGGAGCAAGTTCCATGCCGCAATCAGGCCTTCAGCGTTCTGGTATGGATATTGCAGTACTGCCTTTAGCAGTCCTGTCAGGCAGCAGCCCGACCTCCTTCACCCAGACGCCGGAGAAAAAACATGAATCCATTTCAGAGACAACGGGCAATCGCAACTCTGCCGCTCCCCGCGGCGTTGCTGCTGATGTTTGCGGCATGCGACCCCTCGCCGGAAGCGACGACCGAAAACGACGCTGCTACCTATGAAGATGCCTACATGGCAGACGGCGTCGAGACGCCGACTCGATCGAGTGTCGGCGACATGAGCAGCGAGCCGGTCGGCATGCCGGAGTCCGTAACGGCTGCGACGGTGTCTGCCACGGCAGAGCTCGAAGCCCGCTCGGACAGCAACGTTTCGGGTGAGCTCACCTTCCAGCAGGAAAGCGGTTTTATCCGCATCCGCGGCGAGATCGAGGGGCTGACGGCAGGCTTGCACGGGATGCACATACATGAAGTCGGCGATTGTTCCGCCGCGGACGCGAGTTCTGCCGGGGATCATTTCGCGCCGCATGGCGCCGCCCATGGTGCGCCGTCGCAGAGCGCCGGCCTGCACCATACCGGGGATCTCGGCAATATCGTCGCGACCGAGGATGGCGTGGCATCCGTCGACCTGATCGATGACACGCTGTCGCTCAGCGGCGGCGAAAGCGCCATCGGACGGGCTGTTGTCGTCCACTCCGGGGCTGACGACCTGGTTTCGCAACCCGCGGGCAACTCGGGAGAAAGGGTCGCGTGCGGCGTGATCGAGCGTACGGGCACTGGTGAAAACGCAGGCTAGCCGCCGCTGTTGTCGTTGCAGCGACTACGACGCCGCATTACCGTTCTCCGGAGACAAACGAAATGACGACAGGACATGAACCGCTGCCGTTTGAGCAGCACGGTCAAGACCTCACGGACGCGCTGGACGAAGCGAAAAAGCGCGGCTACACAAACAACTTTGCCTATCGGGCGGACGCCCTGCACTGCCGGGATACAGGCGAGGATTTCGCGGAAGGGCAAGCCTGGATTGCCGATTCCATCAGCGTCGACATGGGCACGGATCCGGGGGATGACGCGACTGTCTATTTGATCGATACCGATGCGGAGCGGCGCGGGTACATCGTTATACCCGCATCGTTCTACGCCGAACCGGGCAAAGCCGCGTTCATCGATCGTCTCAAGACGCACACGAAGTCCACGGCCCGTTGATCAAGTCTCGTTGATCAAGTCATGGGTCTCCTGATTGACGGGCAATGGCAGGACAAGTGGTATGACACGGACTCGACCGGCGGCCGGTTCGAGCGCCAGGCGTCATCGTTTCGTCGTCGCGTCACGCCAGATGGCCGTGAAGGCAGTTTCCCGGCGGCCAGCGGGCGATACCATCTCTATGTGTCCTATGCCTGTCCCTGGGCCCACCGGACGCTGATCTTCCGCAAGCTCAAACAGCTCGAGTCTCACATTTCGATTTCCGTCGTACATTGGTATATGGGCGATCATGGATGGAGTTTCGCTGACGCTGAAGGCGTCGTGCCCGACCCCGTGCAGGGTGCAGAGTATCTGTACCAGGTGTACCTCGCGGCTGAAGCAACGTTCACTGGGCGTGTCACAGTGCCGGTCCTCTGGGACCTCGAGCAGGGGACGATTGCCAACAACGAATCAGCGGAAATAATTCGGATGCTGAACTCCGCGTTTGACGAGTTCGCCGCACCGGGCGACTACTACCCGGCTGCATTCCGTCGTGAGATCGATGCGATCAACGACCGGGTCTACACGACCGTCAACAACGGCGTTTACAAGGCGGGATTCGCAACAACGCAGCAGGCTTACGAAGAGGCGGTCGTGCCCCTCTTCGACACTCTCGACTGGCTCGACCAGCGCCTCGCTTCGCGCAGGTTCCTGGTGGGCGCAATCATGACCGAGGCTGATTGGCGCTTGTTCACGACGCTGGTTCGCTTCGACCCGGTGTATTTCGGTCACTTCAAATGCAACACCCGCCGACTGGTCGACTATGAAAACCTGTGGCCGTATGTGCGCGACGTGTACCAGACACCGGGCGTCGCCGAGACAGTGCACCTCGACCACATCAAGCCTCACTACTACATGAGTCATGACCGCGTGAATCCGACGCGTATCGTGCCCCTGGGCCCGGCGATTGACTACGCCGCACCGCATTACCGCGAGCACTTGGACTAGGCTGTGCGCAACCCGAATGGTACGAAACTTGCAATTTCTGCGTCCAGAATGACTGGCACCCACTTCCGGAGTATGAGCAATGGCGACCTGTGACAACTGTGGCAACGACTACCACCGGACTTTCGAAGTGAGTATGAATGGCGATACACATGCCTTTGACTGTTTCGAATGCGCGATCCAGGCACTGGCGCCGGTTTGCCCGGTTTGTGATACACGTATCATCGGCCATGGCATCGAAGCAGACGGGGACGAGATTTACTGTTGCGCGCACTGTGCGGCCAGAGACGGGGTCGATGCGGCGGTTGACCACGTTCGTACGGAAAGTTAGACCGCCCCACTGTAAGCGTTACACATATCATGTAAATCTTGCCGGATAAGTACGGAGACGCGATGTACCAGACCATCCATGAACTGCCTGCCGAAGTGCGCAACAGCATGCCCGCACAAGCTTGCGAACTTTATGTCGCGGCCTACAACCGACTTCTCGACAAAGGCGTGCGGGGCGGGGGCGATGCAGACGAATCAACGATCGCTCGTGAGGCGCATGACGGCGCTATCCTCGCGGTGCAATCGGAATTCGAAATCGATTCTGACGGCCAGTGGCAACGTGCGCCGATCGGGGAGGACATGGATCAGCTCGGACGGGCCGCTGGCGACAAACAGGAAGGGTCACGCCGGGACTGACGGCATCGTCGCGCCGGCGGATTGATCAGCTTTCGATTGCTCCGAGGAGATCATCAAGTGCTTTTTTCAACTGGCCGCGGTCGAGTTGCGGTTGTCGCGCTTTTCTGACTTTGAGCCCTTCGATGAGTATCGTGAGTGACAACGCGCGCTGCCGTGCTGCGCCCAAGTCCAGGCCGTATCCTCCGTCCGCCACGTCACGGCGGAGCCAGTCCACGAGTTCCGAACGCACAGCATCATCAAATCGGCTGAACGCGAGCGCGATCTCCGGATCGCGGGTGGCCTCTGCCGCGATCTCGAGAAACAGGGCGGCGCTCATGGCGCCATCGTCGTCTGTGTCGTGCGCTTCGAAGTAATTGACGATACCGCCACACAAGTCTTCGGTTGATCTAAGTTCACGTATACGACGCTGCGCGACCCTCAGTTGCTTGTCGATGATCGCGAGGATGATCGCGTTCTTGCTTTTGAAATAGCGGTAGATCAGGCCCGGACTCATTCCAGCGGCTTCCGCAATCGTTACCATGCTGGCGTTGTGGAAACCGCTGTGAATGAATCGCTTTTGTGCCGCCGACAGTATGCGCTCCCGCTGGGCCAGCTTATGTTGCTCGGTGCCAGGTATGGTTGCTGCGACTTCTGCCATGCCGTTCTCTATACCGGGGACGGTGCACGGTCGGCATCGTCGACTTCAGCGTCCGGAGACATCGCGGCACGTGAATGCCGCCCGAAGAGCCGCTGGATCAGAACAAAGAATACGGGCACGAAGAAGATTCCGAGAAAGGCGCCTGTGATCATGCCGCCAAGGACGCCGGTCCCGATGGCACGCTGCGCACCAGAGCCCGCGCCACTCGCGAGCGCGAGTGGCAGAACGCCCATGCCGAAGGCCAGCGAGGTCATGATGATTGGGCGCAGCCGGTCGCGCACGGCCTGCAGCGTGGCTTCGACCAGTTCCACGCCGGCGTCGAGGTTCTCCTTAGCAAACGCAATGATGAGGATCGCATTCTTGCTGGTCAGTCCGATGGTCGTGAGCATCGCCACCTGGAAATAGATATCGCGATCGAGGCCGCGCAGGGTCGCGGCGAGTGCGATCCCCAGGATCCCGAGCGGCGCCACGATCAGCACCGAGGTAGGAATGGACCAGCTCTCATACAAAGCTGCCAGGCACAAAAACACGACGAGAATCGAAAGCGTATACAGGATCGGCGTCTGCGCACCGGCCTGGCGCTCCTGGTAGGACTGCCCGGTCCATTCGATGCCGAAGCCCTGCGGCAGCCCTGCAACGATAGCTTCGACGGCCGCCATCGCGTCTCCGGAACTCACCCCGGGAGCCGGTTCGCCCGTAATTTCCATGGCGGGCGTACCGTTGTAGCGCGCGAGCTGCAGCGGACCGTATTCCCAGTGCGATGTAACGAATGCAGATAGCGGCACCATCTCGCCGTTTTCGTTACGAACCGACCAGAGGCGAAAATC
This sequence comes from Woeseiaceae bacterium, assembly GCA_041743865.1. GTDB lineage: Bacteria > Pseudomonadota > Gammaproteobacteria > Steroidobacterales > Woeseiaceae > UBA1847. The sequence continues at coordinate 5,672 of JBGTLY010000111.1, forward strand.
TTCCGGCGTCATGCGAAACGGTGCATCAGCCTGTACGTAGACGCGTTTCACACGGCCACGATCGATGAAGTCGTCGATGTATTGCCCGCCCCAGGCAGTCTGGAGCGTTGCATTGATGTCCGTGACGGAAAGGCCGAGCGCGCCGGCTTTCTCGAAATCGATGTTCAACCGAAACTGCGGCGCATCCGACTGCCCATTGTGCCGGACGTTCGTAAGCAGCGGACTCCCTGCAGCCGCCTGCAGGAGTTCGTTCAGCGCGGCAACCAACGCGTCGTGACCTCGGCTCCCATTGTCCATGAGGTAGGCACTGAATCCTGCTGAACGCCCCAGTTCCTGGATGGCCGGCGGTGCAAAGGCGAACGCCATGGCATCTTTGATTTGTGACAGCGCTCCCGAGGCGCGCCCGGCGACCGCAGAAACGCCCAGCTCCGCGGAATCGCGCTCGTCCCAGTCTTTGAGCTTTACGAACGCGAACGCGTTATTCTGGCCACCGCCTGCGAAACTGAAGCCCGCGACGCCGAACATTCCCTCCACCGCCTCGGCTTCTTCATCGAGAAAATAGTCTTCCATCTTGTAGACGGTCTCGAGTGTGCGTTCCTGGGTCGCGCCGACCGGTGCAATGGCCTGGGCGAACATGATGCCCTGGTCTTCCTGAGGCACGAATGACGTAGGCCGATTGAGAAACAGCACCAGCATCACGCCGGTGAGGACCAGGAATACCGCGAAAAAACGGCCGGTGCGGGCAATCATCCACCGGACCACCCCGCGATACCGCTTCGCACTGCTGTCAAATTTCCGATTGAACCAGGCGAGGAAGCCCTTCTCCGCATGGTGTTCGCCTTTCTTCAGCGGCTTGAGCAACGTGGCGCACAAGGCCGGCGTCAGCACAAGGGCCACGAGCACGGACAGCGCCATGGCGGACACGATAGTCGCGGAAAATTGCCGATAAATCACGCCAGTTGCGCCGCCGAGAAACGCCATGGGCACGAAAACAGCGGACAGAACAAGGCCGACCGCGACCAGCGCCCCGGTAATCTGGCGCATCGACTTGCGGGTCGCTTGCTCGGGTGAAAGCCCCTCCTCCAACATGACACGTTCAACATTTTCCACGACCACGATGGCGTCGTCGACGAGGAGACCGATAGCAAGAACCATTGCGAACATAGTCAGCATGTTGACGGAGAAACCGAGCACCGCAAGCACGCCGAAAGTGCCGAGCAGGACCACCGGTACTGCAATTGTCGGAATGATTGTGGCGCGGAGGTTCTGCAGGAACAGGTACATCACGATAAACACCAGCACGATCGCTTCGACGAGGATCTTGATGACGTTTTTGATTGCGATCCTGACGAACGGAACCGTTTCAAAGGGTATGACGGTCACGAGGTTCTCAGGAAAAAATGCTGCCAGCTCTTGAACCCGTTGCTCGACCGCTGCCGCTGTCTCGAGAGCGTTCGCCCCGGTCGCGAGCGACACGGCAAGGCCGGACGACGGCTGGCGGTTGAAGCGCGACACGAAACCGTAATTTTCCGACCCGAGTTCCACGCGCGCTATGTCACCCAGCTTCAGCACCGATCCATCAGGGTTACTTCGCAAAATGATGTTACGGAACTGCTCCGGCGTTTCGAGCCTGCTTTGGGCAGTAATCGTGGCGGTAAGCTGCTGCCCTTCGATGGCTGGGGTACCGCCTAGCTGGCCAACGGCAACCTGCGCATTTTGCGCACGCACGGCCTCGGTGATATCGGCGGGCGACAATCGGTACGTTTCGAGTTTGTTCGGATCGAGCCAGATGCGCATCGCGTACTGCGATCCAAACACCTGAACGCCCCCGACGCCGGGTACGCGGCTGATCGAGTCGACCACGTTAGCGTTCACGTAGTCGGAAATGTCATTGCGCGACATGCTGTGGTCTTCTGAAACGAATCCGACGACCATCAGGAATCCGCTGCGCGCTTTGGTGACGTTCACACCCTGCCGCTGTACTTCCTGCGGAAGCAATGGCATTGCGAGCTGCAACTTGTTCTGCACCTGTACCTGTGCGATGTCCGGATTGACACCGTTGTCGAATGTCAACGAGACGGACGCACTGCCATTGGATGAACTCGAGGACATGTATAACAGGCCGTCCAGGCCTTTCATGTTCTGCTCGATCAATTGGGTCACAGATTCCTCGACGACGGTAGCCGAGGCGCCCGGATAGCTGGCATTGACGGTGATGGATGGCGGCGCAATATCGGGATACATGGATACGGGCAGACCCGTGATAGCAAGTCCGCCGGCCAGCATGATGATCAGCGCGATCACCCAGGCGAAAATCGGGCGGCCAATGAAGAACTGTGCCATGGCCGGTGTCGCTATTGCGCCGCGACGTCGGTCGGCGTCACCCGCGCCGGCTGACCCGCGCGGACCTTCTGCAGTCCTTCAACGATGATGCGATCGCCTGCTTCAAGGCCGCTCTTCACCAGCCATTTGTCGCCGATAGTCTGACGAACTTCAACGCTGCGCTGTTCCACAAGGTTTTCTTCGTTCAACAGCATTGCAAAAGCCTGCCCTTTCGGATCGCGTGCAATGCCCTGCTGCGGCACGAGCAGGGCCTCGTCAAGGACGGCATTGCCGATCTGGGCCCTGACGTACATACCGGGAAGCATCAGCAGATCCGGGTTTGGGACGACAATCCGCATTGCGACACTTCCGGTCGTGGGGTCGACGGCCGCGTCCTCAAATGTGAGAATACCCTGGTGCGTGTACACGCTGCCGTCGTCCAGCACTATCTGGACGGGAATCTCATCCGCCTGTTGCAGTGCCGTGTCCGATAGTTGTTGGCGCAGCGCAAGCAATTCGCTCGCAGACTGCGTTACGTCGACATAAATGGGGTCCAGCTGCTGCACCGTGGTCAAGGGTGCGGCCTGGTCCGCGGTAACGAGAGCGCCCACCGTGACCGCCGAGATACCGGCCCGACCCTCGATCGGCGAGCGGATTCGCGCGTAGCTGAGCCGCACGCGCGCGCTCTCGAGTTGCGCATTCGCGACGCCAACGTCGGCCTCGACCTCGCGTTGTGTCGCCTGCAGGTTGCGGTATTCCTGGTCGCTGATCGCATTCGTCTTGATAAGTTCCTCCGCACGACCGGCGTTCAGCCGCGCAATATCGAGCGATGCCACGGCCCGGGCGAGCGATGCCTCGGCGCTTCGGAATGCCGTGCGGTAGGTTGCATCGTCAAGCTGGTACAAGGGCTGGCCGGCCTCGACATGGCTGCCCTCATCGTACAGGCGCTCGCGGATGATGCCGGTGACGAGTGGCCGCACCTCGGCGATGAGCAGGGCACGCGTTCGGCCTGGCAACTCACGTGTCAGGGCGACGCGTTCCGGGGCCAGCGTCACGACACTGACCGCCGGGGGCGGCATCTCGGGTGTTTCGTCCGGGGTTTCGCTGCACGCGCCGAGACTCGCCGCTAGCGTGGCGAGTCCGGCAAGCAACAGCGTCCGCACCGGTCGGGGCAGGGGAACATGCACGGGTGGCAGACCTGGTAAGAGCGCGAGGATCGCGAACGAGAATGAACGTTCATTTACCGAGTGTCAAGCGTCACATCGTGGTGTTCGCGTGGCGCTACCGATGCCAGAATAGGTGCCCGGATGTCGTGCCCGAATGCCACTCATGGCACAGGGTTTGCACAACATACTGATCTGACCTCTGGAACGCCTTCCATGCCCACCCGCCCGCCGGATAGCAGTACCGACGAACCGCGTTATGCGCTGCCTGTCCTGTTGCTTGTCATAACCATTGGGTTCCTTGCTCTGATCCTGGATTTCTATAAAGCCATCGTCTGGGCATTTGTGTTTGCACTGCTCGCCCATCCGGTCTACGACCGCACCCGGGCACGCCTGGGTGGCCGCGACATGCCCGCTGCCATCCTCACCACCCTCCTGGTCGTCCTGGTCGTGCTGATTCCCGCGGTGGCGTTCGGCATGGTTCTCGCGGCGCAGGCATCCGATGTCGTACAGGGCATTCAGGATGGCGAGATCGATCCTGCGGCACCTCTGGATGCACTGATGGGGCTCTTGCCCCGCCTGCAAAGCGCGGTCGAAGGCGTCGGCATCAACGTCGGCGATCTCTCGAGCCAAATCAGCGAGGGCGTGTCGGCCGGCGGCGAATTCCTCGCCTCCACCGCCCTCCTGCTCGGCCAGGGCGCGCTCAAGACCAGCCTGCTCATGGCGCTGACCGTCTACCTCCTGTTTTTTTTCCTGTACGACGGGCGCCGGATCATGCACTTCATTTCCGAGGCGATCCCGCTCAAGGGGCCGAGCGAACGTTACCTGCTGCAGGAGATTGCGACGGTGACGCAGGCGACGGTCAAGGGCATCATTCTCATCGGGATCGTCCAGGGTACGCTCGGCGGTATCGTTTTTGCCCTGCTCGGCATCCCGAATGCCGTGCTCTGGGGCGTGGCCATGGCCATATCAACCATACTGCCCGTGGTGGGTACCGCGATCATATGGGGACCCGCCGCAGTGGTGCTCTTCGCCGGCGGATTCGCGATCAAAGGTATCCTCATGATCATCGCGGGAATCGTTCTCATCGGCCTCTCCGACAATCTCCTGCGTCCGCGGGTCGTTGGACGGGACACCAAAATGCCGGACTACGTGGTCCTTCTTTCCACGCTGGGCGGACTCGGCGCATTCGGCCTGACCGGACTCATCATCGGCCCCGTCATCGCCGGAATCTTCCTGGCCAGCTGGCGCGTGTATCACCCCGAGGTATCTATCGACTCATCCGGCGAGTCATCGGCCGACCCGTCATCCTAGTCATCTCCCTGCCGTGCTCCGAAATCAGCGTCCTGCAATAACGCCGACTGACCGGCCTCTGTAGTATAAGCGTATACTGGCCTCCGGTTCCCCGGACCGGAGAGTGGCATGTCAAAGCCTGCGGTACAGGCACAGGGCGACGCCGCGCGTCTCGCGCGACACGACGACATCGAAGCGATCGTGACACTGGTCGGCCACTACTGGACATTCGAAGGCCTGGACGGATTTGATGAGGACGAGGTCGCGGAGCAGCTTGACTACCTGTTGTCCGACCGGCGGCTGGGCGAGGTGTGGGTCTGCGGCCCGGCGGATGCGCTCTCAGGCTACCTCATCGCGGTCTATGTCTTCAGCCTCGAGCACAAGGGCCTGACCGCGGAGATCGATGAGTTTTTCGTGCTGCCCGCGCTGCGCGGCCGGGGCCTTGGCCAGTCCCTGCTGGGTGCGGCAGAAGCCCGGTTCCGCGAACTCCGTTGCACCAACGTCTCGCTGCAACTGGCCCGTGAGAACGATGCGGCACGGCTGTTTTACCGTGAGCGCGGCTACGCCGACCGGAACCGGTTCGGGCTGCTGGACAAGGACCTCGGCGGGCCATCCGATTGAACTACAGGGTCAGCTGCCAGTAGCCTACATCGATCCAGCGATCGAACTTGTAGCCGACTTCCTCGAACTGGCCGATCTTTTTAAAGCCGAGCGCTTCGTGCAGGCGTACGCTCGCATCATTCGGCAGTGAAACCCCACCGATCACGACGTGTACTCCGCTGCCGCGTACCGCTTCGAGGGTCGCCCCATATAGTTGCCGCCCGATACCCCTGCCGGTCTCGGCGGGCGCAAGGTAGATTGTCGATTCGACGGAGTAGCGGTACGCGCAACGCCCCTTCCAGCGTGACGCATAAGCGTAGCCGAGGATTGCTCCCCCGTCCGCTGCAACCCGCCATGGCAATCCTGCCTCTTCGGTCGCGGCGATGCGTTTCGCTATCTCCGTCGCCGTGACAGTGTCGGTCTCGAAGGTTGCCACGGTATCCCGGATGTAGTGATTGTAGATCTGCGCGATGACGCCGGCATCGTCGGCAGTGGCTGGCCTGATCGCTACTGTCATGTCGATAGGGTCATGGCGGTGAAACCCGTGGCACACCGATCCGAGCGTAGGATCGAAAGCAAGGCTTTGCAAGAAGTACGCGAGTGGGTGACCATCCGCAGACCCGGTGACAGGAGCCCATCATCAAACCCGCTGCAATACTGTCGTTCGTCATCGCCACGGGCCTGGGTGTTTTGCCGGCCCCGGACGGTATCGCCGGTCCGGTGATTCAGCCGGGCCCCTGGGCACTGACGCCCGATCATTTCGCCCAACCGGGCGTCCCCGCCGGACGTCTTGACGGCCCCTACGAATTCCACAGCGAAATTTTCGCCGGTACGGTGCGGCAATACTGGGTGTACGTTCCGGCGCAGTACGACGGTGAAACACCCGCCAGCCTGCTGGTGTTCCAGGACGGGCAACGCGCCACGAATCCGCTCGGCCCTCTGCGTGTGCCGCAGGTGATGGAAAACCTGATCGCACGCGGTGCGATGCCGGTGACGATCGGCCTGTTCGTCACGCCGGGCCATACCGCGCAGAACTATCCGGCCGACATCGGGCTAAGCAATCCCAATCATCGGGCCGACGAGTACGACGCGATCAACGATCGGTACGCGCGCTTCCTCATCGAGGAAATGCTCCCTTTGCTCGAGAAAACGTTCAAGCTCACGGACGACCCGGAACAACGGGCTATCGGCGGCACCAGCAGCGGCGCCATCGGTGCTTTCACCGTCGCCTGGCACCGGCCGGATTACTTCCGAAAGGTCATCAGCCTGATCGGCAGTTACGTATCGATCGGCTTTCGCCCGTGGGAGCAGCCGGTGCAGCTCGGCGGCCAGGACTACCCGGCACTGATCCGGCGCGAACCGGTCCGTCCCTTGAGAATATTCCTGCAAGGCGGCAGCAACGACCTCGACAATGAGTGGGGAAACTGGTTTCTCGCCAACCAGCAGATGGCTGCCGCCTTCGACTACGCGAACCGGCGCGCAGAAGAAGGTGGCGAAACCGGTGCAAGATACCGGGTGCGGACCGCCTGGACGGACGGCGCGCACACGGACGAGCACGGCGGCGCAATGCTGCCTGACGCGCTGCGCTGGATCTGGGGAGCACAATCGGATACGTCGGAGATCCCATGAAAATGACAGCAACGAAAATACAGGTTGCCGCACTATCGGCGGTGATCGTTGCCGGATTCGCGGCAACGGGGCTGCTGAATGCCAGCGATGCCGTGTCGGCGCGCATACTCGTCTTTTCGCATACGACCGGCTGGCGGCACGATTCCATTCCGGCCGGCATTGACGCGCTTAGAGCCATCAGTGGCGCGAGGACTATGCTGTCGATGTCAGCGAAGACCCGGACATTTTTGCGCCCGGTAAACTGGACAAATACGACCTGCTGGTGTTACTCAACGCCACCTCCGCCGAGCCGGACGATGACGTTGATGGCGAATGGTTCAGGGGTTCCCGCGGCGACGCACTCCAGGCCTTCCTGAAGGCGGGAAACGGTGTCGTCGGCGTGCACGGCGCATCAGATTCGCATGACGGGTGGCGCTGGTACGGCCGCTTGATTGGCGGGCGTTTCGATCATCATCCGCCGGGCACGCCGCGTGGTCGTCTCACCGTCCACGACGCCGCCCACCCGGCCGTCGCCGGATTGCCGGCGACCTTCGAACGGAACGACGAGTGGTACTGGTTCGATGACTTCGACCCGACTGTAAACCTGTTGATAACCCTTGATCCGGAGTCCATCGGCGAGCCGGATGCCGACCCAAAACCGGTCGCGTGGTCGCATGAGGTCGACGGCGGACGCGTGTTCTTCACGGCGATGGGACACACGATCGAATCGTACTCGGAGCCGCTGTTTCTTTCGCACCTCACCGGCGGTATTCGCTGGGCTCTCGGCGATTCGGACTGTCGTTCGCGGCCGGTTCCGCCGATTTCATCGGTGCCTGCCGCCGCGTTCGACCGTCGAGGACGAAGACATTACCGGTAAGCACGAGAATGGTGCCGACGACGATGTAGATGTCGAGTCGGAGACCCTCAAACAGCATCGAAAGGATCAGGGCGATGACGGGAAACATGACCAGCGCATAGCCGGCGCGATGCGCGCCTATTCGGCCCAGGAGCGTCAGGTACGCACCGAACGCCAGCACGGAACCGAAGACGGTCAAATAGGCAAGAGAAATCACGTAGCCGGCGCTAAATTCGAACACGAACGGGTGTCCTTCCACGAGGCTCACCGCCGCTGTAATACAGGCCCCGTAAAACATGCCCCAGGCGTTCGACTGGATAATGGGAAGTTTCAGTGACTGGGCTTTCTGTGACGCCATGTTGCCGAAGGACGCGGCGAGCGCGCCGAGCACCGCAAGCATGGATCCGAACAGAACTGAATCCGACAGCGACACCGAGGCTATCCGCGGCGTAAACAGCACGAGGATACCGACGATCCCGACGGTCGCGCCCAGCAGGACACGGCGGCCGGATCGTACGCCGAAGAAGAGGCGTGACAGCAGGATATTCATCCAGACAATCGTTGAAAACGCGATCGCGCACATCGCCGAAGTAATATAGATCTGGGCGCGGTACGCCAGGATGTAGTTGAGGCAAAAAAGGAACAGCCCGAGCACGATGAACCAGGCGTGTGCACGTCGATCGAATCGCAGCCTGAGTCCCCGCATGCGCGACCACCCGAACAGAAGCAACGAGGCGCCGGCGTAGCGGTAGACGATGGAGATTTCAGGCTCGACCACGCCGCCCAACTGGAACTCGATCGCCAACCAGGTCGAGCCCCAGATGAGCACGGTGATGATATAGAGCAAGGTATTGCTCATGATTTGCGGCCGTCGCGATTGCGGGACAGCGCATCATAGAGCATCGCGGTCCTCAGGTTGCGGAAGCGATGCAGCCTCAATGCGGGGCCGGCCAGCCGAACGAACGCATCGCGCCAGCGCGGCTTGCGGAAGGTTTGGGGTCCGGTAAGCGGCGCGGGGCCCATCTCCGGGCGTCCCGCGCCGGGCGCCTGGCCGGGCTCGACGGTGCGGCGGTCGTACATGACGGGTCTCAACGTATGGTGGCGGACAGGCTTGACTCTACGTTGAGTCTGTGACTATAACAGAGACAGTTTTCTGAAAATGTGACCTTAACAGATGCGGGAACTGAACCGGCAGGATGGCGCCTTTCTCTACCGTCAGGTCATGGATCTCATTCAGCACACAATCGAGTCGGGTGCGCTCGTACCCGGCGACCGACTGCCTTCACTGCGGAAGATGAGCCAGCGGGTCGGCGTCAGCATACCGACCGTAAGGCAGGCGTACATCGAGCTGGAGCGCCAGCGGCGCGTGGAGTCGCGCCCGCAATCCGGTTTCTACCTGCGGCATCGCACGGCAAACGGGATAGTGCGACCCGATCCATCGCGCCGAAGCCGACCGGTTGCTTTCGACGACCGCACCCTGATGCAACGGGTGTACGACGGCATCAACCATCCGGGCCTCGTGCCGCTCGGCATAGCGAACCCGAGCATGGCGCGCTCCGCAGCGAAGGCCCTGCATCGCGCGATGAAGCGCGTCATGGCGCGCGCCGAATCGTCGAGCCTTGGCTATGCAACGACCCTCGGCGAACCCTCGCTACGACGACAGATCGCCTATCACTACTTCGACACTGTAGGCGCGCGAATCGACCCGGACGCCATCTGCATCACGAACGGCGGCCAGGAAGCCTTGTTGCTTGCGCTCCAGTCGGTGGCGAAACCGGGAGATATTATCGCTGTAGAAACACCTACTTACCACGGTGTTCTCGAGTTGATTGACAGCCTCGGAATGCTCGCCGTGGAGGTCGAAACCTGCCCGGAGGAAGGTGTCGTCGTCGACGAGGTAGAGCGCACCCTGTCGACGCACGAGGTCGCGGCCTGCGTCTTCTCGACGACGCTCGGCAACCCGCTCGGCGTTACCATGCCCGATACGGATCGTCGCCGTTTGCTCTCGGTATTGCGCAAGCACGACGTGGTCTTGATCGAGGACGACGTGTACGGGGACCTTCGCTTCGATGGCGTGCGACCGACTCCCGCACAATTTTTAGCGGACGACGTTCGGGTGATCACCTGCGCTTCGTTCTCCAAAACCGCCGCGCCCGGCTACCGGATCGGCTGGATCGTGGCCGGTGACTTCATTGGTCGAATCGGTCGCCTGAAGCGAGCGTATTCCTGCTCGTCAGGTCTCCTGCAGCAACTCACGCTCAGCGATTTCATGGGCAGCGGTGACTATGTTCGCCACCTGAAAACCTTGCGCCCGGTATTGCATCGCAACGCGGAACGCATGAGCGCTCTCGTCGCAGCGCACTTTCCCAAAGCAACCCGGACCTCCAAGCCGGTCGGCGGCTCGGTGCTGTGGCTCGAATTGCCCGGCGCGGCGGATGCCGTAGCATTGTTCGATGCTGCAATCGCGGCCGGAATCAGCATCGCGCCGGGCCGCATCTTTTCGCCCTCTGCCCGCTACGCCAATTGCCTTCGCCTGAGCTTCGGTCATCCGTGGAATGAGCGCATCGAACACGCCGTCGCCTGGCTCGGCGAGACCGCCGGCGCGGCCGCCGCTGGCCGCGCGCCGAACCATGCAGAAGGCTAGCTAGACAATCCCCGCCTTGCGAAACGGCATCTCGCGCAGGCGCTGGCCCGTTGCCGCGAACCAGGCATTGGCAATCGCTGGCGCCACCGGCGGTACGCCCGGTTCACCGACGCCGCCCGGCGGTGCGTCGACATCCATGATATGCACGTTGATCGCTGCAGGCGCATCGCTCATCCGCACCAGGGGATAGGTATCGAAGTTGCCCTGCTCGATGGCGCCGTGTTTGGCGGTGATTTCGCCGTGCAGGGCAAGGCTCATGCCGAAAATTCCGGCACCTTCCATCTGCGCAGTGACCCGGTCCGGGTTAATCACCTGCCCTGCATCGATAGCCGTCCAGAGTTCATGCACACGCAGCTTGCCTGCCGGGTCCCGGCTGACCTCCGCGACCGTGCCGACGGTAGCGAGAAACGAACGATGAACCGCAATACCGAGACCTCGCCCGGCGGGCAAGCGGCGACCCCAACCTGCCATGTCCGCGACCTTGTCGAGTACGGCGACGATCCGCCCCGTGTCTATCGGGTGCATTTCGAGGCTTTGACCGTAGTTGCCGTACTCGGCGCCATCGTCCGAGGGCCTGACCTGCCGAGGCGGCCCGATCATGCGGCGCAGGAAGACAAGCGCATCGGTACCGGTAAGCGCGGCAAGTTCGTCCGCAAAGCTGCTGATGGCAAACGCATGGTAGACATTGCACACCGAACGCAACCAGCCGATCCGGACGTGCGCCGGCGCGTCAGAGGATTCAAGCCGCAGGTTTTCCACGGCATAGGGAATATCGGTGAAACCGAGGCTCAGTTCCGACGGCGAAGGTCCCGTCACGCTCGTGTCGAACGTGCTGCCGATGGACGGAAACGCCGTCCGCTGCAGCCAGCTCGTCACATGTCCGTCCGCGTCAAGCGTGGCTTCGAGGCGCTGCGCGCTCACCGAGTGAAAATAGCCGTGCCGGAGGTCATCTTCGCGAGTCCATGTGACTTTGACCGGCTTGCCGGTCTTCTGCGCCAGCCAGGCAGCTTCGGCGCCAAAGTCCGGTTTCGACTTGCGTCCGAAGCCGCCGCCCAGGAGGGTAACGTGTGCGCGTACCGCCGCCGGCTCGAGTCCCAGTACGGCAGCCACCGTACTCTGGGTCGCCTGCGGATTCTGCGTGCAGGACCAGACGTCACAGCCGTCCTCGCCTACGCGCGCAAGTGCGGCCGGGGGCTCCATGGGAGCCTGTGCGAGGTGCGGCGCGTAGTAGTCGGCGGCATGCGTCCGCGCCGCCGCATCCCGCGCTGCGGCGACATTACCGCGCTCACGAACTATTTTTCCGTCTTTTTGAACGGTTGCGAGCAAATCTTCACGGAATTTCTCAGAATCGTAAGCCGCGTTCGAGCCGAGGTCCCACTCGATCTTTAGCGCTGCCCGTCCCTGCTGCGCGCTCCAGGTGTTCGTCGCCAGGACGGCCACGCCGCCGAGGGGATTGAACAGGGGTGGCGACGTCGGACCCGGCAGTTCGATCACGTCGACAACACCCCGCACCGCACGGGCCGCTTCTGCGTCGACGCGTTTGACCGTGCCGCCGTGCGTCGGGCAGCGCTCGATGGACGCGTAGAGCATATCCGGCAGCGAGGCATCAATGCCGTAGTTCGCCGTTCCGGTGGACATCGCGAAGCCGTCGATGGTGTCGAGCGACTTCCCTATATAGCGGTATGCGCTCTTCGACTTGAACACCGGATTTTCCGGGACCGCGATGTCGGCGGTGTACGGGACCAGGTCGCCGTAACCGAGGCTCCGCCCGCTGGCCTCATGGTGTACCGCATGATTGCGGGTAACGCACTCGTCCGCCGGGACCTTCCATTGTGCCGCAGCGGCAGCCACCAGCATCTCGCGCGCCGACGCGCCGGCTCCGCGCAGGAGATCGAATTGTTGCCGTATGCTGGTCGAGCCGTCCGTGTTCTGGTCGCCGTATTTCGCATCCCCGAGTGCCTGACGGAGTTCGATGCGATCCCAGTCGGCGTCCAGTTCATCCGCGATGATTTGCGGCAGGCTGGTGCGGATGCCCTGGCCCATCTCCGAGCGATGACAGACGATCTCGACGACCCCATCCTCACGGACGTTGACGTACACACTGGGCGAAAAACTTTTGTTCGCCCCCTCACCAGCCGCCCATGCGGGCGAAAATACGGGGGCGGCGGCGATCGCGAATACCAGTCCGCCGCCTGCGTAGCCCGTTTGCCGGAGGAACGTACGCCGGCTGAGTCTTCGCACGCCATTCATGCGTCACCCCCTGCTGCGCGATGGATCGCCTGTCGTATCCGTGTGTAGGTGCCGCAACGGCACAGGTTTCCGCTCATCGCCGTGTCGATGTCGCCGTCGCTCGGTTTCGGATTGCGGGCGAGCAGCGCGGCGGCGCTCATGATCTGGCCCGATTGGCAGTAGCCGCACTGGGGCACATTGAGTTCCCGCCACGCGACCTGGACCGGGTGCGACCCGTCGGCAGACAGTCCCTCTATGGTCGTGATCTTGCGTCCCGCGGCCGCAGATACCGGGTACGAACAAGCGCGCACCGGTTCCCCGTCCACGTGCACGGTGCAGGCCCCGCACAGGGCTTTGCCACACCCGAACTTCGTGCCGGTGAGTCCTGCGATGTCGCGAATCGCCCAAAGAAGCGGCATTTGCGGGTCCACATCAAGCGATTGCCGCTGCCCGTTGATCGTCAGTTCGACTGCCATGAGACACTCCCCGTCGCGCCCAAAGAATCCGGCTCTGCACCGGCTATACTAGCACCGGCTATCGATACCAGCATCGATACTAGCATCACTCAGGGGGGGCGGACCGCGGCTCCGCCGCTGCGTGCTCAGCCGAGGTTATACGGATTCGTGCCGTCGGATCGCTCGATCGGCTCCTCGAGCGTGAGTTCCAGGCCCTCGGGATCGGTCAGCAGTTGCGAGCAGCGCTGGCGTATCTCCGCAAGGCGCAGGGAGACTCCGGATTCGGCGAGGGTAATGTCGGTGCGATCTTTGTTCATGCTGCGTCTCATCCCGGTCTGTCTCTGTTTTGCGACAGATGAAGGGCGCAGTATAAGAGGCAGGTACCGGCAAAAGTGTGAAGGAAATCACACGACACGGCGCCCCAACGGCCTTTTTCAGGAAGTTATGTTCAATCGGCTTGATTTTCCGAAATCAGTAACGGATGAGCGCGGACGCCCACGTCAGGCCGGCACCGAATGCTTCGAGGAGCAACAGTTCGCCGCGCTGGATGCGCCCGTCGCGCACTGCGATGTCGAGCGCCAGCGGGATTGAGGCGGCTGAGGTGTTGGCGTGGTCGTCCACCGTCACCACCACGCGCTCCATGGGCAAGCCGAATTTTTTCGCTGCAGCGGTGATGATGCGCATGTTTGCCTGGTGCGGTACCAGCCAGTCCAGGTCGTTCTTGTTGATGCCATTGCCGTCCAGCGTCTCCCGGGCGATGGAACCGAGCATGCTCACCGCTTTGCGGAAAACCGCGTTGCCCTGCATCACGATATAGGCCCGGCCCGCAGACATTTGCTCGTAACCGCTCGAGACGCCGCAGGGGACGTGCAACGTGTCCTCGAGGCGGCCATCGGAATGGATGTGCGTCGAGATAATGCCCTGCTCGTCGCTTGCCTGCAGGACGACGGCGCCAGCACCGTCGCCGAACAGGACCGCGGTGGCGCGATCGTTCCAGTCGAGAATCCGGGACATCGTTTCCGCACCGACGACGAGGACGGTCCTGCCACCGCCGGTGCGAATGTAACGGTCTGCGATGTCGAGGCCGAAGACAAAGCCGCTGCAGACGGCCTGCACGTCCATGGCGGCGCCGCGAGTCATGCCCAGCTTGCGCTGGACAATACAGCCAGTGGCGGGAAATACCTTGTCCGGTGTCGTGGTCGCCACGAGTATGAGGTCGATGTCGTCCGGTTCGATTTCCGCTGCGGACATGGCAGCCTGTGCCGCACTGACGGCCATGTCAGAGGTCGTCTCGCCGTCTGCCGCGACGTGCCGGCGTTTGATGCCGGTACGCTCCCTGATCCATTCGTCAGAGGTATCGATGCGCTTTTCGAGATCCGCGTTGGTGACAATGGTCTCGGGGAGGTAACTGCCAGTCCCGGCGATACGGGTGAATGTCATGCAAAATCTCCGGTGATCGGTTTAGGGCCGGCGCAGGAAGTTCGCAATGTCCCGCAATGTGGGATGGTCGAACAGGTCACTGATATCGAGCTTGCCGGGGTAGCGCTCATCGATCGCCAGGACGATTTCAGTCAGGGTCAGCGAACTGACGCCGACCTCGAACAGGTTGTCATCTGCACCAATGCTGCGTTCCTTGGAGAACTCGCGGCAAATCGTTTCGAGCTCGGCAACGAGCGGATCGCTGTCGCCCGGTGCGAGAATGTCCGAAGGCGGCGCGAGGTCCTGCAATACGGCGTTGAACGCGCCGTCCTGGTAATCACGCAGGAGAAGGGCGCGCTGCACCTTGCCGCTGGTGGTCTTGGGAATACGGCTGACCGGAATGACATGATCCACTTCGAGGCCTGCGTGCTCCCCGACTGCCTGTCGCACCGCTGCAGCCAGCGGACGGAATTCTCGCAGGTCCTGCCGATAAAGTACGAAGACCAGTAATTCTTCCGTGCCGCTCCCGGCTGGCGCAGCACCCGCCACGACGACCTTGCCAAGGTCGAGGCCGTCGACCCGGGCGATGATCTCCTCGATATCGTGCGGGTAATAGTTTTGGCCATTGATGATGATCAGGTCCTTCTGGCGACCCGTAATCACCAGCTCTCCGCCGGCTATCGCGCCACAGTCGCCCGTCCGAAGCCAGCCGTCCGCCGTAAACAAGGCTGCGCTCGCCAATTCGTCGCCATAGATGCGCTCGGCGACACTCGCGCCTTCGAGCTCGATGTTGCCTACCCTGCCGTCTTCCAGTGGCCGGTCCTCGTCATCGCGGATGCGAATGCTTACATCGCGAATCGCGCGCCCGCAACGGACAAAACTGACGGCATCCGGGTCGCCAACTGAGACTTCGCGATAGTGTTCACCGATCTTCAGCGAATGCCGGTCCACGACGAGCCGTGACGGCCCCTCGCCCGGCGCAGTAAGTGACACGCCGACGGTTGCCTCGGCCAGCCCGTACACCGGCATCATCGCGGAATGCTGAAGCCCGTAGGGCGCCAGCGCGGCAAGAAATTCCTCGCAGAGATCCCAGGAAATCGGTTCTGCGCCGTTCAGGATAAGCCGGACGCAGGAAAGGTCCGTACCCTCCGGCAATCCCTTGCGTTCGAAGAGTTTGAGGAAATGCTTGTAGCCAAAATTCGGCGAACACAGCTGGGTCGCGCGCAGCTCGTGCGCTTTTTGCATCCAGAGCAGCGGCCGCCGGACGAACAGGTTCGTATCCATGACGGCATGATCCATGCCCGCCGCCATGACGCTGAGGTGGTAGCCGATAAGCCCCATGTCATGGGTCAGCGGCATCCACGACAGGCTGCGGTCCCCGGCACTCCAGCCGGTGCCTTCGACGATCGCCCGGATGTTGTGACACAGGTTGCTGTGCGTCAGGCAAACACCTTTCGGATCGCTCGTAGAACCCGAGGAATACTGGATGAACGCAAGATCGTGCGGCGTCACCTTCGCAATCTCGCCCGACGAATCGGCGCCGGCTTCGACGCCGACGACAGACCGCCGCTCCAAAATGCCGCTCATCTCCGGAAGACACTCGGCGGCGGCGAATGCCTTCAGGCGCTGCAACAGGTCCGGCGCGGTCAGCAAGCTGCCGTTCTGCATCTGGCGCAATATCCGGAACAGTTTGTAGCGATGCTCGTCGCTGATGCCGACCGCGACCGGAACCGGCGTGATGCCGCCCAGCAAGGCTGCCCAGAAAGCGATCAGGAAATGGCGGTTGGAATTCGTGAAGATCACCAGTTCGTCACCCGGCGACAGCCCGCGATCCTGCAGCCTGCCTAGCAATTGCCGTGCTTCGTCCCAAAGGCCGGCGAAGCTCAACGTCGCTTCGTCGTCTCCGTCGATGAAGCGGAGCTGGCGGTCCCTGCTCCGTGCGTCGTCGAGCAGGTCGCTCATGGTGTCGTACAATTTCATGCTATGCCTGGCGCAGGACGGGACGTAACAGTATGTCGCGTTTCGAACGCAGATTGATACCCAGCTCGAGACCCGGATCGGCGTCGTCCAGGCGCTCCATACGGAAGCGTGGCAACAGGAGGCCCAGGTGGATTTTCATCTCGAGAAAGGAAAAGTACTCGCCGAGGCAGCGTCGCGGGCCGAGCGAAAATGGAAAATAGGCTTGCTCCTTGCGCGGCGCATTGTCGCTTGCAAAACGGGAGGGGTCGAAACGGCCGGGATCCGGCCAGAATGCCTCGGTGCGGTGCAGGATGTACGGAGACAGGTAGATATCCGTACCCGGCGGCACATCATAGTCCGCCAAAACGTCCTCAGCGATCGCACGGCGCGTGAACAGCCAGACCGGCGGATACAGCCTCAAGGTTTCCTCGAGCACCTGTTGCGTATAGGCCATCGACGCAGTGCGTTCGGCGGTCGCCACGCTGGCCGATGGCAATTCACGATGGGCTTCATCGATTATGCGCGCCTCGACATCCGGATGACCCGTAAGCAGGTACCAGGTCCAGTTGAGCGTATTGGCCGAGGTCTCGAAGCCCGCGACAATCAGCGTCATCAACTCGTCGAGGAGTTCCGCGTCGGTGAACGCGCTGCCTTCCTTGTCCCGTGCCTCCAGGTACATGGCCAGGAAGTCGAACCCCTCGCCTGGCGCCTCGCGCCGCACGGCAATAATGTCGAGCAACATCTCGCGGAGCTTGCGCAGCTTGAGCACCACGCCGAGATCCCGGGTTGAATCCTTGCTCAGGAAATCGAACGGATTGTCGCCTCCCGCCAGCAAACGATCTTCATAGTCGGCGCCAAAAATGCACTTCAGGATCAGCTCGAGCGAGAAATCGCTGGTCTCCTGCGTGATATTGACGACATCGCCCTGTCCCGCTGCATCGGTCCATGCGGCGGCGCGGCGCTCGCTGCATTCAATCATGGTGCTGAGCAGCCGATGCACGTTTTGCGCCTTGAATGCCGGCTGAATCATGGTTCTCGAGCGCCGCCAGACATCTCCGTCGCTCACAATGAGCCCGTTGCCGAGCAGCATCTTGACCCGCTCGAAACCCGGCCCTTTCTGGTATCGGGCGTGCTGGCGCACCAGGAGCCGGCGCACCTCCGCCGGTTCATTCACAAAGTACGCGCTCCGGCCACCGGGCTTATCGACGCAGACGATATTGCCGAAGTCTCGGGTGAGGTTCGTCAGTATCTCGAGCGTTTCGGGATTGATGCCCAGCGACACGGCGCGCTTCGGCCCCGGAGGTCGTCGGGTTCTGGGTTCGGGGGCTGGCATCAAGGACGTTCTGCGCACACGCAGCGAATGAAGCTTCGGAATTCTACATTGACCGGTGATCGACCGATACCGCAAACTGCTTCGACGACAGCGTTCCTGGAAGTGCTATGCCCGCCCCACACACCGGAAACGGCAAAACGGATTTCAGTTCGGTGGAGTCGCGGCGCAGCACAGCGTCCCGGCGCCGCTCGAGTTCGGCGCGGCGCCTGTACTACGCGCTCGGTCTGCCCCTCCTGCGCGGACTGTTCCGATTGCTGACGGCCACCTACCGGTATCGGCCGGTTCTCGGCGAAGAGCACATCCGCACATTTATCGACGAACATAAAGTCTGTGCGCCAGCCTACTGGCACCAGCATCATGTATTGTGCTCATCGCAAGTTCGTCGCTGGATCGGGCAGGGGTTCAAAGCCTGCTTCCTCGTTTCCGGCTCGGTGGACGGCGACGTTCCGGAGAGAATTGCCCGTGCCTGGGGCGCGGAGGTCATTCGCGGATCCGCCAACCAGAGCGGTGCCCTGGCATTGCGCGATCAGCAGGCGATGATGAAGCTCGGCTATTCGATCATCACGACTGCTGACGGCCCGCGCGGTCCGCAATATGAGTTCAAGGCGGGCACCGTGTTGATGGCGCGGATTGCCGGTGTGCCGATCCTGCCTGTCGCCTGCGCTGCCGACCGGGCGTGGTATCTCTCACGCTGGGATCGTTTCATGATTCCAAAACCATTCGCGCGAGTGTGTGTGGGTGTCGGGCCTCCGTTTCCAATACCGCGCAGTGTGGCTCTTGATGGAATTGAGGGGCATCGCCTTGCCATTCAGGATGCCGTCATGTCCGTAATGCGAGAATGCGAACATGCCGTAGGTAATCATCGTGGGTAATCATGAAGGGTCTTGAGCGCGGCGCGATACACGCCCTGGTTCTGGTGTTGGGTTCCCTGGCGGCCTCGATCACCGCAGCGGCGGAACTGACGCCCTATCTGGCGGAGTACGACGTAAAAATTCGGTTCCTGAGCGGCGTATTGACGACCCGACTCGACCGCACGGAGGAAAACTACGTAGCCGTGCACAAGGTCGAGCCGAAGGGGATTGCCGCAGCACTGGTCAAAGGGGCCATCGAAGAAACGTCGGTCTTCCAGGTCGGTGAAGAGGGCGTGCGCCCGCTCGAATACCGTTCCTCGGACACGATCTCGAGCGACAAGACCGAAGCGGATTTCAGGTTCGACTGGTCTACGCGATCCATTTCGGGCGAACTCGACGGCAAGCCCGCCGAGATGCACTTTGATGGCGAAGCACACGACCGGATCTCGATTCAGTACGCGATGATGCACGACATGCTGACCGGAGAAACCGGCAGGACTTATGTGCTGTTCGACATTGACGAGTTTAAGACGCTGCACATCAAGAATATAGGCACACAGGAGATCAATGTGCCCGCCGGCCGCTACACGGCAGTCGGCATTCAGCACCAGGCCGAAGGCTCATCTCGAATAACGACCTTGTGGTGCGTGCCGGAACTCGACTACCTGCCCGTGATCATCGAGCAACACCGGAAAGGGAAACTGAACCTGCGCGCAAAGCTTGCGCACTACGAGGCCGCGCCGATCGGCGACTGAGTCGCGCCCGTTTTTTCGGCATGCCCGACTTATGCAGACGCAATCGACAGCTGCAGAACCAGGAACATGGTCGCGGTCACGAACGCTGCGAGCACAATCCCGCCGGCCCATCGGGCAATTTCGGGTGCATGCGCAACGCCGGCGGCCACGGGCAGCATGGGCAACGCGACAAGCCAGGCGAGCGGATAGAAGACAGAGGCGACGCGCGGCCAGTTCCAGGCCCAACTCTTGAGAGCCGGCTGTCGCCGTACCGCCTGTTCCAGGACGTCGAGTTCACCCAGCGTGGCCAGTGCGCGTTGCTCGGCGTCACTCCGCTTGAGACCGTCGGCACAGCCGGCGTCGACCAGGTCCTCGAAATGATCCGCCAGTTCCAGGATGGTGCGGTCCACGAACGGGTTTGCCGTTCCCGCCGCCAGGAACGTCCGTCGAAGGGCGACGAGGTCAGGCACCGGCACTGGCCGCTCCCGCAAGCGCCGTATCGATGCCGGACTGGACCCGTCGCCACTCGTCGGCGAGGCGCTCGAGCCGACCCCGCCCTTTTGCCGTCACGGTGTAGTAGACACGCGTACGCCCGCCTACGTCTTTACGTCGGGACTTCAACGCGCCATTTCGCTCCAGCGCATGCAGGACCGGGTAGATAACCCCCTCGCCCAGGGAAATGGCCTCGCCGGTCACCTGCCGTATCGAGCGCACGAGCTCGTAGCCGTACATCTCCCGGTCGTCAAGCAACCTGAGCAGCAGGAGTTCGGGAACACCGCTCATGAAAGGTGGGTTGCTCTGGGCCATGCGATGCGCCTCTGTCGAAAACGGGCAGGATACCTTGAACCAAAAGGTAATTCCAGACTTACTTTGTGGTTCGAGGTATGTAAGTATACCTTGGAACCAAGGTATGGGGGTCTGCCAGGAGAATGCGCCCATGATCGCCCGAATCGTATGTGCCGCCGCAGTCGGTACCGTTGTCACCCTTTTGTTGCTCTACGCCATGCAGGCACTGATCCGGAATGAGACGTCGCGCGTCGAATTCCGGGAAGCACCTCGCTTTGAGCTGGCCTCGATCCGGATCGAGCCAGATCCGCCACCGGAGGTGGAAACCCTGCCGTTGCAGGACTTGAAGCCTCCCGTTGTACGGCCTCCGGCTCGCCCGGGAATCCAGCGACTCGAGCCGACTCGAACGACACGCCCAGTGACTGGCCGCCCGTCGCCCCCGGTCATCGACCGCCCCGCTCCCACAGGCGCGTACGACCAGCCGCTGGTCACCGTGATGAGCGTCGCAACGGCCTACCCGTCCGGAGCGATCCGGGACGGACGCGAGGGCGTTATCGTGCAGTTCGATGTTCTCGCAGACGGTTCTGTCAGCAACGTGGCCGTCATAGACGCAAGCCACCCGGCATTTGAGTCCTCAGCCCTCATTGCGATGTCGCGCTTCCGGTTCAAGGCACGCGTCGTCGACGGCGTCCCCGAACCGACCGTCGGCTTGCAGAGGCGTTTTGTCTACCAGATGGAGCGAGGCTGAGCAAAAAACCGGGCGGCGGATTCTGCAGAGGGGCCTTTCTTCCCGCCGGGCACCCTCTCAGTTCCGCCGCCCGGCCCTTGTGGACGTGCAGTAGCAAGGGCGTGGAGGCCAGACGACGAAGAGATGCACGTCGCAGCGCGATACTGATTCGACGAATATCCGTCCGCAGACGTGAGGAATTCGGCTGCGGACACGAAGCTTACGATTGCCGCGAACTGATCTAGGAGGCTGGAATGCTACGGCAGGCGATCATACTGCTGGTTGACAGCAAGGGCCGGCTCGTCGCTGCGAAAAATCGACACCGAGCGTGTCAGCGCCGCACTATCTTCTTGAAGACTGTAGCGCTCAATGAGCTTGTTGCCTTTATCATCCAGTGTTTCGATGACGTACGCGCCTTCCTCCCAGCCGGACACCCGGGCGGCCTCCACGGGACCAACGCTGACAATGCGGTTTTCGCCAAAGCGATATTCCTCCACGACCGCGCGGTCGAAACTGATGAACAACCCGTCAGGCGTCTGCGTTATCTTGAGCATGGAGCCTGTTTCGAGAAAGACATGCACCAGCGAATCCCGATTCTGCTGCGGTCGGCGCGCCTGTTCGCGTGCCTTGGACGGGATGCGGATTCCTTCCGCCTCGGCCGCCCGACGCTCCGCCGAACTGAGTGCCTCGTTGGACTTCTCTTCCCGAAGCCGCCACCGGCCTGACAAGTCCAATCCCGCGGGCACGACGGCGCTCTTGGGAACCAGCACTTCGCGGGCCGCGCAGCTCAAAAGCAACAGCGAGAGCACAACACCGAGCGCAAAAGCACGGTATGCCATCATTCAGGCAGCATCCAGGAAAGACTCACAGGTTTCACGGGAACGTACTCCTTGGTCGCGCCGACATACCTCAGCCACACGGTCGCGATGAATGAAATCGCAGCTTCTTGCAAATGATTTGCAATAGTGTCGAGGTTTTCATGGCTACGCGCCGCGCAGGCCCGAAAATACACAATTCGGGCGGGTCGGAACAGGGTCAACCGTTCTTGCGGCCGCGCGTTGATACAAAGCAAGCTGCACTTCGTCCGCTACCGATACAAACCCGTACAAGGAACAGGCTCATGACGATTCAATTGCCCCGCGTGCTCTGCCTCATGGCTCTTTTTGTCCCTGCCATCGGGGAGTCGCAGAGTCTCGAGGAACTGGGGCAACTGCCTCCGGAGGAACGCCGCGCCTATTGGCAAAGCATGTCCGAGGACGAGCGTGAAGCGAAAGTCGCCGAATGGCGCGATCAGCTCGACGCGCTGTCCCCGGAGGAACGGGACGCCTTGCGCGAAATGCTGCATGCGCGGCGCGACGAGATGCGCGCCGAATGGGATGCGATGTCCGAGGAGGAACGTGAGGCGGCCCGCGCCCGAATGCGCGAACGTGCCGAAAATATGTCGCCGGAGGCACGGGAGGCCATGCGCGAACTGATGCGCGAACATAGAAAGTCGATGACCCCCGAAGAGCGCCAGGCATTCCGTGAAAAGCGTCGCGAGCGCGCCGCGGAGCCTGAAGAAGCGCCGGAGTAAGTTGATCCGGGAGATCCGGTTCGGCTCACCGAGGCGAGCCTGCATCAGTCCCGGCTCGCCGAGGCGAGGCTGGATCATTTCCGGCTCGCCGAGGCGAGCCGGGGCAGCACCTTCGCAAGAAGCCGGGCAAAGCTGTTGTGGGGACTGACCTCTACGGCGCCGAGGTCCAGCCAGTGCGCAAGCTGCAAGAGCTCGTCAGCCAGCGTCGCCGCCACCTCTGCAGGTTCCGCGCCGACTTCGATGTAAGCGTACCTCACCAGCAGCCGACCCGTTCCGCGATCTGCTTTCAGGTCCACCCTGGCCACCAGCGTCTCGCCCAGCCGGAACGGCAGCACGTAGTACCCCCAGCGGCGCCGGCTAGCGGGCACATAGATTTCGAGGCGGTAGTGAAAGCCGAACAGGCGGGCTGTCCGCGGCCGGTACCAGACCAACGGATCGAAGGGCGATAGCAGGCACGCGCCGCCGATGTGCCGCGGCGCGCGCGCGC
>JBGTLY010000112.1:0-3507 GCA_041743865.1 Woeseiaceae bacterium
AGCTGGCGTCGTCACGGTGCGCTCGCCCGCCGAGCTCGGCAGCAAGATGGCGGAAGTGCTCGGCGGCTGAACCTCCGGCACTCGAGCCACAAGAAGGCGGCGAAGTGAGCGCACGCGTTGAGTGACAAAATTACGCTGGCCTTGGCCCAGCTAGACCTTGCCGTCGGCGACGTCCGGGGTAACACGTCCCGGATCTGCGACTACGCTGCCCGCGCGCGCGACGAGCTCAGCGCGGACCTCGTCGTATTTCCCGAGCTCAGCGTGTGCGGCTACCCGCCGGAAGACCTGCTGTTCCATTCCGGTCTGCGCCGCGATGTCGAGACTGCGGTCCAGGAGATCCGTACCGCGATCAGCGGTATCGCAATACTGATCGGCTTTCCCGAATATGCGGACGGAAACATCTACAACGCCTGTTCCGTGTTTCTCGAAGGCCGGCGGCTCGCGCACTACCGCAAGCACATACTCCCGAACTACAGCGTCTTCGACGAAAAGCGCTACTTCACCGAAGGCCGCGAAGCCTCGGTCTTCAAGCTGAACGGCATCCGCTTTGGCCTCAATATCTGCGAGGACGTGTGGAAACCGGCGCCGATCCAGGCAAGTCGCTCGGCGGGTGCGGAATGCGTGATCGCAATCAACGGTTCACCGTACAAGCTCACGAGCCAGGCGGAGCGCGAGGCGGTCGTCCGCCGACGCATCCAGGAGGTCGACAGGCCCGTCGTCTACGTCAACATGGTCGGCGGCCAGGATGAACTCGTCTTCGATGGCGGTTCATTCGTGATGAACGCTGACGGAAAGATCGATTTTCGTGCCCCGGCGTTCGAGGAAGGCCTTTTCAAAATTGTGCTGCACGGCAAGTCTGCCGGTGTACAGGCCGAGCGCGGCGATGTCGCTGCCGAGCCTTCCGTTGAGGAAAGCGTCTACCAGGCGCTGGTGACAGGAACCCGCGACTACGTGCAGAAGCACCGTTTTCCGGGCGTCGTCCTCGGCTTGTCGGGCGGCATCGATTCCGCGCTGGTGCTGGCCATCGCCTGCGATGCGCTCGGCGCCGACATGGTACGAGCCGTGATGATGCCGTTTCGCTATACGTCGACCATGAGCCAGGAGGACGCTGAGAAACAGGCGGCAACCCTCGGTGTGCGTTACGACGTGGTCCCGATAGCGCCGATGTATGACGCGACCCTGAAGCAGTTAAAACCGATTTTCGGCGACCGCGATCCCGACGTCACCGAGGAAAATATCCAGGCGCGCTGCCGTGGCCTGTTGCTCATGGCTATTTCGAACAAGACCGGTCGCATGCTGCTCACGACGGGCAACAAGAGTGAGATGGCGGTCGGCTATGCGACGTTGTACGGCGACATGGCTGGCGGTTTCGCGCCGATCAAGGACTGCTCGAAGACACTGGTGTATCGCCTTGCCAGGTACCGGAATACGCTCGGCGCCTGTATCCCGAAGCGTGTCATCGAGCGGCCGCCGTCTGCCGAACTCCGGCCGGACCAGAAAGACAGCGATTCACTCCCGGACTACGCAGTGCTGGACCCGATCCTCGAGGCCTTCATCCAGGACGACCTGTCCGTCCAGGAGATCGTCGACCGCGGCTTCGATCGCGCCGTGGTCGTGAGGGTGCTGGAAATGGTGAAACGCAATGAGTACAAGCGGCGGCAGGCGCCGCCCGGCGTCCGTATCAGCGCCCGTGCCTTCGGCCGCGACTGGCGTTACCCAATAACCTCGGGGTACCGGTTTCCTACATCGTAGGAGCGCGCCACGCGCGCGTAATTGGGGTCAGGTTACATTTCCTTCTCAAGGAAATGTAACCTGACCCCAATTACGCTCCTACGAGGACTCGCCGGGGAAATTGAGCGCCAGGATCCTGCGGGCATCGTCCGCCAGGTCGGTCATACCGAGCTCGCCGTAAGCCGCCGCGAGGATCTTCAGCGATTCCGCATTGCCTTCGGCGCCGTTGTACTGCTCGAGGGCGGCCTTGGCCCGTCGTGCTGCGGCGACGTAGGCGCCGCGCCGCAGGTAATAATCGGCGACGTGGTTTTCGTAGTCCGCCAGGCGATTCTTGAGGAAGACGAGGCGCTGGTGCGCGTCTTCAGCGTAAGGACTGGCCGGATACCGCTCGAGGAGACGCCGGAACGTGGCGTATGCCTGATCGACGCCTTCCGGGGGCCGTTTCGTCAGGTCGCGCCTGAACCAGCGCTCGAGGAAGCCAGGGTCGCCTTCGAAGTAAGCCAGCCCCTTGATGTAAAGCGCATAGTCGACACGCGGATGTATCGGGTTTTCGCGCACGAAGGTGTCGGCCGCATCGATCGCCCGTTCGGGTTCGCCGCTCTTGTAGTACGCGTACATCAGTTCCAGCTGGATCTGGCGGCTCAGGTCGCTGAACGGGTAGCGTGCCTGAATAGCCTCGAATATCTCGATGCCGCGCCGGAAATTGCCTCGGGAAATCGCGGTCTCAGCGGTTTCATAGGCCTCGTTCAGGTTCCCGATCTCCTCTTCCACCTCGTCGTTGCCCGCGCAGGCCGTCACCAGCGCCAGCACGCCGGTCAGGAACAGCGCGCGGACCGGGTGTGGAGAACGGGAACGGGAGCTCTGTGTCATAGGCATTTCTTCATGCCCCGCCCTCGGGACACCCTGCAAAATCATTGGATTGGCGGCTCGACCAGGCCTGCCAGGGCCGCGAGTATACCGTAAACTATCCGCGCGACGATGACAGCCGAGAAGCACCTGAAGACCATTCCCGGGGATCTGGCCGGCCTGCGTTTGGACCAGGCGCTGGCGCAGATGTTTCCGGACTATTCCCGGAGCCGACTGAAAGCCTGGCTCCTCGACGGTGCGGTGCTGGTCGACGGCGCCGCCATGAAACCCCGTGACCGGGTCGACGGGGGCGAGGCGGTCGAGCTGACGACGGTTCCGGACGTCGTCGTTACCAACGAACCGGAGCCGATGGCACTCGCGGTCGCCTTTGAAGACGACGCTGTGCTCGTCGTCGACAAACCGGCCGGGCTCGTCGTCCATCCCGGGGCCGGCAACCCCTCCGGCACGTTGCTGAACAGGCTGCTCCATCATGTGCCAGCCCTCGCGGAATTGCCGCGCGCCGGCATCATCCACCGGATAGACAAGGACACCACGGGCCTCCTGCTCGTGGCCAAGACGCTCCCCGCACACACAGCCCTGGTCAGGGCGCTGGGGGAGCGGGCCATTGCGCGCCACTACGTCGCAATCTGTAACGGCGTCCTCACGGGGGGTGCACGAATCGACGTGCCCATCGGTCGACACCCGGTGGATCGCAAGCGCATGGCGGTGACCGACAGCGGGAGACCGGCCGTGACGCGGTATACGGTCGCTGAACGCTTCCGGGGCCATACCCAGGTCGACGTCACACTCGAAACCGGCCGCACGCACCAGATTCGCGTGCACTTCGCCCACCAGCGCCGACCGCTCGTCGGCGACCCGGTGTACGGTGGCCGGCTCGCGCTGCCGCGGGGTGCCACGGACGCACTCATC
>JBGTLY010000113.1:0-1613 GCA_041743865.1 Woeseiaceae bacterium
GCTGGGCGTGTACTGCTCGCGCGTCAGCCCGTAAATCTGATAGAGCTGGTCGGACCATTCCGCGGTCGGCTCGCTGATATCCCATTCCCAGGTACCGAGGTGGGCGACGCCTTGGGTGTCCACCATCAGCTGTTCGCTGCGTCGCAGCCGCAGCTCGGAGCGCTTGAGCGCGGTCGTGTCGGTCGCGATGCACAAATAGCCGGTGATAGCGTCACCCTCACGAAGCGGCGATAGCGCAAACGACGCCCACGCGCGTACGCCGGCCGGACCCACTTCCCCCGCATCGAAGACGCCACTCTCCCCAGTCGTGAGCACCCGTGCCGCGACGTCGGCGAGGTGACCGCGCGCGTCTCCAGTGAAGAGGTCGATAGCGGGCAGACCCGCTGTGGCGGCGTCGTGCCAGCGCGCCCGTGCCGCGCCGTTGGCGAAAACCAGGAGGCCATCCGCGCCCGCCGCATAGACGACGCTGAGACTCGTCTCGAGCGCCAAGCGGAGCGAGTCGATCCTGTTGGCCGAAGGCTCCGGGCTCACGTCGTGTGCATTATGCATCAAGGAAATGCGTCATCGTCAGGTCAGGACGGTCATCGCTGCCATAAGCGTGGCCGAATTGCGTGGAGTGCGAAGTCTTGGCGCCGCGTTCATGCCAGATATGGTGATACGTGGAGAGATTTCAAGAAGGGCGAACACAAACCGATGGCGCGGAAGAACTTCATCGCCGGGAGCGGCAACGTGTTCGAGGAGCTCGGACACTCGCGGCCAGCCGAGGCCCTGGCGAAAGCGGAACTCGCTCGCAAGATCGCGGAGCTGATCGCCAAGCGACGATTGACGCAGGCTGCGGCGGCCGAACTGCTGCACGTCGATCAACCGAAGGTTTCAGCGTTGGCTCGCGGTCGCCTCGCCGGTTTCTCGCTCGACCGACTCGTCCGGTTTCTCGCGCTACTCGGCAGCGACGTTGAGATCGCCGTGAGGCCGCGTTCCAGAGCAATGAGTCGGGCGCGAGTTATGGTTTGTTAGCGTCGCCAACACAGCAAGTGCCGATTCCAGAACTCGAATTAGCGCGGGTCAAGCGAGCGCTCGACAAGTTCTGCGACCGCATCCCGATGCATGTGAGGGCGGACTTGACGAACCTTTAGCTAAGCGAGATATCTCATCGCGCACTTCCTCAATGGACAGGCCGAGTCCATTGTTGGCGACGGGGCGGGTGGCAACGTTCCAGAACTCAGCGGCAATCTGCAGTGTGATGCAGAGGGTCTCGCCGGCTTCGAGCAGCTCAGTGATGGTCTTGGTGGCGTCGGGCGATCTAACCGCCCTTCGATTCGTCAGGCACGGGCGCCGTTCTCGCACGATGCCTTATGTGCACCACGCGCACGGCCTCAGCAGTGTCATTAACAGCGTGCGGCCGCAGGATCCGAGCAGCTCTCCGTCGCTGGTCGCTCCGGCTAAAATGACGGAATGGATGCCACTGCATCACGCCAAACCCTAGTGTTCCAGGCGGAGGTCAAACAGATCCTCCACCTGATGATCCATTCGCTCTACGGCAACAAAGAGATCTTCCTGCGCGAGCTCGTGTCCAATGCCTCGGACGCGGCGGACAAGCTGCGCTTCGAGGGCAT
>JBGTLY010000114.1:0-2759 GCA_041743865.1 Woeseiaceae bacterium
TACGTCACGTCGTTCGCAATAACGGCGCCGCGTGTGCCGCTGGTATTCGCGATGCTCGCCGGGACTCTGAGTTATTTCCTTGCGGACGAGTGGCTGACACACGGCGCCGGGTCGGCGCGAGGCGGGCACCTGTTTACCCGATTCTGCTTCCTCGTGTCCCTCTGCATCGCAGTCGCGCTGTCTTTCGAGGACCTGTTCTTCCTGCTGATCATCGCCGTGGTGATCGTGCTCTATTTCCTGGTGTACGGCTTTTTCAGCAGGTCAATCTTCAGGGCGACCGGGCATCCGGCCGTCGGCGCGATCGCTAACGCGGTGGCTTTTGCGTGGGCGCTTGCGGCCGTGTTTCCAATGCTCAAAGGGTAGTTCGGGCCGGCCGAAGTGTTCAGTCCCGGCTCAGCCAGTTTGTCGCCGCGCAAACGAAAAGTGCGGCGAAGATTACGGTGGCGAACACCGGGGCGGCTTTCAGGAACAATGCGGCGCCGGCACCAAAGCCGTGACAAAGGACCGCGAACGCGACCAGTAGCAGGCAGCGGGCCGCGAAATCGAGCTGGCCTGACGGCCGTACGGACAGGTCGAACAGATTCCGGAGGAAACGCTTTGCCTGCGGCGGCCGTTGCCACACGGAACCCGGGTGGCGCGCGCGTGTGCCGTTGCGCAGTCGAGACGTCAGGGCCAGTAAGATCATGATGAGTTCTTCCGCGTTCGTTCCAGAGGACGCAACAAGTATTCACCGACAGGTGCACAGGCTGCCGATATGCAAGTCACAGTTTGGCTAGCTTCCAACAGGCCAGGCGCGTTCGGCGTCCGGTTCGGGAACGAGTTCGTCGTAGAGCAACTTCGTCTTGCGCACCGTTTGATCGTTGTCGAAGTCAGTGCGGATACGTTCACGGGCTGCGTCACCCATGCGTCTGCGCAGCGCCGGATCGCGGTAGAGTATCTCAAATGCGCCGGCTAATCCCGCGGCATCCCGGATTGGCACCACGAAACCGGACTCCCCGTCGACGACGAGTTCCGGGCTGCCACCGCTGTCGGTGACCACCGGCGGCACGCCATAGGCCATCGCCTCGATGATAGCGCGCGCCAAACCTTCGCGCTTCACTGACGGCAGGCAGAACACGTCGCAGGCTGCGCTCCATTGTGGCGCGTTCGACTGGAATCCGACGCGATGGATCCGGTCTCTTACGGGGCTCCGCTCGATGCGGCGCGTCAGGTCGCGCGCCTCCATGCGCCCGATCAGGACGAGGTGGGCCGGGATGTCGGCCGGCAGGCGTTCAACGGCCTTGATAAGGAAGTCGATGCCCTTCCTCGGCCGATAGGCCGCCGTGCAGCCAATCGTAAATGCACCGCCCGGGATTCCAGCCACGGACAGGTCGACGGGCGGGTCGGTATACCACTCGAGCCTGTGACCTTTATGGATCGTGACGGGCCGGGTCGCCGGCATCCGCAGGAAGGCGGGCTTCATGTCGAGGAACCAGCGACGGATCGCTTCGCAGACGCAAACGATTCGGTCGATGCGGGGGTTCAGGTAGCGTTGCCAGGACATTGGATCGAGGAAACTGAGATTCCCGACAATGCCGCGATAGGCGACGAGTCTTACGGGCAGGCCGCGAATCGCGTGCAGGCTGTTCGTGAGCGCACGGCTGTTGAAGGTATGAACGATGTGATAGCGCCCGCGAAGCAGTTCCTCGCGCAACCGGGTGCGTCCGATCCGATCGAAGTTTTTCCGGAGCGCGAGCTCGATGACCGGCACACCCGCGGTCTGAAGGATCGCGGAATTTGGGTGAGCGGGCGGGCAAATGGCATGCAGGTCGATGCCGGTTCTGCGCAGGCCGATGAACGTGGCGACCGTCGGCCGGTCACCGCCTTCTGTCACACACAACACACGCAGGCTCATCGCTGAACGTTAGCATGGGCAGGGCGAGCCGCGGCAGCCATTTGCGGGCATTCGGGGCCGCTCCGCGATCTGTTACAGTCTGCGACATGCGTTTGATATCGTTGGCTGCAATCGCTCTATTTGCCGGACTCGCGTGCTCACCGCCGCCCGCCGCCGACGTCCGCGGTGGCCAGCAGGTCGAGAATCGGGGTGCGAACCAGGACGACTGGTGGGACGAGCTTCCGTTGCCTGAGTGGCGGGCGTTCGAGACGGTCGATGTCGACAGCGAATGGTTCGAGGTGTACCGGCTCGATGAGGACCTGTACGCAATCTACGAGCCCGGCCAGTTCGAACTCGTTATTTCCTACCTCATCGTCGGCGCCGAGCGCGCGCTCTTGTTCGACACCGGGCTCGGCATTGGCGACATTCGCTCGGTGGTGGCACGCCTCACCGACCGGCCGGTCACCGTTCTCAACTCGCACAGCCACTACGACCATATCGGCGGCAATTACCAGTTCCGGGAGATCCTCGGGGTCGACAACGACTACACGCGGGCCAATGCGGCGGGCTCCCCGCCCGCGGATGTCGCGGAGTTCATCGGTTCCGGCTGGGTCTGGAAGGCGTTTCCCGCCGGATTCGATGCTGCGACCTGGCAGAGCCGCCCGTACACGATTGACGCGACCGTTGCGGACGGTGACCGGATCGAACTGGGCGGGCTCGTCCTCGAAGTGCTCGAAACGCCGGGGCACGCACCGGACGCTATCTGCCTCCTCGATCGCGCGAACGGCAGGCTTTATACCGGCGATACTTTTTATCTCGCACCGCTCTATGCCCACCTGCCGGGTTCCGATGTCACGCAGTACCAGGCAACTGCTGCGCGGCTTGC
>JBGTLY010000115.1:0-21212 GCA_041743865.1 Woeseiaceae bacterium
GACAAGACCTCGTTCGCAGCCGCTTCGGCGTGCGGGAACTGGCCCTGCCTATACCCCAGGTCCTCGTGGGCAGGAAGCAGGTGCACTGGCGTTGGGTAATGAATGCCGGTCTGCACGCCCTGTGATTGCAAGGCGTCCTGCAAGGCTTGACGATTCGAAGTGCGTATCGCGTAAATGTGGTAGACATGACGGTTGTGTGCGAGTGCCGCCGGTGTCGGATAGTCGCTGCCGCCCAACAGCTCGTCATAGCGAGCCGCTGCCGCACGACGACCCTCAGTCCACGCCTCGAGATATTTGAGCTTCACGCGGAGGACAGCGCCCTGGATACCCTCCAGCCGGAAATTGTATCCCTTGAGTACATGGCGATACTTCTGCTCGGCGCCCCAGTCGCGAAGCATCCGTATCGATCGTGCATAGGCGGCGTTGTTGGTGACAACCATGCCGCCTTCTCCATACGCACCCAGGTTCTTGCCCGGATAGAAGCTGAAGCAGGCCATGTCGCCCAGGCTCCCGACGCGCCGTCCCTTGTACTCGGCGGCGTGTGCCTGACACGCGTCCTCGATGACGACCAGGTCATGCTTGCGCGCGATCTCGACGATCGGGTCCATGTCGGCCGCCTGGCCATAAAGATGAACAGGGATAATAGCCTTTGTACGTGGCGTGATGGCTGCTTCGACCAGCCGTGGATCCATGTTGAAGGTGATCGGGTCTATATCGACGAAGACAGGGGTGGCGCCGGTATATCCGATGGCCGCAACCGTCGCGACAAAAGTAAACGGTATCGTGATGACCTCGTCACCGGGCCCAATGTCCGCCGCGAGCAATGCGAGGTGCAGCGCGCTCGTACCCGTGTTGACGCCAATACCCAAGGTAGAGCCGGAGAATGCTGCAAACTCCTCCTCGAACTTCACCACCTCGCTCCCGAGCGTAAACTGGCAGGAATCGAGCACCCCCTGGATCGCGGCATTCACTTCGCCTTTGATGCCGGCGTATTGGGCCTTCAGGTCAACAAATGGAATCAAGATCGTTTCCTTTGATAATTTAAGTGATGCTTTGAGACGACAAAATCGTCAGACACGCAAGCGTTAAGCCTTGTTTATGTTCGCGAAGTATAGGACCGAGGTGTTACAAATCTGCTGTCTGACATGCATTTCCTCGATGCGGACACGGGAGAAGCGCCGACACAAACGAACCTGCGTGCCCGGAGGCAGAGCAGGCGGCCGGCGAGACCCGATTACGCACACACGCCTTACGCTTTAGCAGTCGCGTTTCGGCGGCTTCCCTCGTTGACATCGTTCCCCTTGCTCGCGGAATGCGTTCCCTTTCCTTGCGGAATCCAACACCACGCCTGCATCAGGTTCTTCGGCAGCGCCGGATTTGCCCCGCCCCGTAGGAATTGCAAGTTCGGTGCCAGCAGCTCGCAGTTGCTTTCCTTACGTCCCGAAACTGCGTCTCGGCGTTCCAGGAATGTGACCCCGTTCACATTCTGGCGAGCATCCTGGCATTCTGGCGAGCATCCTGGCTTCGAAAAAAACCGGGACTTCGGCTCCGTCCATCCGGCTCAGCGATAAGTTGTAAAGAATATCGACCATCACACCGGGTGCGTCACATTCATGCCCTGGATGAAGGCTGTTTCTTCGAAAAGGGCGCCGTTCTGCGCCATTGCGCGGAGCCGCCGGACGAGCGTACGGCGGCCCAAACTATTTCCGGAGCGCGCGACCTCGTCAAAGGTCGCTGTGGAGACTCGCTTTACGCCGTGGAGGCGCTGAAACGGGGACCACTCACCAGCGGCCGGCGCCGTGAGGCAAACCACAGTGCCAACAGCCCGACGATTAGGAGCGCGGCAGTTCCAGGCTCAGGTACCGAAGCGATGGCGTTGCGAGAAATTGTTGCCGAAACCGTCGTGGAGTTGCCGATGCCGAACTCGAACAGGTTCTCGAAGGAAACACCCAATAACGTACCGTCGCCCAAATCAATGGAATCAGGCTGTATCCAGGTCAGGTGGCCTGCGTTTATAACAAACAGGAACGATGCGAACCCACCGAAGCCGTTGCCTGCGGCTGACGCGTTTGGCGACGCGAGTGCCAATGTTGCGTCAACCGCAACTTCTGCGACGCCTATTAGCCCTCCGACCACGATGTCAAAGAAATCAAAGGTAAAAGACTCTCCTGTGTCGAGCCAGGCCATTACCCCCTCGAGGTCATCAGAGAGCGTTACATCGACGAAACACCCGATACACCGTGAGGACGTGATGTTTGCGTCTACATGCGACCCGGTCGTTGTCGGGTCTACAAGTATCGGTGAGGCGTTTGCGGAGCCCAATGCCAGTAAGCCGGCTGCGGCAATTCCAAGGCATTTATGCATCATTTTGGCTCCCTACTTCCAGTAACCGCATTAACCCGTGGTAATTAGTGCAAAGATGATGCCAGTATCGAAAATTAGCCAATTGTCAGAAGTTTATCAGTAACTGAGCACCTGCAAAATTCTGTCCATGTAAAAAAACTCGACGGTTTATCCTGATTGCGGTGGGGTTCGAATGCTCCATTACTAATGTCACTCTATTCTGGGGAGTGTCGCAGGGAAAGGTGCCGGGTCTGGACATGGTTCGCGATGTTGACTTAGATAGACCTTCCACTCCAGCGGAACGAGGTCCACCTCGATCCCAAGCACGTCGCGCCACATGGACGCGAGCGCCAGGGCCGTACGCTCGTGATTCTGGCCCGCATTGTAGTGCAGCTGGAAGTTGGCTGCCTTACTACTATCATCGCGAACCTGGCACCTGAGAGCAGCAACCCGGGCACCGCCGCCTCGAATACCGGTGCAGACGTGTCCGCATCCGGCGCGGATGGATCTGGCGGTGGCGGTCCGGCCCGCTGGGCCTGTTGCTGCTGCTACTGGCCCGCGCGTGGCGCATCCGCTCGCTAGTGAGGGACGCAGCATCCATACGGGGCCAAGGTCGTATGCGGCGCGCCCAACGCGACTAAAGAGCGAAGGATATTGCGACCCCGGAACCTCGAAACGCGTTTTGCCGCCGATCACCCGCCGCTCGAGCGTATAGTTCGGTACCCGCCGGAATGCGAAGCTCAGCAGGTGCGGCTCCCGGAAAAACCAG
This sequence comes from Woeseiaceae bacterium, assembly GCA_041743865.1. Taxonomy (GTDB): domain Bacteria; phylum Pseudomonadota; class Gammaproteobacteria; order Steroidobacterales; family Woeseiaceae; genus UBA1847. The sequence goes on from JBGTLY010000115.1 coordinate 3,113, forward strand.
CCACGCAATCGTCGCTTGACGGCGACACTTGTTCGGTCCCGAACAGCATGGTAGTTACTGTGGCTCATAGCGTTGAGGAGGAGTTCTGTGATGTTCGAGCGGGGAAAAAGGGAAGACGTGCCAAGCCAGGGGGCGGAAACGAGGCCTGTGGAACCGCATCGCAGTTACGAACCGCCGAGCGCGAAACCTGCGGATCGCAAGGCTGAATGTGCGGTGATCGGCCGATCCATACAGATCGAAGGCGCGGTCCGGGGCAATGAAGACCTCAGGATTGAGGGCGACGTCAGCGGAACGGTGGAATTCAAGGACAGCAGCTTGACGATTGGCAGGGAAGGAAAGGTCCGGGCCGACGTGTATGCGAAGTCGATCATTGTCGACGGTATGACGGAAGGCGACCTGTACGCGACCGACCGGATTGTCGTGCATGTCAATGCCCAGGTTCGCGGCAACATCACTGCGCCCAAGGTCAGTGTCGAGGAAGGCGCGAAGTTCAAGGGCTCGATCGAGATGGATGAGGACGCGGTCGAGAAGGCGTTCAGTAAGGCGAACCTGCAGACCGGGACGCGGCCGGGGGCCGATCAGCACTCCGGCAAGAGCGTCGAGTTCAAGGCGGCACCGAAGCCCGGTCATAAGGACACGGACAAGCACAAGACTACGGACCCTGCCGTCAGTCCTGCAGCGGGAGTGAAGTAACGGCCAGGCATTCCACCATGGGGCGGGCGACGGCCAAAGCGCCGATGGAGAAGCCATCGGCGCTCAAGTCGCCGCTTTTCAAATTGCTCGTCGACGACCTCGACAAGTCTTCGCGCCATGTCGCGCTCGATCTCGGCGGGGTCTCCACAGAAATGCTGTCGCTGCTCGGAGGCTATCGCTGCTGCGTGGAAATCGCGGACCTCGTTCGCAATGACGGGCTCGAGCAACTGAACGCGGACCAGGAGCAGAACAGCCGGCTGGCGGCAGCTGAATCGCTGTTGCCGGCGCACCGGGTCGGCGATCCCGTCGACCTCGTGTACTGCTGGGACCTGCTGAACTACCTGAAGCCCCACGCGATATCGGCTCTGATGGCTGCAATCAGCTCACGTGCGCATCCAGAATGCCGTGCGCACGCGCTCATCGTCTATTCCGAACGGACGATGCCGGATCGGCCCGGACGATGGATACCCGTTGCGAACGGCGTCCTGATCGATCAGGCAGTTCCGTCGCCGGCCATAACCGAGGCGCCTCGGTACTCGCCGGAATTCCTCGGCCGGATCATGGGCGGCGTCGCCATCGAGCATGCAAGACTGCTGGCCAACGGCATGCAGGAGTTCGTGTTCCGTCTCGGGAGATAGCGGGGCCCGCTGCGCCGGTATCCGAACTGCGTGAGATGCCGAACACCCTATTGCACAACCTTGGTCAAAGTCAGGTGCGCCTGTATGCGAGGCGCAACAGAAGGAACACGATAAGCACCGCAAGGTGCACCAACCCAGCGGTGCGATCAAATGCGGTCAGGAGCCAGTGGGCGAAAGTCAGCACGGTGGCCAAAAAAACGGTGAGGTGCAGACGCTTCCATCGCCTGCCAAGCCGCCGCACGGACGCGTCGTTGCTGGTACCGGCCAGCACCAGGAAGACGAGGAGCGCGACCCAGCCGGTCCCGATGGAGAGGCTCGCGGCATCGTCGATGATTGTCCAGATGTCCTGCGCCCTGAGGAGATAAGCGCCCGTGTGCAGTACCGCATAGCCGAAAACAGCGACGCCGAGATATCGACGTCGTTGCATGAGCCACCGCAGCCAACTGGCCTTGGGAAAGACCAGCCGGAGTGGCGTCAGCGCCAGGACGAGAATCAGTAACTGGACGGCGAGCACGCCTGTCCAGTGCAGATACTCGCCGTAGAATACGCCACCGCCCGCGTAGCGATACGTCTGGATTGCCGCCGGCAGCGCCAGTATTGCCCAGGACAGGTAGGGCGAATGCAGCACAGCGGCCAAGCCGCTGCGCCGAGCGCGCACGGCCTGCACGCTATCAGTCCAGCGTCACATAGCTTTCGAGGCGCGCTACCTCCTGTTCGTCGACATACTTGCCGATTTCGCGCCGGAACTGCTCCATGCTGGTGTAAGGCCGATATTCTTCGAACTCGTGGACCATGCGATCGGACATGCCGGGAATGCTCTTGAACGCCTCGCTGGTGGCAGTGTTCAGGTTCATAGGGATGAAGACGTATTGCTCCAGACGCGCCACTTCATTCTCGTCGACATACTTACCTATTTCCCGGCGAAATTGCTCCAGCGACGCATAGGGCCGGTATTCCTCGAACTCGTGGACCATGCGTTCGGTCATGCCCGGGATCAGCATGACTTCTTCCTCGCTCGCCGAGTTCAGGTCGATCTGGCGAAACAGGTGCGCATAGACTTCTTCTCGTTGTACTTCACTGAGACTGGCAGACAACACGGAGTCGATTTCTGTAGCCGTGGTGAATGGACGCGCGTTCACTATGGCATCGGCGAGTTGGGCCGTGATACCCGGGACGCCCGCAAGATCATCGACGCCGGCGAGATTCGGATCGAGCAGGTTGCCGGGCGCGCCGACCTGTGCCGTGGCCGACAGACTCGCGAAGAAAATGATCTGGGCGCAGGCTGCGGAAATGAAACGCATGACATTCTCCTTCTTTTGGGTAAGCGATACGGCCAATATCTTAGCACTGCAAGCAGTGCTAAGTGACGGGTATGCGGCGATGTAGCGGTCTCGAAATACTACTAACTACCATTCGCAATCTTGAACGTTTCGCAGCGGAGACCGGGACATGTCAATCCAACCCTGATATGACCGGCGCGCAGTCTCTATAGCAAGGGATTGCCAACCTCGATAACATAATTGGCAACGAGGCCCATCAGGCCGACCACGGCCAGGTAGTAAAGCGTCGGCAACAGCGTGCTCCTCAGCGTCGGTCCCTCTTGGCCCAGCAAGCCGACGGTCGACACCCATCGCGCCATCACGATCGGCAAGAGTGTGATGTACGCGAGATGTGATGACCGATGCTACCATCCGACCTGCAACAGTTCAGGGCAGCACGAATGACACGACATCCACCGACTGCAATAAACCCTGAACAGGCCGCGGCGCTGTGCCAGGTCGGCCGTCTGTTCGGCGAGCGACAATGGTGTCTCGCGACAGGCGGCAATTTTTCGTTACGCGCCGATGCGTGGCATTGCCTGATCACGCGGGCAAGGACAAGTCCACTCTCGCTTCCGGCGATCTCATGTTGTGCGATCTCGACGGCACGGCGATCGACGCCAGGCTGAGGCCCTCCGCGGAGGCTGCCCTGCATACCGCACTTTATCGTCAGGATCGAGCCATAGGCGCCGTACTGCATACGCACTCGGTGACGTCCACCGTAATCTCCCCGGGGACTTGCGACCGACCTTGAGGTCAGCGGGTTTGAAATGCAGAAAGCGATCAGGGGGGTACGCTCGCACGAGGAATCACTGACGATCGCCCTGTTCGAGAATACGCAGGACATCGAACAGGACAGCAGGAACTCGAAACCCTCGACGTGCCGCTGCGCCTCGCCCAGGCGGGCGCCCCAGGCATAGAGACCGGCCAAAGCGCGAGCAGCACTCGTACGCGGCCATCGCGAAAGACATCCGCCTGCCCCCCGGCGATGTTTTGTTCCTCTCGGACATCGCGGCGGAGCTGGACGCCGCCGCCGGTATGCGGACCATACAGCTCGTTCGCGACGACAACATCGAGCGGGGCCGCCACCGGACCGTGCATGATTTCGACGAGATAATCTTTTAGACTCGTTTCGAACTAACGCCATCCAATTACGACGATGAGCCACCTGACCGTATACGACGAGGACCGGCCCGCGACGCCGATCGTCGATACCGGCGACGGCGACCGGATAGCGAAAGAACTGCGCGAGGCTGGCATCCGCTTAGAACGCTGGGAGGCGTCGCGTGACCTGCCGCCCGATGCCGACAACGACGCCATCGTCAGTGCCTATCGACCCGAGATAGACCGTCTCGTCAACGAGCGCGGCTATCAGACGTTCGACGTCGTCAGCATGCACCCAATGCATCCCGACAAGAATGCCTTTCGCAAGAAATTTCTGGACGAGCACACGCACAGCGAAGACGAGGTTCGTTTTTTTGTCCGCGGCCAGGGCCTGTTCGTGATTCACGCGAACGGCCGCGTTTACTCAATATTGTGAGGACGATCTCATTTCGGTTCCCGCGAACACGCGTCACTGGTTCGACATGGGGCCGAATCCGTCCTTTACGGCCATCCGGCTATTTAACAACCCGGAAGGTTGGGTCGCCAGGTTCACGAACGACAAAATCGCCGGCCGCTTTCCACTGCTCGACAACTGACCGTCAGGGCTCGCGCCGCGCGGACGCTGCGCTCACTGATTATCGGCCAGGGGCGCCGGTGAAGCTCTGCCAGGCATAGCGCCGGTCAAAGCCGCGGGGCTGTCGCCGGTCGGCGACACTTGTTCGCTTCCGAACCGCATGCTAGTTAATGTTACATAACTTCGTTGACGAAGTGACCTCGACTTCGGTGTCTGTCAATGCAATCATGAACCACGGCTATTTTTTTCTTGCAGTGCGTCGTCCGCATCCGCCTGGCGAAACCCTGGGGGCAGATTGCAACGCCCTGACTCGCCTTCTAATGCTTGGCGTGGTGTTTTGCCTCGTTTCGACTTCGACCAAGGCGCAAACCCAGTTCGAAGACGTCAGCGACTCAGCCGGCATCGACTACATCGGCGAGTCCTGGGGCGCATCCTGGGGCGATCTCAACGGTGATGGCTGGCCGGACCTGTTTGTCAATCATCATCGCGCGCAACCAACACTGCATGTCAATGCAGGTGACGGCACCCTGACCGACATTACCGCGTCTACCTACTGGGCCGACCCCGAGCATGTCGGCGACATGCACGGCGGGGCATGGGGTGATTTTGATAATGACGGTGATCAGGATTTCTACGTCACTCACGGCGAAACGAGAGAAAACCATTTCATGGTCAACCAGAACGGTAAGCTCATCTACCGCACGGCGCAGTATGATCCGCAATATTCGAGCTGGCGAGGCCGAATGCCGATCTGGTTCGACTTCACTCGTGACGGCCTGCTCGACGTCATGGTCACCAGCGAAAACCGGGCCCCGATACTCGAGCAGGTCCCAAACACGTTCGCCGATCGTACCGGAGCGGCCGGTATCCAGTGCGATGGCGACCAGATGGGGTTCCTGGCCGACGTAAACGCCGACGGCTCCCTCGATTTAATTTGCAGCGGAGCGGTCTTCCCGGGCCGGGTCTACGATTTTCGGCTCGGCGTTCCGTTTACCGACATCACCGGCCAAATGCCTAAAACAGATTCGACCAACGACGTCGCCATCGCCGACTTCGATGGCGATTTGCGGACCGATTACTTCATGGTCCGTGGCGCCAAGCGCCTGTCCGGCGCCGACAAGGTGGGCAACAACGAGGTTGCGACACAGCTCTTCACCCAGGGCGGCGGGGAGAAGCGGGCGCACTTCGTCACCACCGGTAACGTGACCTTTACGCTGGTCGTCGAGCGCGACTTTTCCGAAGCGGACGTCGCCATCGGTGCCGACGGCTGGCGCCCGAACGCCTCGGTCACCAAAAAAGGCGGCGAACGAACGATGGTGCTGACCCTGTCATCCAGCGACCCGAATGTGGTCGGAATCGCGCCTCACAATCCACGCGATACCCGGAAGGTATTCATAGGTTACGATCCGGCCTCGCAGACGTGGACACTGGTCAACTCACCCGGCGGGCCCTGGACATTCCTGTACGCTGGCATGAAGAGTACGGCGCCGGTCTCCGATGTAACGGCGTCGGGCCTGGATTCGCTGGACAGGCCGATTGTCCCAGCGCTGGTCGCGCACAAGAGCGGCGGCCTTCGGGACGTCACCGCTTCTTCCGGGTTCTCAAGAAACATCTTGTGCATCAGCACGGCAGCGGCTGATTTCGACAACGACATGGATGTGGATTTATACGTCGTTTGCCGCGGCGCCAATTTGAACGTTGCCAACCTCTATTTCGACAATGACGGCAACGGCAATTTCACGGAGGTTTCGCAAGCTGGCGGCGCCGAGGGCCCGACGGGCGCCCGGGTGGGCCTAGGCGAATCCGTAGTAACCGCTGATTACGACGTCGATGGCAACGTCGACCTGTACGTCACCAATGGCCTGGCGATGAACCCCGAGCGGGTCGGCGGTCCCGATCTGCTGTTCCGCAATGTCGGCCACCCGACGAACCGATGGATCGAACTGGATCTTGTCGGCACGCAGTCGAACCGGGACGGTATCGGTGCGCGGGTGCTCGCGACAGCGGGCGGCATCACCCAGTTGCGAGAACAGGGCGGCGGCTACCACCGCTGGTCGCAAAACGACAAGCGATTGCATTTCGGCCTGGGCAAGCACAACTCCGTCGACCTCGTCATCGAGTGGCCGAGCGGCCGGAGGGATACGCACAACAACATTGCGGCCGGCTCGGCATATACCGTGGTCGAAGGTGGTGCGATCCGCGTACGTATCCCGGGTGACCCCGGTCCGCCGCCTCCGGGCGATGATCCGGTCATTTCGATTGGCAATGCGTCGGTCGCCGAGCAAGCTGGCGGATCGACACTGGTTTTCAACGTCACGCTGGATAAGCCGCGTTCGTCCGGCAACGTGACGGTGCAGTACAGGACCGAGAACCGGACGGCAATGGCCGGCGGAGACTACGTCTGGGAGAACGGCACCGTCGTGATTTCGCCGGGCGACGTGTCAGCGATCATCGACGTCGCCGTTGTAGACAACGATAAGGCCGAAGATACCGCGACTCTGAATGTAGAACTATCGAACGCGAGCAACGCGACCATCGGCGGGAACGGTATCGCAGTCGGAACGATTACAGACGACGATGCCGGCGGCTAGTCTTGCTACCATGAACCCGACGTCAGCAACCGCTGCGCGTCGTTGCGCTGGCGATCGCAGGTAGCGCGTTAAAGAAATGGAGGCACCGAAGTTGCGTGACGCACCGACCCAGAGGGAATAGCACCCTTGGCCTACCCTCAAGGTGCGCTTGCTACGCGAACTTGGCGTGTACCCGCAGTACAGGCTGCTATTCAGGCTTGCGAAACGTGAGCGTCATGCGATTTGATTCACCAATTTCCTCCATCCGCGCGCGCAGCTGCTCGTCTTCGGCGCTCGTCATCAAGCTCGGCGGCAGACGCCAGACGACGTCTTCCGTCATCGGCTGATCCTTCGGATTCTCGTTGACGTCGCTCGAGGAAACGAATTCGAACCCGGCCGCGGTCAGGCGATCGATGACGAACTTCTCCTTGAGATAACCCGCGTTGCCGTCAGCCCAGTCGTCGGGCATGTCGTCGCGCGCCTTGTGCTGCACCACGCCGACGATGCCGCCGGGTTTGAGCACGTCGTACACGTCGCGGAGCGCCGCCGTCAGGTACGCTCCGTCGCCCTCGAAGCGCGCAAGATTGTGCAGCGCCCGAACTGCAACGACGGCATCGGCCGTGCCTTTCATCTCTGCCGGGAGCGAGCTGAGCTCGAACGCGGCGACGCTCGCACCGTCATCGCCCTGCCATTCGTTCGCCTGCTGAGGCCAGTCCTGCACCCAGGTTGCCATCGAATCGATGAACGACTGCTCGAAGAAGCCGAATTTCGGCCACATGTCGTGCGCGTAGTTCGCACCGATCAACCGGCCGTCGGCGCCCAGGTACGGGATGAGGATGCGCGAATACCACCCTTCGCCCGGCAACAGTTCGACCACCGTCATACCCGGTTCTATGCCGAAGGACTCGAGTGTCTGCTGCGGATGGCGGTGTTTGTAACGCGCCTTCACGTCCTCGGGCTGCGCGTCAAGCACGGCTTCGAGGCGGCCGGACGAAGACTCCGCGCCGGCTGCCGGTGCTGCATCGGCTGAGGCAGGACCGGCATCCGCCGGTGCTTCGGACTGCGGCTCGACGGGCGGCGGCTTCGGCTCGCAGCCGAGCAGGATGATGGCCAGTGACAATGCGAAAACTTTCGTCATGTCGCTTACTCCTTCCGTGTGAGGGTCGAGGAATGTACGGGCTGCGGGAGGCGGTGCGCGCAAGTGTACTCCTTTCAACCTGATGCCAGCATTGATTTCGATAGCCCGGTTTAGGACTCGTTCCTGTGGGACACCAAATTCAGCGTAAGCCTCAGGCAGGTCGACACCTACCGCAAGGGCCGGGCGTTCCTGGCGGGCGATGCGGCGGATATCCATTTTCCCGCAGGCGGTCATTGCATGCCGAATCGCGGCTTTACTGCGCGAAGAATGCAGAGCGCAACCGAATTGCGTCCCGGGCGGCGTGCTGGGCGCCAGGCCTGACGATGAGAAGTCCCTCTATAATGCAACCATGCCGTATTCTCGCTTCCTGCCATACTGAAGCAGTGGAACGATGGCCGGCTTGCGGAGTTCTCCGCGCGCGACACTTCGAACCCAGAAACTTCGTACCTGTCCAGGAGATCGGTTCAGGGCCGTCGCATGGGGTTGTTGGGGTGGGTCGTCCAGTTGGCCCTTTGAGCGGAGATCGGCCTGCCGGTCCGTGGATCGACACCGTCCGTCAGGCGCCGCATCGTGATGCAGCCGTCGACCGGGCAGATGCTCACGCACAGGTTGCAGCCGACGCATTCCTCATCGATCACCTCGAACCGGCGCTGGCCGTTGACGGTATGCGTAATCGCCTGGTGTGCCGTGTCCTCACAGACGACGTGGCAGCGACCGCACTGGATGCACAGGTCCTGGTCGATGACTGCCTTTTCGACATAGTTGAGGTTCAGGTACTGCCAGTCGGTAACGCTCGGCACGGCGCGGCCGACCAGCTCCGAGACGGAAACCATTCCCTTCTCATCCAGGAACCGGCTGAGACCGTCGGTGAGGTCGTCGATGATCCGGAAACCGTAAACCATCGCCGCCGTACATATCTGGACATTGCTGGCCCCAAGCGCAATGAAGTCGACGGCGTCGCGCCAGTCGCTGATGCCACCGATGCCGGATATCGGCAGGCCGGCGGTATCCGCCGTGCGCGCAATTTCCGCGACCATGTTCAGGGCGATTGGTTTCACGGCTTCGCCGCAGTACCCGCCGTGCGTGCCCATGCCGTCCGTCGTCGGATACATGGTGAGACTGTCGTAGTTGACGCGCATGATGGAGTTGATCGTGTTGATCAACGACACGGCGTCCGCTCCGCCGGCCATCGCAGCCCTCGCGGGCGGAACGATGCTGGTGACATTCGGAGTCAGTTTCACAATGACTGGCACGCTTGCTGCAGCCTTCGCCCATTGCGTCGCCATTTGGATGTAGTCCGGTACCTGGCCGACGGCCGAACCCATGCCGCGCTCAGACATGCCGTGCGGGCAACCAAAATTGAGCTCGATACCGTCCGCGCCCGTGTCCTCGACCATCGGCAGGTAATTCGCCCAGCTCTCCTCGTTCATCGGCAGCATGACCGAGACGACCAGGGCACGGTCCGGCCAGTCCCGCTTTATCCGGCGAATCTCGTCGAGGTTTGTCCTGAGGGGCCGGTCGGTGATCAGTTCGATATTGTTGAACCCGATGACTCGCCGATCATTGCTGTGAATCGCACTGTAGCGCGGACCACTGACGTTGACGATGGGCGGATCTTCACCGAGGGTTTTCCAGACCGCTCCGCCCCAGCCCGCCTCGAAGGCACGGTTGACGTTGTAGGCTTTGTCTGTCGGTGGTGCCGAGGCAAGCCAGAACGGGTTGGGGGACGAAATACCCAGAAAGATCGATTTGAGGTCAGCCATGCTTGCCCTCCTGACTGCGCAGGTAACGGTCGATTGAAATCGCCGCAAGCTTGCCGTGCTGCACGGCAGTGACGGTGAGATCGTCGCCGCTCGCCACGCAGTCGCCACCCGCCCAGATGCCAGGCACGGACGTCGCCTGGTCGTCGTCGACGTCGATCTTGCCGTTTCTTAAGGCCAGGCCGGATTTGAGCAGACCCGAAACGTCGAGGCGCTGCCCGATCGCCTTGAAAACGACGTCGGTATTGAGTGTGTACGTTTCGCCGATGCCGGAAAGATTGCCGCCGGTGTCGACCGATACCTTCTCGAACTCGACAGCCTCGACGTGTGTCTCGCCGATTATGCGCACCGGTTGCCCGTAATGACGTATGGAAACCCCGTTTGTCTGCGCCAGTTCCCGCTCGAAGCGGCTGGCGCCCATCTGATCCGGTCCACGCCGGTAGACAATTTCCACGTGTTCCGCACCGAGACGCTTTGACTGTACTGCAACGTCGATAGCCGTCATGCCCCCGCCAATGACGACAATTCGCCGTCCCACCGGCAGGGTACTCTTGTCCGCCACCTGGCGAAGGTCGGCGATGTAGTCGATCGCGTTGATGACGCCGTCCAGATCCTCGCCTTCAATACCCAGCGCATTGACGTCACCCAGGCCGATGCCGATGAACAGCGCGTCGAACTCCTCTATCAACGTGGCCAACGAGATGCCATCGCCGAGCACAACGCCCTGACGCAACACGATACCGCCTATGGACATGATGAATTCGACCTCGCGCTGGGCGAAATCGTCGACCGTCTTGTAGGCGGCGATACCGTATTCGTTGAGGCCGCCCGGCCGCGTGTTTTTATCGAAAATGACCACGTCGTGACCGAGCATTGCCAATCGGTGCGCGCAGGACAGGCCGCCCGGGCCGCCGCCGATGACAGCAACCTGCCGGCCACTTCGTTCGGCCCGGGAGAACATCGACGCGCCACCGTCGAAAACCGGGTCGGTCGCGTATCGCTGCAGCAAACCGATCTCGACCGGCTTGTCCTCGAGCGTATTGCGGACGCAAGCGTCTTCACAAAGCACTTCAGTCGGGCAAACGCGGGCACACATGCCGCCCATGATGTTCTCGCTCAGGATCGTCTGCGCCGAACCGAGCCGGTTGCCACTGCGGATTTTCTGGATGAACGCGGGAATGTCGATGCCGGTCGGGCAGGCGGTCGTGCACGGCGCGTCGAAACAGAAGTAGCAGCGATCGGACTCGACCAGCGCCTCCTGGCGCGACAACGGCGGGTGCAGGTCACCGAAGTTTTCGGCGATCTGCTCGGCGTCCAGCCGTGCGGGGCGAATATCCGACATCGGAAGGCCAGGCCCTAACGCCGTACGGCCGTTGGCTGGCTTTGCTGCGCCTGCTTCTTAAGCGCATCGTAGTACGCCGCAAACGGCGGGCGATCGACGTACTGACCGGCGCCGCGCTCGACATCGAGCTTGCCGTTCGCGTACACGACCTTGCCACGGCTCAGCGTATGCGAAGCAGAGCCCCTGACTTTCGTCCCTTCGAATATGTTGTAGTCCACTTTCTGGAAATGCGTCTTCGCGGAAATCCTCTTGGTCGCCTCAGGATCCCAAACGACGATGTCGGCATCGGCGCCGGGCGAGACGCTGCCTTTCCGCGGGTAGATGTTGAAGATCTGGGCGGCATTCGTCGACGTCACGGCTACAAATTCATTCATCGTCAGGCGCCCGGTCCCGACGCCGTGGGTCCACAGCACCTCCATGCGGTTTTCGATGCCACCCGTGCCGTTCGGAATCTTGCGAAAGTCGTCCTTGCCTGCCGCTTTCTGGTCGGCGCAGAAGCAGCAATGGTCGGTCGCCGTCGTCTGCAGGTTGCCGGACTGAAGACCGCGCCACAGCGCGGCCTGGTGTTCGGCCGAACGAAACGGCGGGCTCATCACGTGTGCCGCCGCCACGTCGAAGTTTTCGTGGCGGTAGATCGAATCGTCGATGAGCAGGTGCCCGGCGAGTACCTCGCCGAATACACGCTGGCCCTCGTTTCGTGCTCGCGTTATTGCCTCCAGCGACTGTCGGCAAGAGTTATGCACTATATACAGGGGTACTTTGAGGACTTCGGCAATGCGAATGGCGCGGTTGGCCGCTTCGCCCTCGACTTCGGGCGGTCGCGACAGCGGATGGGCCTCGGGACCGGTCAGGCCCTTTTCGAACAGCTCCTGTTGCAGGCGATAGACGAGCTCGCCGTTTTCCGCGTGTACCGTCACGAGGGCGCCGAGCTCAGAGGCCCGGGCGAAGCTGTTCACGAGGATCTCGTCATCGGCCATGATGGCGCCCTTGTACGCCATGAAGTGCTTGAAGCTGTTGACGCCATGGTCGCGGACCAGCGTGCCCATCGCCTCGCGAACGGTCTCGTCCCACCAGGTGATTGCAACGTGAAACGTGTAGTCGGAAACCGATTTCGTCGCCCAGTCGCGCCACTGTTTATATGCCTCCAAGACGTCCTGTTGCGGATCGGGAATGACGAAGTCGATGATCATTGTCGTCCCGCCCGCCAGGCCAGCGGCCGTGCCGGTTTCGAAGTCTTCGCTGGCCACGGTGCCCATGAACGGCAGCTGCATGTGTGTGTGCGGGTCAATACCGCCGGGCATAACGTACTGGCCGCCGGCATCGATCACGACGGCGCCCCTGGGCGCGTCCAGATTCGCGCTGACAGCGGCTATCCTGCCTTTTTCGCAGAGTACGTCGGCACGCAGGCTGCGGTCCGCATTGACCACCGTGCCACCCTTGATGAGCACAGTCATGTCGAACTCCCGACTTCGCCTCTCGCAGCGAAGTAATAAATGACGCCACCGAGAATCGAACCGGTGAACCATCCGTAAGTATAGAACCAGCCCAGGTAATCGGTGGTGATTGCGATAACCGTGAGGCCGACGGGGACCAGGAATGCGATGAAACCCGACCGGTTCCACGCCGGATAACCGGCATTGTCCTGGTAAAGCGCCAGCACATCGTAGACTTGCCGCTTGATGACGAAGTAGTCGACGATCATGATGCCGGCGATCGGACCCAGCAGGCTCGAGTACCCGACAAGCCAGTTCGAGTACAGGCTCTCGAGACTGACATCAGTGTCGAGCCAGCCAATCCTCTTCAGAAGCTCCCAGCTCATGAGCAGGATGCCGATGATGCCGGTCAGAATGACGCCCTTGGTCTCATTAATGATCTTCGGCGCAATGTTCTGGAACACGTTGGTGGGCGATACGATGTTTGCCGCGGTGTTTGTCGAGATCGTCGCGAGGATAATCATCAGCATCGCCAGCACGACCCAGAATGGACTGTCGATTCGGCCAATCAGGTTGATCGGGTCGGACAGGGTTTCGCCGACCAGGTCCATCGATGCGGCCGTCAACACGACGCCGAGGCCCGCAAACAGCAGCATCGTGAGAGGCAGTCCAATGATCTGGCCGATGATTTGCGATCTCTGCGTACGTGCATAACGGCTGAAGTCCGGGATATTGAGAGAAAGTGTCGCCCAGAAGCCGACCATGGCCGTCAGCGCTGCCATGAAGTAGCCGAAAAACGATGCGTCCGCGGGACGATTCGCCGGTTGCGACAGGAGCTCGGTCATGTTTATTTTGGGCACCGCCCAGATCAGCAGGCCGATCGCGACCAGCAGCAAGAGCGGCGCAGCCAGGGCTTCCAGCCACTTGATCGATTCCGAGCCGCGAATCACGACCGCGATGTTGGCCGCCCAGAAGACGAAGAATCCGAACACTTCGCCGCTGCCACCGAGTGACGCCCAGTCGTCGGAAACAGCCGATAACAGCAGGTGTATGGCAATCCCGCCGAACAGGGTTTGTACTCCGAACCATCCGCACGCGACGATGGCGCGAATCAGTGACGGCACGTTGGAGCCGATGATGCCGAACGATGCTCGCAATACCACCGGGCAGGGCAATCCATAGCGCGTTCCCGGATAGGCGTTCAGGGTCAACGGGACCAGTACGACGACGTTGGCTATGAGAATCGTCCATAACGCCTCGCTCACAGACAGTCCGAAATAGGCCGTTAGCACCCCGCCGAGGGTGTAGGTCGGCACGCAGATCGCCATGCCGACCCACAATGAAGCGACGTTCCAGCGAGACCAGGTTCTCTGCGATGCTTTCGTCGGTGCGATGTCGTCGTTGTACCTCGGACTGTTCGCAAGATCCTGTCCCAGGTCGAGTTCTACGTGCTCGCCGACCGTGCGGAGCTTACTGATCGGTGGCAGTTCGGACATGAATTCCTCGAGTCGACCCGGCAATCAGCTGTCGGTCAGTGGACCGTAGGTTTCGGGCCGGCGATCCCGGAAGAACTGCCACTGGTCGCGCACTTCCCGCACCATCGCCAGGTCGATCTCGTGCACCAGTAGTTCGTCCTGGTCGTAGCTGGCCTGCGCTTCGATGGTACCGCCGGGATTGACAATGTAGCTTGACCCGTAAAACTCGCCCATGTTCATCGTTGACGCCCACGGTTCTTCGCTACCTATGCGGTTGATGGCGCCGATGAATACGCCGTTGGCCGCGGCGGAGGCCGGCTGTTCCAGTTCCCAGAGATACTTGCTCAGGCCCGCAACGGTGGCCGACGGATTGACGATGTATTCGGCGCCATTGAGCGCCAGTGCCCGCCAGCCTTCCGGAAAGTGACGGTCGTAGCAGATGTAGACGCCGAGTTTCACGTAGGCCGTCTCGAAGACCGGGTATCCGGAATCGCCGGGCTTGAAAAAGAACTTCTCGTAAAAACCGGGAGGGACCTGAGGTATATGAGTCTTCCGGTATTTGCCGAGGTAACGGCCGTCCGCGTCAATGACGGCCGCTGTATTGAAGTACACGCCGGTCATGTGCTCTTCATAGATTGGCACAACGATTACCATCCCGTGCTTTTTTGCAAGTTCCTGCATCAGCCTCGTCGTTTGTCCGTCAGGAATCTTCTCGGCGGCGGCATACCACTTGCGGTCCTGGCTCGGGCAAAAGTACGGCTGGGTAAAGACCTCCTGAAAGCACAGTACCTGCACGCCCTGGTCCGCGGCACTCTCGATGAACGGAAGGTGCGCCTCGAGCATGCGATCCCGAATTTCTTCGGGCGGCATCGAGCCGTCGCCCTTGAGGCCCATCTGGATCAAACCGCATTTCACTTTCGTCATGCCAAACCCCCGAGTCCCGCCTTCGCTACGTGCAATTCACCCGATGTGAGTTCTTATTCGTTATCAACACGTTATCAAGCATTGGTCATGCACAGAATACGCTTTTAACATTTTCGGGGCTATTTTTGGAACAATTCCTTGGGGTAGGGGCGCCAAACCACCCTTCACGGTTCCCCGATGTCTTCGTTCCAGAGATCCGGCGACTCCGCAATAAAATCCTCCATGAGACTCCGGCATGCCTCGTCGTCGATCACTTCAATCTCGACGCCACGCGAACGCAGGTATTGTTCGGGTCCCTGAAACGTGCGGTTTTCGCCGATGACGACTTTCGGGATGTCGTACAAAAGAATTGCGCCGCTGCACATATCGCAGGGCGATAGCGTGGAATACAGAACGGCTTGGCGGTAATCGGCGGCGGTGAGCCGGCCCGCATTTTCCAGGCAGTCCATTTCTGCATGCAGCACGGCGCTGCCCTTTTGCACGCGCTGGTTGTGTCCGCGGGCCACGATGCGGTCGCGGATCACCAGCACAGATCCGATGGGGATGCCGCCGGCATCACGCCCCCTCCGGGCTTCCTCGATGGCTGCAGTCAAATAAGGATTCAATGTTTTACCTCTCGATTACGCAAGCCTGCTGGACTACTTCGACGAACTCCAGCATACCGCCGAAGATTTTTCATGGTCAGTATTGCGGAGCGCTTTCTAAGCGGCCGCTGATTCGTCAGAATACGGGGTGCACTCCTGATCCCGGGCGGTCCGATGAAGACGACAATCAAAAATCCTGTACACCTCGTACTCCTTTGCCTGGCCCTGGTCACATCCTGTACACAGGATCAGCCGTCGGCGCCGTCCCCGGAAAAACGCCCGGTAACACTGGAACTGCACGGCGACACTCGCGTTGACGATTATTTCTGGCTACGTGAGCGCGAAAACCCGGACGTCATAGCATATCTCGAGGGCGAGAATGCCTATACGGAAACGATGCTCGAACCATTCAAGGGCCTGCAGGGCATTCTGTATGATGAGATGAAGGCCCGTCTGCGCCAGGATGACGAGTCAGCGCCTTACAGGCGAGGCGAGTATTTCTATTACACCCGTTACGTCGAAGGCAGTGAGTATCCGATTTATGCCCGCAGAAAGGGCTCTCTGGAAGCGCCCGAGGAGATCCTGCTCGATGTGAACAAGCTCGCCGGCGATGCGGACTACTTCTCGCTGGTCAATTTCTCTGTGAGCCCCGACCACCGCATCGCCGCGTATGCTGTGGATGATGTGGGCCGCCGTTTCTACGACGTGTATTTTCTCGACCTGGAATCAGGCAAACTGCTGCCGGACCGGATCGATGACACGAACGCCAATTTAGAATGGGCCAATGACAGCCAGACCCTGCTGTACGGCAAGCAGCACCCGGACACGCTGCGCTCGTACCGGGTATTCCGCCACACGCTGGGTGACGCGAACGATACGCTGATCTACGAAGAGGCCGACGAAACCAATTACCTGTACCTCAGCAAATCACTTTCGTCGTCCTACTTCTACCTGGTGAGCACACAGACACTGTCGACCGAAGTCCGCTATCTGTCTGCGAACACACCGCAGGACAAGCCTCAAGTGTTCCTGCCCCGCGAAGCGAACCACGAGTATCAGGTCACCGACGGAGCCGACCGCTTTTATATCCTGACGAACGACGGTGCGAGGAACTTCCGATTGATGGAGGCACCGCTCGACGACACGTCCAAGGAGGCCTGGAAGGAAGTCGTCCCCCACAGAGAGGACGCCCTCATTGAGAACGTCGATGTATTCGCGGATTACCTCGTCGTGACAATTGTTGAAAACGGCCTTGCCCAGATGGAAATAGTGAATCGC
Source organism: Woeseiaceae bacterium (assembly GCA_041743865.1). Taxonomy (GTDB): domain Bacteria; phylum Pseudomonadota; class Gammaproteobacteria; order Steroidobacterales; family Woeseiaceae; genus UBA1847. Next base: position 19,945 of record JBGTLY010000115.1, read on the forward strand.
GAATCCGGCGACACAAGACGCGTGGATTTCGGCGAGGAAGTGTACACCGCCTACTCTGACGACAATCACGAATTTGACGCGGACTGGTTTCGCTACGTATACGAATCGATGACCACCCCCAAGTCGACCTACGACATCAACCTGGCCACGGACGAGCAGAAACTCATTCGCGAACAGCCCGTCGTCGGCGATTTCGACACGAACAACTACCGCACCGAACGACACTTTGCGACTGCCCGGGACGGCACACAGGTGCCGGTTTCCATCGTGTACCGGAAAGGCATGGAAAAGAACGGAAAAAACCCCCTGCTGCAGTACGCTTACGGCTCGTATGGCTCCAGCACCGAGCCGACATTCAGCACGGACCGCCTGAGCCTGCTCGATCGCGGCTTCATCTACGCCATAGCGCATATTCGCGGCGGCTCCGAAATGGGTCGCGCATGGTATTACGACGGGCGCCAGCTCAATAAAAAGAACAGCTTTACGGATTTCATCGATGTATCGAAGTACCTGATCGACGAAGGCTATACTTCACCCGAGCATCTCTACGCAATGGGCGGCAGCGCCGGTGGCCTGCTGATGGGCGCGGTGCTGAACATGGCGCCGGAGCTGTATAACGGCGTGCTGGCCGCCGTGCCGTTTGTCGACGTCGTGACGACCATGCTGGATGCGGACATTCCCCTGACGTCGGGTGAATGGGACGAGTGGGGCAATCCGAACGAGAAGGAATACTACGACTACATGAAGTCGTACTCGCCCTACGACAACGTACGTCGGGCCGATTACCCGAGTATCCTGGTTACGACCGGTCTGCACGACTCGCAGGTGCAGTACTGGGAACCGGCAAAATGGGTTGCCAAGCTTCGCGAATACAAGACGGACGACAACGTTTTGGTATTGAAGACCGATATGTCCGCCGGCCACAGTGGCAAGACCGGGCGCTTTCGCCGTATCGAGGATACCTCTCTCTACTACGCCTACTTTATGGGCCTCGAGGGCATCCGCGAATAGCACCCTCACGGCACAACTGCAAGGCCCGCCAGGCGGCTGCCTGTTTCTCCCCAGTGGAGGATGCAGCGTTGCATGACGGGGGTCAGCTGCGTGTCGAATGGTGGCGCGGGTGCTATATCGACGAGCGTCGGGCGATCGCAGGAATGGTCGGCCGGTGCACGTGAAGAGTTTAGCCTCGGGTGCATGCGCCCTGACGCTCCTCGTTTTCGCGGGCACCAGCGCGACCGCTCCCGCGGACCCCGCACTCCGGAAGGCCC
>JBGTLY010000116.1:0-2432 GCA_041743865.1 Woeseiaceae bacterium
GCCATCGGCAGCAGCCAGCTTGGGCGGCTCGCGGTCGCGAATGTCCTGCTCCGGCGCCGACGAGGACCACGGCGAGCGTCCGCTCACCAGTTCGTACAGAAGCCCGCCCAGCGCAAAGATGTCATCGGGGGGCGCTGGCGGCTCGCCCGCCAGGCTCTCCGGGCTTGCCGCGATCAGCGAGCCGCCTCCCCGCACTTCGCCGTGCACAGCCGCAACGCCGAAATCGATGACATACGGCGCACCGTTTGCATCGAGCAACACGTTCGATGCCTTGATGTCGCGATGAACGATGTCCTTGCCATGCGCGTATCGCAGCGCGTCGGCGACGAGTGCTATGGGCGGCAGGACGTCATGCAATGGCGCACCCGCAAGCACGTCGATCGCCGGTCCGTCGATGAACTGGAGACTGAAGGATGCGCCGTGAGTCGCCGTGTCCGCTTCGTGAAATTCGAACACGCGAACGATATGGGCATGCATAAGCCGCAGGCAGAGCTGCCATTCCCGCCGCAACGCATCCTGACGCCCGGATCCCGATACGAGAATCTTGAGCGCAACATCGGCGCGAGTTACCCGGTCCGCGGCAAGCCAGACTTCGACGTCCGCGGTGGCGCCGAGGAGCCGCCGCAGAGTATAGCGATCGGCGAGCAAAATCCCGCCCTTGAGTTCGGCCATGGACGATCTACTGGAGTGCCGGCACCTAGAGCGTGGGTTCCGGTGCACGCTCCGGCGCACCGACATCGACGGTTGCGAATCCGGTCTCGGCCTCGTAAATCTCACCGAGCATCTTGCGCCACGCCTCGTACTGCGCCGCAGCCGTCCCGGTCAGCCGTCGTTGCTGGCCCTCCACATCGACGACCATCGGTGCGGCCTCGGAGCCGAAGGACTCTGCGAGTTCCTTGATGGCCTCGACGTGGATGGATGCCTCGGTCTTCCGGGTAATGCCCCGCATGATGGCGTTGAAGCCTTCCGTGACACCGATAGCCTGGAGACTCTGCTTCATGCGATAACGCGAGTAACTGGTGTCGCTGGTATCAACCTGCAGCGAACCTGCAAGCACGACGACACCCATCAATGTCTGCAGGGCCGCCGAACGCTTGACCTGGCGATAATTTACGGCTTCCTCGCGTGACGCTTTTCGATAGGCGTGATAGGGAATCGCGATGCCGTAGTAGAAATTGGCGTAGTGCTCGTTCAACATGTCAATGACCAGCCGGTCGCGCTCGCGTATCTGCCGCAAACGCGCGACGGACGGATCGTTCTCTGCGGGCAACCGATTGATTGTCACGAACCCATCTTCGTCGTAACTCAGATGTTCGCCATATGCATCCGGCGACATGTCCGAGAAAAATCGTAGCTCCGATATGTGGCGCAGGGTGTCGAAGTACTCCGGCGGCAGCGTCTGCGTGAAGGACTGCAGGTCGTTCGCAATGTCGTTGAAAATCTTCTGGTACGGATCGAGGCGACGGTCACGACGCTCGGAGTAGGACGAAACGCCCGTTTGGGTTTCGTACTTTCGGGTATACCAGTGCTGACCCGAGGTATCCGAAACGTCGACTTCCAACGTGACGTATTCGCCGTCGGACTTCACGATCCGTGCATGCACGAGAACATCAGTGTAGGCATTTTCCGATGGAATCACGCGTACGGCGCCCCAATGGCCGGTACCCTGCATCGTCGACTTGAGGTGGTACGCAAGATAACGCGACTCTGCATCACGAATCTCGTCGTAGATCCGAGACTTTTCCGGGTTATTGTCGTCCGGTACGCCGGCATCGAATTCAATGATTCCGACGTCGAGCAGTTTTGATTCTTCCTTCGCCGCCGCGGCGACGACGAGTTCGGATTCTTCTGCGGTGATGACTTCGTTGACGGAACAGGCGCTCAACGCAATGAGCGGTACGAGCGCGATGGCGCGCGCTACAAGTCGATGGATAGTCGGCTGCTGAATCATATGCCTTTGTACTTGCGATACTCTTCCCACAGGCGCTCGCGAAGAACCGGATCGTCCTCTGTCAGGGCCGCTTCGCGAAGCTGCCGGGCGATGATGTCGTCGTCGACCATCGTCGGCACGTCTTCCGGCGTACGCGACGCGATTTCATCCTCGGACAAGCCCTCGATATCGGGTATGGCCGTACTGCCGCCAGCCATACCGGCCTCACCGGGCAGGCCCGACATATTGCCGCCCTGGGAGCCGAGGCCGATCAGGCCGCCGCCCTCTTCGCCGCCACCCTCCGTATCAAACCCTTCTGTCGAACGACCGGCGGCGGCAATTTCCTGTTGTTCCTCATGTAATGCCTCGTCGAAGCCGCCGAGCGATTTGTCCAGCTCGCGGCCCAGCCGTTCGGCGCGTTCCTCGGCGGACTCGCCCGGGTACTCACCGACGGAACCGGCAGCGCCGCCGGTCCCTTGGCCACTGCCGCCGCCCGCAGTAC
>JBGTLY010000117.1:0-4110 GCA_041743865.1 Woeseiaceae bacterium
CACCGGCTTTTTTGCGTTCTTCCCGTCAGGGCTGGTGCTGTACTGGGTGACGAACACCCTCCTGTCGATAGCGCAGCAATGGCGAATCAACAAGGTGGTTCACGCGGAGGCGGTCGCCCGCAAGCAAGGCAAACCGAAGAAGGGCAGGAAGGCGAAGCCCGACGACGCAGACCCGGAGTAGGCAGTCGGGGCGCACCCGGAACGGGCGCGCGGCACCTAAGCCTGGGTAGTCCGGATCTTTATTTCACCCTGCAAAGTCCGGTGCACGGGACACTTGTCGGCGATCTCGAACAGTCGCTGGCGCTGCCCCTCGTCGAGCGGGCCCTCGAGCGCAATTTCGCGCCGAAACTCGTCGATCTGGCTCGCGTCGGAGGTGCAATCGGCGCAGTCATCGATGTGACGCTTCCCGTGCCGAACCCGCACCGTTACCGATTTCAGCGGCCAGGACTTGCGGGATGCGTACATCCTGAGCGTCATGCTCGTACAACTCGCAAGTGCGGCGGACAGCAGGTCGTAAGGCGTGGGACCCAGGCCATGCCCGCCCTTGTCGGCCGGCTCGTCCGCCACCATCGCGTGCGTCGCGACCGACAAGTCGGTGGTGAAACTGTCGATCGGGGTCCGCGCGACGGATTCATCCGCCGACCCCGTCAGGCGGCGGTTGTCGCCCGCGTCGTCATTCTGCATAGTGCCTCCCTCGCTGTTCCTGTCATCGTATGCATTCATCGACCGACACCATCGTCGCCGCTGCGACACCGCCCGGCATCGGTGGAATCGGCATCGTACGATTGTCAGGCGCGGATGTGCCTGCGCTCGCCGAATCCCTCCTCGGGAGTGTACCGAAGCCACGCCATGCCACGCTCGCCGCGTTCAGACACGCGGATGGCACCCTCATCGACCGCGGCATCGCCCTGTATTTCCCGGGGCCGGACTCCTATACCGGCGAGGACGTCCTGGAGCTGCAGGGTCATGGCGGTCCGGTGGTTCTCGCGGCGCTCGTCGCAGCGGCCGTAAGCCTGGGCGCGCGCCGCGCCGCGCCGGGCGAATTCTCACAACGCGCCTTCATGAACGACAAGCTGGATCTCGTGCAGGCGGAGGCGATCGCCGACCTCATCGAGAGCAGTACCGCGCAAGCCGCACGCGCGGCGCTGCGCTCACTCGCCGGTGACTTTTCCCGGGCCGTGGATCGACTGGTTTCAGACCTGGGTGCGTTACGCGTGCACGTCGAGGCGGCCATCGACTTTCCCGAGGAAGAGATCGATTTTCTCGCCGACGAGGCACTGGCGCGGCGGATTGACGATTGCGCGGCAGCCTTTGACGATCTGCTTGCCCGTGCCAGCATCGGTCGCGTGCTCCGCGACGGCTTCCGGGTCGTAATCGCAGGCCGGCCGAATGCCGGCAAATCGAGCCTCATGAACCGGCTTTCCGGTGAGGAGACCGCAATCGTTACGGATGTTGCGGGGACGACACGCGATATTCTGCGGGAGACGATCGATATCGACGGCTTGTCGGTGGAGCTCGTCGACACGGCGGGACTTCGCGAGGACCCGGGTGTCGTGGAGCAGGAGGGAATACGCCGCGCCCGCGCGGCAATGCAGGAGGCGGATGCCGTCCTGTGGATTCGCGACGCGAGTTGCCCGGACCCTTACGCCGTCGACGACGTGCCGTACGGAATTCCGGTCGTCGACGTGCACAACAAGATCGACCTCGTCGACCGCAAGTCGGGAGATGGCCTCGCGGTATCTGCACGGACTGGCGCCGGCTTGGCGGCCTTGCGCGAACACATAAAGTACCTGGCCGGGTACCGGAACCTGGGCGAGGGAGCGTTCACGGCACGCCGACGACATATCGAGGCGCTCGGGAAGGCGCGCGGACACTTCGACGCGGGCCGTTTTGCGCTCGCGGACGAGGGCGCCGGAGAACTCCTTGCCGAGGAACTCAAACTCGCCGCTCAGGCGCTTGGCACCATCACCGGCGAGGTCAGTTCCGACGAGCTCCTTGGCCGCATTTTCAGCGAGTTCTGCATCGGCAAATAGAACCACCAACTGCTTCACGGCGCCCGGCCGCTCGATCGTCACGGGCGCGGGCGATGCGTTCGAGTCCCGCAACGCCGACGAGCACGAGCGCGAAGTCCGGGAAATTGCCGGCGCCCACGAGGCTTCCACCGAGGACCGCCTGGGTTTCGGACTCCCGGAAACCGGCGAGAGCTCCCTCGTCATCCACACCCCGGGCCACCCCACCCGAGCCGCCAGCGACTGACGTCGGACCGGTCGCGCTTGCGTCCCAGGTAGACGCTTGTGTCACACTTGGCGCAAGGCCCGGGACGACATACATCCTGCGTACAGCCCGCTCTAGCACACTTTTGCGGTTCAAAAACAATTCCTGAATACCTGAGGAGGCACATTTCCATGCGTGCAATCACTATCATTTTGCTGCTGGCGGCCGGCGGCCCTTTGCTGGCGCAGGACATAAGCTACAACTACATCCAGGGTAACTACAGCCGGACGGAGGTCGACGCCGGGCCAGAGGATGTGGACGGCGACGGTTACGGTCTCTACGGTTCGATCGAAGTCGGCGATATGTGGCACGCCTTCGCCAAGTTTTCCCGTGCGGATCTCGACCTCAATTCCGACTACGACCAGGTATGGATCGGCGGAGGTTTGCATACGCCGCTCGCGCCCAATATGAGCCTGTACCTCAACCTGGCCTACATTAACGTCGAAGCCAGTGGCGCAGCGGGCAGGCTCGATAATGATGGCCTTGGAACGGCACTGGGTTTGCGCGTATTCGTTTACCCGCAGGTGGAAGTGTCGGGTGCGATCAGCTACGCGGACCTTGGCGATGCGGGCGATTCCACCGCCATCGAGGGCGAAGCCTGGTACTACCTGACCCGGCAATTTGCGATGGGCCTGGGCCTGAGCTACGGTGATGACGCGAACCACTACGGCATCGGCTTACGCTATCTGTTCCAGTAGGACAACGGATCAAACGAAGGCGCCGTGACCGGCATTTCGGTCACGGCGCCATACTTCCTGAGCGACTCGCGTATTGCGGCAGCGTCGCCCAGGATCACGAACAGGAGTTCATCGCGCAGCGGGTAGACTGCATCGATCACCGGCCGAAGCGACTCCGTTGTGACAGATCCCATCGCGTCGCCGTAACCGTCGATCGTGTCGCGCCCGAGCGCGTAAAGCTCGAGCGTGGCGAACTGCGCGGCGAGTTGCGCTGACGTCTCGAAGCGAGTCGGGTACCGGCCGAGAATATAGTTCCGTGCGGAATCGATCGCCTCGGGCGCGGGTGCGGCGTCCTGAAATCGGGACAGGACGTCCTGTGCCATGTCGATGGCCTCGATGGTGGCGTCGGTGCGAGTGAATGAGCGAATCGCCACGGTTCCGGGCAGGGTGGGTTGCAGGAGCTCCGAGGACGCCCCGTACGTCAGGCCCGACTCCACCCGGAGGCGGGTGTTGAGCATGGACGTGAAGCGGCCACCGAAAAGTGTGTTCGCCACATCCAGTTCCGCGCGGAGCGGGTAGTCGCGAGCGACGCCGAGATTGCCGAGCCAGAAGTAGGTCTGCGTGGCGCCCGGTTTGTCGACGAGTAACACCCGTCCCCCGCGGGCCGGAACAGGCGCGGGTATCGGCTCGAGCGCGGTCCCGGCGGGCTCCCAGTCCCCGAACGCCTCGGTAAGGAGGGCCCGCATCGCGGTCGTCTCGAAGTCGCCCGCCACCGCGAGAACGAGCCGATCGGCGCCCACGTGGCCCTCGTAGTACCCGACCACGTCGTCGTGAGTGATTGCGGCGAGGGTCATCTCATCCCCGGACACCGGGTTGCCGTAGGGATGCTCGCCAAAGACGAACGCACGGGCGTAGTCCGGCATCAATTCACCCGGATCCCCGTCTTTTGCCGCCCGGATGAAGCTGATCTGCCGGTCGCGGAGCTTGTCGAGCTCCGTCGCCTCGAGAGCGGGGCGCCGGAGCAGGTCGGCCAGCAACCCGACCATGAGCGCGGCGTCCCGGGCGAGGAACTCGCCCGACGCCACGATACTTTCCAGGCCGGCCTCGACGGTAAGCTCCCCGCCCGCCGATTCGACGGCCTCCGCGAACGCCGCTGCGT
>JBGTLY010000118.1:0-11094 GCA_041743865.1 Woeseiaceae bacterium
GGGGGGTTCGGGGGCCGCGGCGGCGGCGGTTTCAGGGGCGGCGGCGGACGGTTCGGTGGCGGCGGCGCGTCCGGCGGTTGGTAGAGGCTTTCGAATGAACAGGTATTGGCGAAACCTCACGACGACGCGCTTTGCACTGCATCGCGCGTTTCCGTCGTCCGCGCTACGCGCCATTGAAGAGGCGATACGCGATTCTGAGACCCGCCACGCCGGCGAAATACAGTTCGCGATCGAATGCGCGATGGATATTGGTGACCTTCTGCGCGGGCGGGCTGCGCGGGCGCAGGCGATCCGGGCGTTTGCCGACCTCGGTGTGTGGGACACGGAAAAGAACAACGGCGTGCTGATCTACGTACTGCTGGCCGAACACGACATCGAAATCGTCGCAGATCGCGGCTATCGGGAACGTGTCGCGGAAGCGGAGTGGTGTGGCATCTGCGTCGATATGCAGAGCGCCTTTGCTGCCGGACATTTCGAGACTGGTGCGCTTGCTGCTATCGATGCCGTCACGACGATCCTGGCTGCGGAGTTTCCGCGCGACGTTTACGACGTCAACGAACGGCCGAACCGACCCGTCATTCTTTAGGCGGCGCGCCCTTTTTGGCGCTTCGCGCAATACGTCACCCTGGCTTCCTGAGCACGCGTTGCACGAGAGCTTGTCGGCCAATAGACAGCACTCGTCGAAGAAGCAAGGCTAAGAGTTTGATTTTGCTCGCATGAAGCCTGCCATTTTTTGCCCGATTCGGGCCACGAATTCGCCTCTAAGTCCCTGTAGAAACAAGAATTATTGACGCACGTTGTTGACGGACTCCAGGGCCGGTCCTATAGTGTCGAAAAGTGGAAAAATGTGGGAGGAAATGGGCGTGGAGCCCGGATATCGCAACAGAAGAGCGGTTCCCGGACGGCCCAGGTCAGGATGTTTCGAGGGGCAAGCAAAGTCAGCCTGGATGCCAAGGGCCGCATGGCCATACCGACCCGGTACCGGGACCGGTTGGCTTCCCGATGCGATGGCCAGATTGTCGTGACGGTGGACAAGGATCACTGCCTTCTCGTTTACCCGATGCCGGACTGGGAAGAACTGGAACGCAAACTCGTTCGCCTGCCCAGTATGAACAAGTCCGCACGGCGAATTGTGCGAATTATGGTGGGTTACGCGACGGAGGTCGAGATGGATGCCAACGGACGCATTCTCCTGTCACGCGAATTGCGGGACTTCGCGAGCCTCGACAAGAACGGAATGCTGATCGGGCAGGGCAACAAGTTTGAATTGTGGGACGAGGCAACCTGGAACGAGAAACGGGAACAATGGCTCGGCGAGGATGATGACGGCGAACTGCCAGCAGACCTCGAGTCCATTGCGTTCTAGGTGCCGGTACTCGAATGGGCAGCGACGTGCACGTGCCGGTGCTGCTCATGCCGGTCCTCGACGGATTGCGGATCAGGGATGGGGGTACTTACATCGACGGAACGTTCGGGCGCGGAGGGCATGCGGGCGCCATTCTGCGAGAACTCGGCAGTAAAGGGCGGTTGTTGGCGATAGACCGCGATCCGCAGGCGATTGCTGCGGCGCCGCTGCACATGACCGAAGACCCGCGTTTCGAGTTAATCAGGGGCGAGTGTGGACAGCTTCAAACGTACACGGATGCACGGGGAGTCACCGGAGAGGTCGATGGGGTGCTGCTCGACCTCGGCGTTTCATCGCCGCAACTCGATGACGCGGAACGCGGCTTCAGTTTTCTTCGGGACGGGCCGCTCGACATGCGCATGGATCCGGACCGCGGCAGCAGCGCAAGCGACTGGCTGGCCGGCGTGGACGAAAAAGAATTGAAACGAACACTGAAGACACTTGGCGAAGAACCGCTCGCCGCCCGCATAGCGCGTGCGATCGTCGGCGCACGAGAGCGCCAGCCGATCCTGCGTACCGGGCAACTCGCCGCGATTGTGGAGGCCGCAACACCCGCCCGGTTGCGTGGTGCGCGCCGGCATCCGGCCACCCGGACGTTCCAGGCAATTCGAATCGCCATCAATGATGAGCTCGGGCAGCTGGAAGCCGCACTCGAGCAATCCCTGCGCGTGCTGCGCCCCGGCGGCCGGCTGTGCGTCATTGCTTTTCATTCGCTCGAAGACAGGATCGTAAAGCGTTTCATGCGGGAGAACGCGCGGGAGCCGGAACAATACCGCGGAATGCCGGAGATTCCGGCGGCGTTCCGCCCAAAGCTCGCCCTTGTCGGCAAGCCGGTAACGGCGGACACCGCTGAAATAGAAACTAACCTGCGCGCGCGCAGTGCGCGATTGCGCGTCGCGGAAAGGCAATGAACGTCGAGCAAGACACGCGGCAGCCGCTCGTGCTGGTATTCGTACTGATGGCGGTCTGCGTCGTCGCGGCCATGGCGCTCGTTTATACCAAGCACGAGTCCCGCAAGCTGTTCGTGGAGCTCGAAGAGCTTACCGATGAACGTGACGAACTGAATATCGAATGGGGTCAGCTGCAGATTGAGCAAAGTACCTGGGCGACGCACGCAAGAATCGAACAGGTGGCGACCGGCGACCTGCAACTGACGCGGCCCGCGGCGACGGATATTTTCGTCATCGAGAAGCGATGACACGCGGCGCGGAAACCAGGGCCCAGACCTCAAGGCGCTTCGTGGGACGCTCGACACTCGTGCTCGCGGCCTTTGGCCTGGTGGCTGGCTCACTCGTCGCCCGGGCTGTGCATTTGCAAGTGCTCGATACGGAATTTCTGACGCGGCAGGCCGACACGCGGCACCTGCGCGTGGAAAAAATCGCAGCGCATCGCGGCTCGATCACGGACCGCAACGGTGAGCCGCTTGCCATCAGCACGCCGGTGGACAGTATCTGGGCGAACCCGAAGGAGCTCGCGCCGGCCGTCGACGGCGTACCGCGGCTAGCCGCTGTGCTCGGTGTGGACCCGGACCTCCTGATCCGCCGGATCACGCGCAGCATGGACAAGGAGTTCCTGTACCTACGTCGGCACCTGAGCCCCGAACAGGCTCGCGAGGTGCTCGCGCTGAACATGCCGGGGGTGAACGTGCAGCGGGAGTACCGGCGTTACTATCCGGCAGGCGAAGTGACGGGGCATCTCGTCGGCTTCACCAATGTCGACGATGCCGGCCAGGAGGGCATGGAACTTGCTTTTGACCACTGGCTTGCCGGTGAGTCGGGAGCGAAACGGGTACTCAAGGACCGGCTGGGCCGCTCAGTCGAGAATGTCGAGAGCATTCGGCCGCCGCACGAGGGCAAGGATCTCCGGACGAGCATTGATCTTCGGATTCAGTATCTCGCGTATCGCGCGCTCAAGGCCGCAATGCGCCAACACGACGCGCTGTCCGGCTCGGTTGTCGTGCTGGACGTCCATACCGGCGAGGTGTTGGCAATGGTCAACCAGCCGAGCTACAACCCGAACGATCGCGCTCAATACTCGGCGGAGCGCTATCGCAATCGCGCCATCACCGACATCTTCGAGCCGGGCTCGAGCATCAAGCCGCTGATCGTCGCTGCGGCGCTCGACAGTGGCGACTTCCGGCCGAGCAGCATCATTGACACCGCGCCCGGCTCGATCACCGTCGGTCCGAAAAAAATCGAGGACAAGCGCAACCTCGGGCGCATAAGCCTGACCACCATCCTGTCCCGCAGCTCCAATGTCGGCGCCACGATGCTGGCGATGGCCCTGCCCGCAGATCATTTATGGTCCACAATGACCAATTTCGGCTTTGGCGAACTCACGACGAGCGGCTTTCCCGGGGAATCGGCGGGTCTCCTGACGCACTACGACAATTGGAAGGAAATCAACCAGGCGACGCTGGGCTACGGCTACGGCGTTTCCGTGACACCGCTCCAGCTCGCGCAAGCCTATGCCACGCTGGGCAGCGGGGGCCGCATGCGGCCGGTGTCGCTCGTAGCCCTCGAGCAGGCTGCCGAGAGCCACCAGGTCGTGCGCCCCGACACCGCTATGACCGTGACCCAGATGCTCGAGGAGGTTGTGCGTCCCGGCGGGACCGGGACTAAAGCCGCGGTGACCGGCTACCGTATCGCAGGCAAAACCGGCACTGCCTGGAAGTCGGGCCTCGGCGGGTACTCCCGCGACAAGTACTTTTCGATATTCGCGGGTCTGGCGCCGGCGAGTGACCCACGGCTCGCCGCGGTTATCGTCATCGACGAGCCGCACGGAGAATTGTATTACGGCAGCGACGTCGCGGCGCCCGTGTTCGCGGACGTGATGTCGGAATCGCTCCGGCTGCTTGCGGTGCCGCCCGATGCACTGCCCGCACGGGAGACGGGTAGCGTGATGCAGGCGATGAGTACCGAGGCGGTGCGGCCATGAGCATGCCGGCCGAGCACGTCGTGGACCAGATGACGCTGGAGGATCTGTTTGCGGGCATCGTCGATGCACCTGCCCTGACAATCGAGGACATCACGAGCGACAGCCGTCGTGTGGGTCACGGCAGCCTGTTTCTTGCGTGCCGGGGGCTGCGCAGCCATGGGCTCGACTACCTGAAGGACGTCGTGCGGCGCGGCGCGGTCGCCGCTGCCTACGACAGCACGACCGGCGTGCTACCCGCTGGCGATACCGGCATTCACCTGTTGCCGGTACCGTTTCTCTGTGGCCGCCTCGGCGCGCTTGCAAACCGGTTTTTCGACGCCCCGTCGGACAGCATCGCCGTTGTCGGCGTGACAGGGACGAACGGCAAATCGACCGTGGCGTGGCTGGTCTCACAGTGCCTGACGGAGCTCGGGGAGAGCTGCGCCTACAGTGGAACGCTAGGTCACGGACTGGGCGAGCTTGCCGCGGTCGACGACATGACGTCCCCTGACGTGATCGAACTGCATCGCCGGCTCGCTGGCTTTCGCGATCAGGGCGCCCGGGCCGCTGCGATCGAAGTTTCCTCCCATGCCCTGGACCAGGAGCGCGTCGCTGGCGTGCGCTTGGATGCGGCCATTTTCACGAACCTGACCCGCGACCACCTCGACTATCACGGCGACATGACGGCCTACGGTGCAGCCAAGGCACGGCTGTTCGAGGACTTCGGTGCACGGCACCGCATCATTAATGTCGATTCGGAATTCGGCGCATTACTGGCTGAGCGTTGCGGCCCGAGCGTCGTGTCCGTCGGCACGATTCCCGGCGTCGCCGCGGCTGCTGGTCCGCGCGTGCTCCTCGACATGCTTTCCGCAACGGCCGGCGGCAGTCGCGTCGCGGTCCGGTCGACCTGGGGCGACGGCGAGTTTGAGTTGCCGCTCATCGGTGCGTTCAACGTCGCCAATGCTGCCTGCGTACTGGGCCTGTTGCTCGCTCGTGGCGTATCGTTGGCCGCGGCCTGCCAGGCGCTGGCCAGCGTCACGGCGCCACCAGGACGCTTGCAGAGCGTCGGGCAGGAAGCCGGCATCGGCGTCTATGTGGACTATGCGCACACGCCGGATGCGTTGCGGGCCGTGCTGACAGCCGTTCGTGCCCACACCCGCGGGGCCGTCTGGTGTGTGTTCGGTTGTGGCGGGGAGCGTGACACCGGTAAACGGCCCGAAATGGGACGAGCTGCCGCCGAGCTTGCGGACCGAATTGTCGTGACGAGCGACAATCCGCGATCGGAACCGCCCGAGGCAATCATTGCTGACGTCCTCGCGGGTGTTCCTGCCGGTTCCAACGTAGAGACCATCACGGATCGCGGCACTGCAATTGTAACGGCAATCTGTGGCGCGCAAGTCGGCGACACCGTGCTCATCGCGGGCAAAGGACACGAGAACACCCAGCGGATTGGTGATCGGCGAATCCCGTTTTCCGATGTCGATGTGGCCGCTGCGGCGCTTCGCCGACGGGAGGACGGCGCGTGCTGACGACCCTGTCAAACGCCGCCGGCTACGCTGGAGGCAGACTGCACGGCACGGACCGGCAATTCGACGGTGTGAGTACCGACACCCGCTCGATCCGCGACGGCGAACTGTTCATCGCCCTGGCAGGCCCGAACTTCGATGGCAGCGATTACGTTGCCGAGGCCGCAAAACGAGGTGCGGCAGGGGTGATCGTGACACGCCAGAGCGAGGTGCCGTTGGCCCAGATCACGGTGGACGACACGCGGCTTGCACTCGGTAGACTTGGCGCGGGCTGGCGCCGCCAACAGTCCGCCGTGGTCGTAGGGATCACCGGGAGCAACGGCAAGACCACGCTGAAAGCGCTCACGGCAGCTTGCCTCGCAGAAGCGGCGCCGACGCTCGCCACCGAAGGCAACCTGAACAACGACATCGGCGTGCCACTGATGATGACTCGCATCGCGGACAGCCATCGCTACGCGGTACTTGAAATGGGAGCCAATCACGCCGGCGAAATCGCTTACCTCTGTGCGCTTGCCGAGCCGGACATCGTGGCTATCACGAACGCCGCGGCAGCACATCTCGAAGGATTCGGGTCGATCGAGGGCGTTGCACGTGCCAAGGGTGAAATCCTGCAGTCGCAAAGCCGGCCCGGCGTCGCTGTGTTGAATGCCGATGATGCCTGGTTCCAGTACTGGCGTGGACTGGCCGCCGACATCGAACTACTGAGCTTCGGCCTGAATGAGGCGGCTGATATACGCGCCACGGACATCGTTGCCGGCAGCGGCGGTTCCACGTTCCGACTGAGCCTGCCGGCGGCGGTCGTCGACGTCCAACTTTCCTTACCCGGACGCCACAACGTACGGAATGCCTGTGCCGCCGCGGCCATTGCCACCGCCCTCGGTCTCGCGCCGGAACAGGTCCAGGCCGGCCGCGAAAATGTCCGGCCAGTGCACGGCCGCCTGCAACCGCTTGCGGGACCCCGCGGGGCGTTGTTCTACAACGACAGCTACAATGCGAATCCCCTGAGCGTCGGGGCTGCGGCCGAATTCCTCGCATCGCTCGATGGCACCGGCATCCTCGTCTTCGGCGACATGGGTGAACTGGGCGAGAACGCTGCCTCGCTGCATCGCGAGGTCGGTGAAGCAGCCCGCGAGGCCGGCGTCGATCGCCTGCTCGCGATCGGCGAATTGTCGCGCCTTACTGTGAAAGCCTTCGGTGACGGCGCGTCGTGGTTCGCGGGCGTCGACGAACTCGTCGCTACGCTCGACAAAGAGCTCGCGCCCGGTACCAACGTGCTCGTCAAAGGTTCCCGTTTCATGCGCATGGAGCGGGTCCTCGAGGCGCTCGGCGCCGACACGGGAGGTCGTCACTGACATGCTCCTGTACCTGACAAACTACCTGGCACAGTTCGAGTCGGGCTTCAACGTCTTCAACTACCTGACCATGCGAGCCATTCTTGGCGCGCTCACAGCGCTCGTGCTCTCCTTCGTCGTCGGACCGCGAATGATCGCGCGACTGTCGATCAACCAGGTCGGCCAGCCGATCCGGGCCGATGGACCGGTGACGCACCTGCCCAAAGCCGGCACTCCAACGATGGGCGGAGCACTCATCCTCACCGCGATCGCTGTCAGCACCCTGCTGTGGGCGGACCTCGAAAATACCTACGTGTGGATCGTTTTGCTCGTCACGCTTGCGTTCGGCGCGATCGGCTACGTGGATGACTACAAGAAACTCGTGTTGCAGAACCCGGCCGGAATTTCGGCGGGGCAGAAGATCTTCTGGCAGTCGGCTGCGGCGATCACCGCAGCCATTGCTTTGTACGTCACGGCGACCGACGACGTTTCGACGTCGTTGCTGATTCCGTATTTCAAGGACCTGGCGATCCCCCTAGGCGCGTTCCAGGTCGTCGTGACGTACTTCTTTATTGTCGGCTTCTCGAACGCGGTCAACCTGACCGACGGACTCGATGGCCTCGCGATCATGCCGGCGGTCCTGGTCGGCGGCGCGCTCGGCATGTTCGCCTATGTCACGGGCAACGTGAATTTCTCCGATTACCTGGATATTCCCTATGTACCCGGGACCGGCGAGATCCTCGTGTTCTGCGCCTCGCTCTGCGGCGCCGGCCTCGGGTTTCTCTGGTTCAATACCTATCCTGCCCAGGTATTCATGGGCGACATTGGTGCCCTCGCGCTCGGCGCTGCACTCGGCGTGGTCGCGGTTGTCGTCCGCCAGGAGCTGGTGCTGGCGATCATGGGCGGTGTATTCGTCATCGAGACCTTATCAGTGATGATCCAGGTCGCATCGTTCAAGCTGACCGGTAAACGGGTGTTCCGGATGGCACCGATTCATCATCACTTCGAGCTCAAGGGCTGGGCCGAACCCAAGGTCATCGTCCGTTTCTGGATCATCACGGTGATCCTGGTGCTGGTCGGCCTTGCGAGCCTGAAAATCCGATGAGTGCCGTGCGCAAGACAGAGAGCAGAAATCTCGTCGTCGGGCTGGGCGCCACGGGACTGTCCGTCGCGCGCTACCTGAGTCGCAACGGACAGGACGCAGACTTTTTCGATACGCGCGAGGCGCCGCCGGGTCTCGACGAGCTGCAGGCCATCTTCCCGGGAGCCGACGTCGTGCTCGGCGGCATCCGGCTTCCTGATGCCGTAGACCGCCTCATCGTGTCTCCGGGAATTCCGGATACGCATCCGCTGCTCGCCGAAGCGCGCAGCGCGGGCGTCGAGGTCGTCAGCGACATCGAGCTGTTCGTCGAGTCCACGACGGCTCCATTCATGGCGATCACCGGTTCAAATGGCAAAAGCACGGTGACCACCCTGCTCGGGCACATGTGCAACGCGGCCGGATTCCGGGTGCGTGTCGGCGGCAATCTCGGCGAGCCGGCCCTCGACCTGCTCGCCGGCGAAGCGCCCGACGGATATGTACTCGAGCTCTCGAGCTTTCAGCTCCAGCGGACCGTGACGCTGCCTGCGGACGTTGCCGTCCTGCTCAATGTCGCCCCGGACCATCTCGACTGGCACCGCGACGAACGGGAGTATCGCGAGGCCAAGTACCGTATCTTTCGCGAGGCCAAGTCCGCCGTCATCAATCGCGCGGACGAGAAGGTCAGCGCGTACATCCGGCATATTTCCCAGTGGACGAGCTTTGGACTCGACGAGCCCGACGACGGCCACTACGGATTGCGTAGTACGGACGGCGAGACCTACCTCGCACGCGGCGCGACGCTGCTGTTGTCGACGAAGGAGCTCGCCCTGTTCGGCCGACACAACCAGGCCAACGCGCTGGCGGCGCTGGCGACCGGGGAGATGGCCGGTCTCGACCTCGGGCCGATGCTGCAGGTACTGACGGAATTCCCGGGGTTGCCGCACCGGATGCAGTATGTGGCCCGTGTTCGGGGCGTCGACTATATCAACGACTCGAAGGCGACCAACGTGGCAGCGGCGATTGCATCGATCGAGTCGGTCGAGGGCATGCTCGTGTTGCTGGCCGGTGGCGTCGGCAAGGGGCAGGATTTCGCACCGCTCGGTGCAGCACTCGAGAATCGGCTGCGTGCGGCGGTGCTCATCGGAACGGACGCCAGGAAGATTGAAGACGCCCTCGATACTGTGCGGCCCGTCTACATCGCGGACGACATGGACGATGCGGTGGAACAGGCAGCCCGCCAGGCCGAGAAGGGGGATACCGTACTGCTGGCCCCGGCCTGCGCGAGCCTCGATCAGTTCGCGAACTACGGCGCACGGGGCGATGCCTTCGCCGCCGCGGTCCGGAGGCTCGGCCCGTGAGTGCCGCGACTTCCGTATTTCCTTTCCCCGCGCGGCTCCGGACGTCCCTGCAGTTCGATCCCGTGCTCGTGACGATCGTGCTGACCCTGCTGTTCGGCGGCTTCGTCATACTCGCATCGGCGTCCATTGCCGTATCGGACAACACGACCGGCGACCCGTTTTTCTACCTCGAGCGTCAGCTCGTTGCTGCCGTGATCGGCTGCGTTGCCGGTTTTTTCTGCCTGCATGTCCCCATGCAGGTCTGGCGCACGCTCGGTCCCCTCGCACTCCTCGCGGGACTCGGAATGCTGCTTCTCGTGCTGGTCCCGGGAGTCGGCTACGAAGTAAACGGCAGCCGTCGCTGGATACGCATGGGCGTTATGAACCTGCAGGTATCGGAGCCGGCGCGCCTGTGCATCATCGTGTATCTCTCCGGCTATCTCGTGCGGCGCACGCGTGAACTCCGTGAACGTTTTTCCGGCTTCCTGAGGCCGATGTTGGTCGTGATGCTGGCGTGTGCCGCGCTCCTCGCCGAACCGGACTTCGGCGCGGCCGTGGTGTTGACGGCCACGACGCTTACGATGCTCTTCGTGGCCGGCGCGCGGATCCGGGACTTCCTGCTGGTCTTCATCGTTGCCGTTGTCGGTATGGCGTTCCTGGCCATCGCATCGCCGTACCGCATGCAGCGGCTGACCGGATTCCTGGACCCGTGGTCGGACCCGTTTGCGTCGGGCTTCCAGCTCACGCAGTCACTCATCGCGATCGGTCGCGGGGAATGGCTCGGCGTCGGCCTCGGCAATAGTGTGCAGAAGCTCTTCTATCTGCCGGAAGCCCACACCGATTTCGTTTTCGCCGTGTATGCCGAGGAGTTCGGGCTCGTTGGATCCCTGCTCCTGATCGCCGTGTTCATGGCCTTGCTGTGGCGCATATTCCAACTCGCAATAAGAGCGTATAACGCCGAGCGATTCTTCGAGTCGTACGTCACCGTCGGGCTCGGTACATGGCTCGGCCTCCAGACGTTCATCAATCTCGGCGTCAACATGGGTCTGTTGCCGACGAAGGGTTTGACGTTGCCCCTGATCAGCTACGGGCGCAGCAGCCTCATCGTTACGATGATCGCGGTTGCGCTCCTCCTGCGCATCCATCACGAACTTGCTGTCGATGCCAAGCCGGTCAATCGCAAGAGCGCCACCGGCAACCCGGCTAAAAAGACGGCGAAAAAGGCGCCTCGCCCATGACCGTCAGGCCGATACTGATCATGGCCGGCGGCACCGGCGGACACGTCTTCCCGGCGCTCGCGGTGGCACGCGCCCTGGAAGAACATGCGCAACCGGTGGTGTGGCTCGGCACGCGCGCAGGCATCGAGGCGCGCATCGTGCCGGCCGCCGGCATCGACATCGAATGGATTGGCGTCGCGGGTCTGCGCCGCAAGGGTGGGCTTGCGTGGGTTGGCGCCCCACTCAAACTATTGCGCGCTCTCGTTCAGGCACTCCGTGTC
>JBGTLY010000119.1:0-3088 GCA_041743865.1 Woeseiaceae bacterium
GGGTCGAGTGTCGCGAAGCGCAAGCTCGAGCGATTGCGCCACGACGCCGTGCACGCGCCGCGCATCGCGGAAGCGCACCTCGTGTTTTGCGGGATGGGCATTGGCGTCGACGGAAACGGGATCGATGGCGAGATAGAGCACGTACGCTGCAAATCGTCCGTGAAACAGGACATCTCGGTATGCGTGCTTCGCGGCATGAGCCAGCGTTCGGTCGACGATGCTGCGGCCGTTGACGAACCAGAACTGCTGGTCGGACTGGCTCCGGTTGTAGGACGGCAGCCCGACCCAGCCGCCGAGTGCAATGCCTTCCTCGTTTCGCTCGATGGCGATGGCCTGCTCGGCGAAGGGCTCGCCGAGGATCTGTGCCAGGCGTGCCAGGCGTGCGCCGGAATCCGTCGCTGCCGGCAGCACGAACGACGTGCGCCGATTGTGTGTCAGCGACATTGCCACGTCCGGCCGCGACAAGGCGAGCCGCTGCAGCCATTTCTCGACGTGGCCGTACTCGGTGCGCTCCGTACGCAGGAACTTGCGCCGTGCGGGTGTATTGAAAAAGAGGTCGTGAACCTCCACGGTCGTTCCCGTCATGTGCGCGGCGGGTTTCAGCTCGGACAACACGCCGTTTTCCGCATCGACGCGCCAGGCATCTTTTGCGCCTGCTGTGCGTGACGTCAGCGAGACTCTCGCAACCGAGCCGATACTGGGCAGGGCCTCGCCGCGAAAACCCAGTGATGCGACTGCCTCGAGGTCCTCCAGCGACAGGATCTTGCTCGTCGCATGCCGGGACATCGCAAGGTGCAGTTCACTTCCCGGAATACCCGCGCCATTGTCGCGCACGCGTATGAGCCGGGAGCCCCCTGCCAGGACCTCGACCTGGATATCCGTGGCGCCGGCATCAAGACTGTTTTCGACCAGTTCCTTGACGACCGAAGCGGGGCGCTCGACAACCTCTCCTGCTGCGATCTGATTGATCAGGTGGCTGGGAAGCTGTTGGATCGGCATTGCGATGCGTGGTGAACCGGTGACAGGAAGCCCGCCATTGTTTCAAAGCGACGGGGAAATGTCTCTCCCCGCCGGCGGCTCAGCCACCGGCGTACACCGGTATCGCAAGCGTCTGCCCGACGCGGATACGGTCGTTAGACAGCTTGTTCATGCGTCGAATGTCGGCGGGGCTGACCCTGTAACGTGCCGCGATTTCGGACAACGTGTCGCCGCGGATGATGACGTGCCGGACCTGGCGCGTCGGTTGCTTGCGGACCTCCATCGCGATACGCGTATCCGCGGGCGCGTTTTCATAGAAGTAACTGCGTATGCCCCGGAGCATTGCATCCGCCAGTCGTCCCTGGTGCGCCTGGTCCCGCAGCCGCTGCTCTTCCGTCGGGTTCGAGATGAAACCGGTCTCGACCAGGATCGACGGGATGTCCGGCGACTTCAGTACGAGGAGCCCCGCCTGCTGGACCGTTCGGCGATGTGTCTTGCCAATGAGCGACAGCTCGCGAATGACGTCGCCACCGACGTCCAGGCTCGCACTCAGCGCTGCGTTCTGCGAGAGGTCGAGCAACACCGAGGCAAGGACGTCATCCTTGTCCTGCAGTGATACGCCCCCGACACTGGCATTCTCGCGCGCGGCCAGCTGGCGTGCCGCTTCGTCGCTCGCGCCTTTCAACGACAACGCGTACACCGTGGTGCCCTGCGGCCCACGGTCCGCGACGGCATCCGCGTGGATCGAAACAAACAGGTCCGCTTTCTGGTCGCGCGCTACCTGCATCCGCTGGCGATGCTCGACATAGTAGTCGCCGTCCCGAATGAGCACCGCGCGCATGCCGGGTTCCGCATTCACGCGCTCCGAGAGTGCCCGGGAAATGGCGAGGGCCACGTCTTTTTCGCGGGTGCGGTTTTTCCCGACGGCGCCGGGGTCCTTGCCACCATGGCCGGGGTCGATCGCAATAACGATGTCGCGGCCGGCGCTGTAGCCCTCCGACGCGCGCTTCACGGCGGTCGGCGTGCCGTTGCGATGCAGGTCGATGACGAGGCGATTGCCGTAGCTCTGGTTCGGTGCGACGGTGAAGCTCCGTGACCGGACGGACTCGTTGAGATCCATCACGACGCGCAGGTCGCCGTCGGCTTGAACCGCGCTTCGAATCGAACGCACCGAACCCGCGCCGGCGGGCATCGAGCGGAGCGCGGCGGCGAGGCGGCCGTCCTTGACATCGACGACGAGCCGATCCGGCCCGCGCAGCGTAAATATATTGTGGGGTGCCGGCGTACTGAGATCGAGGACGATGCGCGTCTTCTCAGACTCCGCCCAGATACGGATACTTTCAACCGTCGTCCCGGCGACGGCTGTTCCGCCAAACGCCAGGAGCACTGAAAGAACCGCATAGCGGCGCAATCCCGACATCGCTCTCGCCAATCCCCACACAACACGTGACTCGTGCTGCGAGTATACGAAAAATTTCTGCGATTCCAAATTTTTTCTTACGAAATTATGAGGATATGGGGCTTAGTTAATGCAAAAGATCGATCGAGTTACTCGCTCAGCCGATGATCGCCAGCCGGCCTGCGAGCTCACGACCACGCGCGCTCAAACCATCGACCACAGCGCGCCGCCCGGCACCTTCGTAGTCGAGGTGAATCCGAAGATCGGCACTCGTGTCCAAACCGGGCGCGCGATCCGGCCATTCGACCAGCCTGAGCCCGTCGTCGAGTTCCGTCCAGCCGAGAAAGCGCAGCTCCTCGGCATTGGCGACCCGGTAGAGATCGACGTGGTACACCGTGCCGACGGAAAGCCGGTAAGGTTCGATGAGCGTATAGGTCGGGCTCGGTACCGGTCCGGCGTGGCCAAAGGCGCGCAGGAGTCCGCGCGCGAACGTGGATTTGCCGGATCCGAGCGTGCCCTCGAGCAGGAACGTCCACCCGGCAGGTTCCGGCGGCAGCAAGTGCGCGACGCGCGAGGCCAAACCGACGGTAGCCGCCTCATCCGGCAGGTAGCAGTTCATGTCCGGGTGCCGGGGTTCACGACGCCGCGCAATTCGAGGAGAAGATCGCTCGGCATCAACCCCCGCATGCCGCGCGCCGCAGCGCGGTCGCC
>JBGTLY010000120.1:0-22246 GCA_041743865.1 Woeseiaceae bacterium
ACGCGGCCGTAGCTGATCTCCCCTGTCTGGCGATCGTATATGCGCGTGCTCTGGCCGAGGTATACGCCCATCGAGATGACCGAACCCTTCCCGACGACGACACCTTCAACGACTTCGGAACGGGCGCCGATGAAACAGCCATCCTCGATGATGGTGGGGCCGGCCTGCACCGGTTCCAGTACGCCGCCAATCCCGACGCCGCCGGACAGATGCACGTTCCTGCCGATCTGGGCGCAGCTTCCCACCGTCGCCCAGGTGTCGACCATGGTGCCGCTGCCAATCCACGCGCCGATGTTGACATAGCTCGGCATCAGGACGACATCCGGCGCCACATAGGCGCCTTTGCGAACGATGGCGTCCGGGACTACGCGAACCCGGTCGCGGGCGAAGTCTGTCTCTTCGTAGTCCGCGTATTTCATTGGCACCTTGTCGAAAAAACGGCTGTAACCGCCATCGAGCAGCCGGTTGTCGCGCAGGCGGAAGCTCAGGAGTACGGCTTTCTTGAGCCACTGGTGTACCCGCCATCCGTCACCCTCCGGCTCGGCGACCCGCTGTGCACCGCGATCGAGGCTGTCGATTGCGGCGTCGACGGCTGCCTCGAGCGCTTGCCGGTCGACGGCGGCGATACCGTCCGCGTACGCCCGTTCGATGATGGCGCGTTGTTCATGCATTGTTTTCAGCCGCCCTGTCTTTAGTTGTCCCAACGGTCATCGCGCTCTTGTCATCCAGTTTTTCGATGAGTGCCGTTCGCAGCCGCTCACGGGCTGCGGCATCGAGTGGCGCACCCGATTCGTCAGAAATATAAAATACGTCTTCCGCCCGTTCGCCGATCGTCATGATTTTGGCAGTGTGAATGTCGACGCCGTGTGCGAGGAAGACCTGTCCCACCTTGCCCAGGAGGCCGGGGCGGTCGGCGGCGACGAGTTCCATGACGTTCATCCCCTGACGCGACACGCGCAGGAAATCCACCGACGTCTTGGTCGTAAACATTCGAGCCTGCCGGGGCAAGGTGCGCGTCACCTTCGTCACTTCACCGTCGTCTGCCGTGAGAACACGCGTCAGCATGCGCCGGATTTTTGTCAGCCGGGACTCATCGATTTCGATACGACGGTCCAGCTCCATAAAAATGTAGGTGTCAAGGCTGTAGTCATTGCCGAGCGGCACGATGCGAGCATCGACGATCGTCATGCCCAGCTCGTCGACGACAGCGGTCGCGTGTGCAAACGTGTGGCGCAAGCGCGGCGTGTAGAACACTGCCTCAACACCGTCGCCGC
Source organism: Woeseiaceae bacterium (assembly GCA_041743865.1). Taxonomy (GTDB): domain Bacteria; phylum Pseudomonadota; class Gammaproteobacteria; order Steroidobacterales; family Woeseiaceae; genus UBA1847. The sequence continues at coordinate 1,275 of JBGTLY010000120.1, forward strand.
CAGGTTTTCGTCGCACATCGATGAGCCCGACACGGGACCCGGTGTCGGAGTCGGCAAGCCACTCGGTGTGCCAGACGATTTCACCCGGCTTGTGGCGGATAAAATAGTCTTCGTCGAGCAGTTGCCACACCGCATCGATGGCCGCGTCGTCCAGTCCGGCGACGTGCAGCGCAGCGCGTGCCTGCTCGCGGGTCTCGGAGATCAGGAGTTCCCGGTCAATCGGGTTTTCGAGTCCGCGCCGCAGCGCCCGGGAGGTCAAGTCGAACAAGTCCCGGAACAGGCTCGCTTTCCAGGAGTTCCAGAGTTTCGGATTGGTCCCGCGCACGTCTGCAACCGTCAGCAGGTACAGGTAATCGAGGTGCAGCTGGTCGCCGACCAGCGCCGCAAACTCGTTGATTACGTCGGGATCGCCTATGTCCTTCTTCTGGGCGGTCATCGACAAGATGAGGTGATTCCGCACGAGCCATGCCACGGTTGCCCCGTCGTACTTGCCGAGGCCGTGCTCCAGGCAGAAGGACTCGGCGTCGACTGCGCCCAGTTCCGAATGGTCACCGCCGCGGCCCTTCGCGATATCGTGAAACAGGCCCGCGAGATACAGGATCTCCGGCTTTTCGAGCTGCTGCATGATGCGGCTGCATTCGGGAAACTCGTGGTCGAAGCGGCCAAGCGCGAAGCGCCGCAGGTTGCTTACAACGAACAGCGTATGTTCGTCGACCGTGTAGGCATGAAACAGGTCGTACTGCATCCGTCCGACGATCCGCCCGAATGCGGGGAGATACAGCCCGAGTACGCCGTACAAATTCATGCGCCTGAGCTCGTGTGTCACTCCTTCGGGCGCACGCAACAGCGTGAGGAAGAGGCGGTGGTTCCTCGGGTTCTGTCGAAACTCCTCGTCGATGAGGTGCAGGCTGCGCTTGATGAGGCCGATGGTGTACGCACTGACGCCGCGGATTTCCGGGTGGTCCTGCAAAACGACGAATAGTTCCAGTAGCGCCGACGGTTCGTTCGCAAAAACCTTGTTGCTGACTGTCTCGAGAAAACCGTTGCGAACCTGGAAACGATCGTTCAGCGGTTCGGGTTCCGCGGCCGGATCCAGAAGGATTGCCTCCTCGAACAGCTGCAGGAGCATTTCGTTCAGTCGCGACAGGTCCATCACGGTGCGGTAATAGCGTTGCATGAGCTGCTCGACCGCGAGCGTATAGGTCGCATCCTCGTATCCCAGCATCTCGGCAAGCTTGATCTGGTAGTCGAACAGAATCCGGTCTTCGCGGCGGCCGGTCAGGATGTGCAATGCAAACCGCACCCGCCACAGGAAAGCGCGGCCGTCGTGCAGTCGATTCAACTGGCCTGGCGTCAGGAATTTATGATCGACGAGTTCACGAAACGTGGCACAGCCGAAATGCCGCTTCGCAACCCAACCGATCATCTGGATGTCGCGCAGGCCGCCCGGACTGCCCTTGACGTTGGGTTCGAGCTTGTACGCGGTATCGTCATAACGGTGGTGCCGCCCAATCTGCTCTTTGCGCTTCTCTTCGAAGAAGCGGTTCGAGGGCCAGACCCGGTCCGGACCGACGGCCTCTTCCATCGCATGAAAGAGCGGCTTCGGGCCCTCGAGCAGCCGGGCCTCCATGAGCGTCGTGGCGACGGTCAGGTCCGCGGCCGCCTCCAGGCAACACTGGTCGACCGTGCGTACACTGTGGCCGACCTCAAGTCCCGCATCCCAAAGGGAGGTCACGAACGCTGACAATGGCTCATTGCCGGACGGGTCGAATGCCGGCGGCAGCAGCAACATGATGTCGACGTCGGAGTGCGGGTGTAATTCGCCGCGGCCATAGCCGCCGACGGCGACCAGTGCCACGGTCTCGGCAAGTCCCGGAGCCTGCGTATGCCAGAGGTCGCGGAGAATGTCGTCGACGATTCGCGCGCGCTCGTGCACGAGGCGGATAACGGACTCGCCCGCCAGGAATCGCTTCTTCAGGTCCGCGTCCGCTGTCTCCAGCGCGGCCCGCGTGTCAACGAGCGTCAGCGCCAAGCGTCAGCACCTCGTAGCCGCCGTCCGTGATCAGTACCGTATGCTCCCATTGGGCTGACAGACTGTGATCCTTGGTCACGACGGTCCAGCCGTCGTTCAGGAGTTTGACGTGACGCTTGCCGGCATTGACCATCGGCTCGACGGTCAGGGTCATACCCGTCTTGAGCTCCATGCCCGCGCCGCGATAGCCATAGTGCAGCACCTGCGGATCTTCATGGAATACGCGCCCGATACCGTGGCCGCAATACTCGCGAACGACTGAAAAACGATTTTGCTCGACAAAACTCTGGATGGCCTCGCCGACATCGCCTAGATACTTGCCTGGCGCGAGTTCCTCGATCCCGCGCCACATTCCCTCGTAAGCCACTTCGGACAGGCGTTGCGCCTGGATTGCAGGCTTTCCAACAAAAAACATGCGGCTCGTGTCGCCGTGGTAGCCGTCCTTTATGACGGTGACGTCGATATTCACGCAATCGCCTGGCTTCAGGGTCTTGTCGCCGGGTATGCCGTGGCAAACGACGTGGTTGACCGACGTGCAGATGGATTTGGGAAAGCCGCGGTAGTTGAGCGGTGCCGGTATGGCGTCCTGTACCGTCGTGATGTATTCATGACAGATGCGGTCCAGTTCACCGGTCGTAACGCCGGGTCTCACATGCTCGCCGATCATGTCGAGCACTTCGGCCGCAAGGCGGCCCGCAATCCGCATCCTGTCCTGTTCCTCGGGGCTTTTGATCGTAACGGTCATAGATGCTCTTGGCGGCTGCGGAGACTGCAAACAAACGAGGCCGTGGGCGCCCGCCGGCGCCGCGCCGCGCCCGGCCTGTGGCCCGTTCCGGTTCCGATAACAATAAGTGCTGATTTTCCGCGTTGTTGGCCGCGGCTGGCTATGGTATAAAGCGCGCGCCCAAGAGGCAATTAATCCACACGCGTGTCGACACGGTTCGCTGGGTGCCCCACAAAAACAAGGGGTTGCGGATCGGGACACGCGGAGGCCTAACCCGGAGACACTTCATGGCAGACGTTACCATGCGCCAGATGCTAGAGGCTGGCGTGCATTTTGGTCATCAGACCCGCTTCTGGAACCCGAAGATGGCACCCTACATCTTCGGCGAGCGTAACAAGATCCACATCATCAATCTCGAGAAGAGCCTGCCGCTGGCGCGGGAGGCCTATGCCTTCGTCAAGGCGACGGTGTCGGACGGTGGTACCGTGCTGTTCGTTGGCACCAAGCGCGCCGCGAGGGACGCGATCCGCGAGCAAGCCTCGCGCTGTGGCATGCCGTTTGTCAGCCAGCGCTGGCTGGGCGGAATGCTGACGAACTACAAGACGATTCGCCAGTCCGTCAAGCGCCTGCTTACGCTGGAGCAGATGGCGGGCGAAAGCGGTTTCGAGGGGCTCACGAAGAAGGAAGTACTCGGCCTGAAACGCGAGCAGGACAAGCTCGAACGCTCGCTCGGTGGCATCAAGGAAATGAAATCGCTGCCGGACATCATTTTCGTGGTGGACGTCGATCATGAGGATATTGCCGTGCGCGAGGCGCAGAAGCTCGGCATCCCGGTTGTCGCGATCGTCGATACGAACTGTTCGCCCGAAGGCGTGGACTATGTCATTCCGGGTAACGATGACGCCATGCGTGCCATCGAACTGTATGCCGCACTGATCGCGGACGCCGTGGACGACGGCAAAGCCTCTCTGCCCGAGGTTGCGCTCGGGGAAGATGAGTTCGTCGAGCTCGATGAAGCCGGCAATGTGAAAAAGTCGCGGGCACGCAAGAAGCCGACGGGCAAAAAGACGGCAAAGAAAGCGGGTGCCAGGAAAAGGCCGGCGCAGAGACCGGCCGGCGACGAAAAAGCAGCGGCTCCGGGCATGGCGGCAGAACCTGCCGGGGACGGACCCGCGACCGGAAAGCCGGCTGCGGAGGAAGCGCCAGCGGCAACGTCGCCCGAGGGCGACGCGGCAGCCGAGTTGGGAGCACCGTCGGCAGACGACGGCCGGTAGGCCGACAGAGTCCAGAGGGAAGAGCGATGGCAATCAGCGCATCAATGGTCGCAGAACTGCGCGCACGCACCGGCGCAGGAATGATGGAGTGCAAGAAAGCGCTCGTCGAAACTCAGGGGGACATGGACGCCGCCGCTGAACACCTGCGGATGTCCGGCCAGGCCAAGGCTGACAAGAAAGCCGGCCGGGTCGCGGCGGACGGCCGGATCGTCATACGGCAGGGTAAGAACAGGTCGGTCATTGTCGAGATTAATTCCGAAACGGACTTCGTTGCGAAGGACGAGAATTTCGCACGATTTGCCGATGCGATCGGGGACGCCGCGCTTGCGTCCGGGAGCACCGACGTATCCGCGCTTGCCGGCGACACGCTGGCCGACGGGCGTACCGTCGAAACCGCCCGCACGGAACTGGTCGCGAAGGTGGGCGAAAATATCTCCGTCCGGCGTGTTGCCGAGATCGCGAACACCGGCCCGATCGGCACTTATACGCACCAGGGTGACAAAATAGGCGCGATTGTCGCGATCGAAGGCGGCGATGAAGCCCTGGCGCGCGACATTGCCATGCACGTCGCGGCGATAAACCCGACATGCATCGACGAGTCCGGCGTCCCGGCGGACACGATCGAAACCGAGCGCCGCATTTTTGCGGAGCAGGCCGCCGCTTCCGGCAAACCCGCCGACATCGTCGAAAAGATGGTGCAGGGTCGCGTGCAGAAGTTCCTCAAGGAGGTCACGCTCGTCGGCCAGCCATTCGTCAAGGACGATAAGACCACCGTCGGCCAGCTGTTGAAACAGAAGGGCGCTCGCGTGGTGGCATTCGTGCGCTTCGAGGTCGGTGAAGGTCTCCAGAAGAGGGAAGACAACTTCGTCGAGGAAGTGATGGCCCAGGTCAAAGGGGCCCGCTGAGTGTCCGTGACACCGTCTCAGTATCGGCGAGTGCTGCTGAAACTGAGCGGTGAGGCGCTCATGGGCGAACTGGACTACGGTATCGAGCCCCGCGTCATCCAGCGTCTCGCCCGGGAGATCGCCGCCGCGCATGCATCGGGTGTCGAAATAGCGATTGTCATCGGCGGCGGCAATATCTTCCGGGGCGCCGGACTGGCCCGGGCCGGCATGGACCGCGTGACCGGTGATTACATGGGCATGCTTGCGACCGTCATGAACGCGCTGGCCATCCAGGACGCGCTTGAAGCCATCGATTTGCAGGCCCGCGTGATGTCGGCGTTGCAGATTCATGACGTGTGCGAAGACTACATTCGCCGCCGCGCGATTCGGCACCTCGAAAAAGGGCGGGTGATCATCCTTGCGGCCGGTACCGGCAACCCGTTTTTCACGACGGACACGGCCGCGAGCCTGCGGGCGATCGAGATCGGCGCCGACGTGCTGCTCAAGGCAACGAAGGTCGACGGGGTCTACGATGCGGACCCGGTCACGAATCCTGATGCCAAACGCTTCGACGTCGTGACGTACGACCAGGTCATTACCGACAAGCTCGGCGTCATGGATGCGACAGCAATCGTCATGTGCCGTGACAACGACTTGCCCCTCCGGGTATTCGACCTGCATCGGCCGAATGCGCTGGTGCAGGCTATTTCCGGTGACAGCGTCGGGACCCTGGTCCGGGGCTGATCGACAGCAGGGAGAGACACCTAGCGTGCTGAAAGAAATCAAGAAGGATGCCGCGGATCGCATGGCGAAAAGCGTGTCCGCGCTGAAACACGAACTGACCAAGATCCGCACAGGCCGTGCGCACACCAGCCTGCTCGACCATATCACCGTCGACTACTATGGGGCACAGTCCCCGCTCAAACAGGTGGCCAACGTCGGCGTAGAGGATTCGCGAACCCTGGTCGTCACGCCGTGGGACAAGAGCATGGTTGCCGCCATTGAAAAGGCGATCATGACGTCCGACCTCGGCCTGAACCCTGCGACGGCCGGCACGGTCATCCGGGTACCCCTGCCGGCGCTCACCGAGGAGCGACGCAGGGACATGATCCGGGTAGTCCGAAGCGAAGCCGAAGGCGGCCGGATAGCCATTCGAAACGTCCGCCGGGATGCGATCGGCGACGTCAAGGACCTCAAGAAAGAAAAACTCATCGGTGAGGACGAGGAACGCCGCGCCGAGGACGAAATCCAGGGCATTACCGACAAGTACATTGCAGAAATAGACGCTGTACTGGCCGAGAAAGAGGCCGAACTACTGGAATTTTGAGTCAGGTTTTAGTGCCGCCCGCCGCGCCAAATGACCCGAACCTCCCGGTTCATGTTGCTATCATCATGGACGGCAACGGGCGCTGGGCGCGGAATCGTTCCCGGCCGCGGCATTCGGGTCATCGTGCCGGCGTCAAGTCCGTTCGACGTACCATCGAACATGCGGCCCAGCTCGGCATTCGCCACCTGACGTTGTTTGCATTCTCGAGCGAGAATTTCCGGCGCCCGCCGGACGAAGTGAGCGCGCTAATGGCTCTGTTCGTCGAGGCATTGCAACGCGAGTTCGCCGAGCTGCATCGCAACAATGTGCGTCTCGATTTTATCGGTGAGCGACAGCGCCTGACGCGAAGCCTAACGGACAAGATCGAGGCGGCAGAACGCGAAACGGCCGGCAATGACGGCTTGCACCTGATCGTCGCCATCGCTTACGGTGGTCGCTGGGATATCGTGGAAGCGGCGCGTCGGATCGGCGAGAAGATTGCCGCCGGCGACCTCGATCCGTCGTCGATCGACGAAGCACTGCTGAAAGGTGAGATGCAGCTTGCCGGTGTGCCGGATCCTGACCTTCTGATCCGCACCGGGGGCGAACAACGCGTGAGCAATTTCCTGCTCTGGAATCTTGCCTACGCGGAGCTTTTCTTCAGCGATGTCTTGTGGCCGGACTTCGACGATGCTGATTTTGATGCCGCCATCGAATTCTACCGGCAGCGTCAGCGCCGCTACGGGCACACCGGGGAGCAGCTGGAAGCGATGAAATGCTGAAGCAACGTATCGTCACGGCGGTCATTGCGCTGGTAGCACTCGGCATCGTGCTCTTTGTGCTGCCGCCGTTTGCCGCTGAGCTCGTCATTGCTATGGTTATTGTCGCGGGTGCCTGGGAATGGTCGGCGTTTCTCGAGTCCCGTTCGATCGCGGTCCGGATCGTTTTTGTCAGCCTCATTGCCGCGGCCATGGCCGCCATTAACCTGGCGTGGCCCGTCGCAGTCATGCCGGTGCTGCAGGTGGCACTGCTCTGGTGGCTGCTTGCGCTCGTGTGGACTTTCCTTTTTCCGACCCGGATTCCGCTCGCCTGGCGCTGGATGTGCGGTGCATTCGTCCTCGTACCGCTGTACGCAGCGCTGGTCCTGCTCTACGAACTCAGCCCGTCATTGCTGCTGTTTGCCCTGCTTATCGTCTGGGCGGCCGATATCGGGGCCTATTTCACCGGCAAGCGCTTCGGCCGTGTGAAGCTTGCCCCGAAGATCAGCCCGGGCAAGACCTGGGAAGGCGTTTTGGGGGGGCTCGCGTTCGTCATCGTCGTGACCCTGGTGCGCAGCTTCTGGGTCGATACCCAGCTCGCCGCCCTGTTGCCGTTCTGCGTCGGGGTTGCCGGGGTTTCCATCGTCGGCGATCTCACCGTGAGCATGTTTAAGCGAACCGCAGGGCTCAAGGACAGCGGCACCCTGTTTCCCGGCCACGGCGGCGTGCTGGACCGGATCGACAGCGTGTCGGCCGCCGCCCCGCTGTTCGCGCTCGGTGTGACCTGGTTGGGACTGGTATGACCGTCCGGCAGGCGTTCAGGGTGCATTCAGCCGGCCTCGGCCACGATCGGGCAGGGATCGGGGGAACTGCAGCCCCGTGCACCAGTCCACCTTATAGTTGCATTTTTCCGCCTCCGAGGATCGATCGTGCTTGACGCCGTCAGCAGTATCCTGGCCTTCATCGTCGCGATCGGCGTACTCGTCGCCGTCCACGAGTGGGGCCACTACCTAGTCGGCCGATGGTGCGGCATGAAGGTGCTTCGTTTTTCGATCGGCTTCGGCAAGCCGCTGTGGATGCGGCGGGGCTCTGCTCCGGATCGGACCGAGTACTGCATCGCCGCTATTCCCCTCGGCGGGTACGTTCGCTTCCTCGACAGCCGCGAGGCCGACGTACCCCCGCATGATGCCGGCCGCGCCTTCGACCAGCGCCCGGTCCCGGCACGCATCGCCGTGCTGCTGGCCGGGCCGCTGTTCAACTTCCTGTTTGCGATTCTCGCCTACTGGGTCCTGTTCGTGTACGGTGTGCCGACCATAAAGCCGGCCGTGGGTGAAGTTGAGCCGGGCTCGTACGCCGACGTTGCCGGGCTCCGCTACGGCGATCGAATTCTCGCCGTCGGCGATGTCGAAACCGGCGACTGGGAGTCGGCGCTGGTCGCAATACTCGATCAACTCGTCGCGGATGGCCGGGTGTCGCTGCGACTCGAGAACAGCGAGGGTGAGCGCACGGCCCTCCTGGACGTGGCCGGTGAGTCACGCAGCCTCACGGAGCCGGGCAAGCTCTTCGAAGGTCTCGGGTTTCATCCCTGGCAGCCGCCTGCCGAGGTCGGGGACGTCGTGGCCGGGGGTCCGGCAGACCTCGCGGGGATCGAGACGGGGGATCGCATCGTTGCGGTCGATGGCACACCGGTACGCTGGTTCGGCGACCTGCAGGGCGCCGTGGCCAACCGGGCGGGCCAGTCGGCCGTTGTCCAGGTGGAGCGAGACGGTGCAACACTCAGCGTCGACGTCCTGATCGGAGCCGTCAGCGAGGACGGCAGGACGGTCGGCCGGCTGGGCGTCGGGAGCGTATCGGCCACAGGGGACTATTATTACAAGCGCCAGTTCGGGCCTCTGGAATCCGTCGGTCGCGCCACGGACCGCATGTGGAAGTCGGCCGTGTTTACCGTCAATATGCTGGGCCGGATGGTCATCGGCGATGTATCGATCAAGAACATCAGCGGCCCCATCAATATCGCGCAGTTCGCCGGCGACTCGGCACAGGCAGGTGTCAGTTACTATCTGAGCTTCCTTGCCATCGTCAGCATCAGCCTGGGCGTGCTGAATCTCATCCCACTGCCGATACTCGACGGCGGGCAGATCGTATACCAGGTCGTCGAATGGGTGAAAGGGAGCCCGATGTCGGACCGGGCCCAGTTGCTTGGACAACAGGTCGGTATCTTCGCGTTGCTGCTGCTGATGAGTTTTGCTTTCTACAACGACATTGCCCGGATACTGGGCTAAACGCACGGGACAGGTCATGACTGACAAATGGAAACCTGCTCACGGCCGGCTGCGGGCAATGGTCTTCGCGTCGTTTTTGCTGCTCGCGGCGCCCGCGTTCGGCCTGCTCGGGGAGCCGTTTGTCGTCCGTGACATGCGGGTCGAGGGCCTGCAGCGCATATCTGAAGGCACCGTTTTCAACTACCTGCCGATCAACATAGGCGACACGGTCGACCGCGTGCGCATCCAAGAAGCCATCCGGGCGCTGTACGGGCAGGGCTTGTTCGACAATATTGAAGTACGGCGGGACACCAACACGCTGGTCATCGCGGTTCGCGAACGGCCATCCATCGAGAGCTTCGAGATCGAGGGAAACAAGGACATCAAGACCGAGGACCTCATGGAGTCACTGCGGGGAGTTGGGCTCGCCAAGGGCAGGACATTCGATCGTTCCGTCCTGGACAACGTCGAGATGTTCCTGCGCGAACAGTATTTCGACCGCGGCAAATATGGCGTGCAGATCAGGACGATGGTCGAGGATCGTCCGAACAACACGGTACGTATCAAGATCGATGTCACGGAAGGCGACCGGGCAAAGATCCGGCAGGTCAACATCGTCGGCAACCGGACCTTTGAGGAGGACGAGATTCGCGAGGACTTCGAACTCGACACCGCGAACTGGCTGTCCTGGATCCGCCAGGATGACCGCTATTCCAAGGAGGCGCTGGAGGGCGATCTCGAGACGTTGAGATCGCACTACATGAACCGGGGCTATGCGGACTTCCAGGTCGAGTCGACGCAAGTCGCGATCTCGCCGAACAAAAAGGACATTTTCGTCACGATAACGGTAGCGGAAGGCGACCAGTACACGGTGACCGACGTCAAGCTGGTCGGCGAGATGGTGGTGCCGGAGGCCTACTTGCGCGGGATGATCCTGGCGAGGCCCGGCTCGATTTTCAACCAGGCCCTGCTAACAAGCACCAGCGAGCTGATGAGCATGAGGCTCGGCGAAGAAGGCTATGCCAATGCCGAAGTCGAGCCCGTCTGGGAACTGGACCGGGAGGCAAAGACAGCCGATATCACGTTTTTCGTTGATCCGAAAAGCCGCGTCTACGTGCGTCGCATCAATTTCAATGGGGTGAGCCAGATCGACGATGAAGTCCTGCGCCGCGAAATGCGGCAGATGGAAGGTGCTTACCTGTCCAACCTGCTCGTCGACCGGTCGAAGATCCTGCTGCAACGTCTGCCGTATGTCGAAAGCGTCGAGGTGGAAAACAAGCCCGTGCCCGGGAGCCCGGACCTCGTGGACGTGGAGTTCGACATCGAGTACCGAATGCCGGGCCAGTTCTCCGGGGGCATCGGCTATTCGGAATCGCAGAAGCTCCTCCTGAACGGCAGTATCGTGCACACGAACTTCATGGGCACCGGCAACCGGGTCGCGCTGGAACTGAACTCGGGCCGCTATTCGAAGTTGTACAGCCTTTCGCACACTGACCCGGCCATCACGATGGACGGTATCCGCCGCACCGTCTCGTTCAACTATCGCGACATCACGCGCTATGCGGATGCAACGTCGGATTTCTCGACGCAGACGCTCGGTGCGTCAGTCGACTACGGTTACCCGATCGGCGAATACCAGTCGCTGAGCTTCGGCGTGTCTTACCAGCAAGCCGAGCTTGCAACCAGCGCCGGCAGCTCCCAGCAGGCGCAGGACTGGGTGCGCAACAACGGCAACACCTACATCGAAAATGTCGGCAACGGCGTCATCTTTTTCGGGACTGAATTCGAGACGTTCGAACTGCTGAGCGGGTGGACCTACGACAGCCGTAACCGCGCATTGTTTGCCAATCGCGGTATGCGCCAGCAGTTGTTCCTCGGTTTTGCCGTGCCGGGCAGCGATGTGGAGTATTATTCGGCGCGATACAGTTTTACCAAATACCTGCCGATTACCAACAAGTGGGTGCTGGCCTTCAACGCGGACGCGGGCTATGCGAAGGCGCTGGGCGACACCACGGCTGTGCCGCCTTACAAGCAATTCTACGGGGGCGGGCCCGATTCCGTGCGCGGTTTCCGGGAGTCCTATCTCGGTCCCCGGGACAGTTTCGGTAACCCGTATGGCGGCAACGTGTTGGTTGCCGGTCAGGTTGAGCTTATACTCCCGCTTCCGGACAAATGGGCCAGCCAGGCGCGGGCCAGTATCTTCTACGACGTGGGGAATGTGTTCAATACCGGCGAAGTCGCGTTTACGGACCGGCTCGGAGCCCCCATCGAGTACAAGCCCGATTTCGACGAATTGCGCGCTTCGGTGGGCATCGGTGTCCAGTGGCTCGCGCCATTGGGGCTGTTCCGTTTCAGCTATGCGTATCCGCTGAACGCGTACAATGGCAACGACAGGTTTTACGGAGACGAGCTGGAACGATTCCAGTTCTCGATTGGTCAAGCGTTTTAAGGATTGAGATTTATGAACGTTGTAAAGCATTCCCTGGCTAAGGCAGTAATTGCGATCGCACTGGTTAGCGCCTTTGCAGTGCCGGCTGCGGCGCAGGAGCTGAAAATCGGTGTCGTCAACGTGCCACTCCTGCTGGACCGTGCGCCCCAGACGAAAAGCGCCATGGACGCTTTGCAGGAAGAATTTGCGCCGCGCCAGCGGGAGTTCGCCGCGAAAGCGAAAGAACTCGAGGACTTGACGGCCAAAGTCCAGAAAGATGCGGCCGTGATGGGCGAGTCGGAACGCCGTAATGCCGAAAAGGATTTGCGGGATCTCCAGCGCGAAGTTGCGCGGCTGCAGAACGAGTTTCAGGAGGACCTGAACCTGCGGCAGAACGAAGAGCTCGGTAACCTGCAGCGCACACTGCTCGTCGAAGTCCAGGGCTATGCACAGCAGCAGGGGTACGACCTCGTGGTGGGTGATGGTGTGTTGTTCGCCAGCACCGCGGTGAACATCACGGAAGAGGTCCTGCGGGCGATCGAAACGAGCTATAACGCCGCCAGCAAAAACAACGCCACCAGCGACAACTAGGCGCCCGGCACGAATGCCGATCAGCCTGGGAGAACTTGCCACCCGGTTCGGCTGCGACCTCGATGGCGACCCCGACGCCGCGGTCGATGGCGTAGCAAGCCTGGGCGCAGCGGGATCCCGCAGCCTGAGTTTCTATACCAACAGCCGCCTCCTGCCGCAGCTCGAATCCACGCGCGCTGCGGCGGTCGTGTTGCGGGCAGATGACGCGCCGTGTGCTCCGTGCGCTGCATTGATCAGTGCGGACCCTTACGCAACGTATGCGCGCATAGCGGGATTCCTGCATCCGCAGCCTGCTCCTGTCGCCGGCATGCATCCAACGGCGGTTGTCGATCCGTCTGCCCGTGTGTCGCCATCGGCCGAGATCGGCCCGCACGTCAGCATCGGTGCAAATTGTGTCGTTGGCGAGCGCGTCATCATCGGTGCCGGCAGCGTAGTCGGCCCGGATTGCGAACTCGGCGCGGATTCGCGCCTCATTGCCAGGGTGACACTCGTCAGACGAGTGACGCTCGGGGAGCGCGCAGTTATCCATCCGGGTGCAGTGCTCGGCGCGGACGGGTTCGGCAACGCAATGACGCCGGAGGGGTGGGTAAAGGTGCCCCAGCTCGGCGGCGTCCGGATTGGCAATGACGTCGATATCGGCGCGAACACCACGATCGATTGCGGTGCTCTCGGCGATACCGTCATTGGTGACGGCGTGCGCATCGATAACCTGTGCATGGTTGCGCACAATGTCAGGATCGGCGCGCATACGGCGCTGGCGGCAATGACGGGCATTGCGGGGAGTACCGAGGTCGGCGCTCGCTGCCTGTTCGCGGGCCAGTCCGGCGCCGTCGGTCACATCCGCATTTGCGACGATGTCGTTGTGAGTGGCCAGGCTATGGTGTCGAAGGACATCACGGAGCCCGGGGTTTACGCGTCAAGTTTCCCCTGTGAACCGGTGCGGGACTGGAACAAGAAGGTGGCTCGCCTGCGCCGGCTCGATACCCTTTTCAACCGGGTCACCGACCTCGAGAAGATTGCGAGGTGAGTATTCATCCCACGGCTATCGTTTCGGAAGAGGCGCATATCGGCAACGATGTCAGCATCGGGCCGTATTCCGTCATCGGGGACCAGGTGCGTATCGGGGACGGAACCCGGCTTGCCGCACATGTCGTGATCAACGGGCCGACCGTCATCGGTCGCGACAATCGCATCTACCAGTTCGCATCGATTGGTGACGATCCGCAGGACAAGAAGTACGCCGGAGAGCCGACGACCCTCGTCATCGGCGACCGGAATACGATCCGGGAGTACTGCACGATCAGCCGCGGGACGGTGCAGGATGCGGGCGAAACGCGGATCGGGGACGACAACTGGATCATGGCCTACGTACATATCGCGCATGACTGTGTCGTCGGCAATCACTGCATACTCGCGAACAACGCCACGCTCGCGGGACATGTGCATCTCGGTGACTGGGTTATCCTCGGTGGTTTCACAGGCATCCACCAGTTCTGCAGGATCGGCGCACATGCCTTTCTGGGGATGTACGCCATCATCAATCGCGACGTCCCGGCCTACACGATGATGGCAGGGCAGCCGACGGAACCGAAGGGCATCAACAGCGAAGGCCTGAAGCGTCGCGGCTTTACCGCTGAGCAGATTCGCAATATCAAGAACGGGTACCGGATCGTGTTCCGGCAGGGCAACAAGCTCGCCGATGCGATCGAGGAAATCCAGGGACTTGCGGCGTCGCAGCCCGAGCTCGTGCTGTTGCTCGAATCGCTGCGCTCGTCAGTGCGCGGCGTGACGCGGTAGTTTCCCGTGGAGATTGCGCTGGTTGCCGGTGAAGCTTCCGGTGACCTGCTCGGCGCCGGACTGATCCGCGCCTTACGCGAGCGCGTGCCGGACGCCGAATTTTCGGGAGTGGCAGGACCGCGCATGCAGGCGGCGGGTTGCGAGGCCATCGCAGACGCCGAACTGCTGGCCGTGATGGGCCTCGTCGAGCCGCTCTTCCGCTTGCCACAGCTTCTGCGGCTGCGCTCGTCCCTCAGGCGCCGCTGGATGGCCCGGCCGCCGGATGTATTCGTCGGCATCGATGCGCCTGACTTCAATCTCCGGCTTGAAGCTGGCCTCCGCAGCGCGGGCGTGCCGACGGCGCACTACGTAAGTCCGTCCGTGTGGGCATGGCGCCAGGGACGGATACCGAAAATCCGCGCCGCGGCAGACCGGATACTGTGCATACTGCCGTTCGAAAAGGCGTTTTACGACCAACAAGGCATCGATGCAGTGTTCGTCGGCCATCCGATGGCCGATCGAATTCCGGCCAAGGTGGATACGCAGGCGGCCCGCAAAGACCTGGATCTCAAACCCGGGCGCCCGGTACTTGCCGTATTGCCGGGCAGCCGGATGAGCGAGGTGAGCCGCCTCGCACCGGTGTTCGCCGCTGCCTGCCGCGTGCTGGCTGCGAGCGATCCCGGCCTCCAGTTCGCGTGTCCGGTGGCGACGGCGAAACTCGCGCCCGTGATCCGGCAATCGCTCGCCGAGGAGGGGATCGGCGATCGGTTTCGCCTGTTCGACGGGCGCTCGGACACGGTGCTCGCTGCCGCCGATACGGTGCTGCTGGCGTCGGGTACCGCGGCGCTGGAGGCGGCACTGTTTCAAAAACCCATGGTGGCTGCCTACAAAGTCGCGCCGTTGACGGCCATCCTGATTCGCAGGCTGGGACTGCTGAAGGTGGACCGGTTCACGCTCCCGAACCAGCTCACGGAGACCCCGCTCGTTCCGGAGTTCATCCAGGAAGAGGCCACGCCAGCTGCCATCGCAACAGCGGTTGCCGGTTTGCTCCGGGACCCGGCGCGCCGCGCCGCGATCGCGGACAGATTTGCTACACTGCGCGCGGAGCTGGCGATCAACGCCGATCAGCGAGCCGCCGAGGCGGTGCTGTCACTTGTCCACGATGCATCAAGCAACTCACACTAGGCGCGACGGACTGATTGCAGGTGTCGATGAAGCCGGCCGGGGCCCGCTTGCCGGACCTGTCGTGGCGGCGGCGGTAATTCTGGCGCCCGGTCAACCCACCGATCGGCTCGTCGACTCGAAGCAGATCGATGCGGCGGAGCGTTGCGAGGTCGCTCTCGAGATCCGGCGGAATTCACTCGCCTGGGCCGTGGCCTGGGCCGACCGGGCGGAAATCGATGCACTCAATATCCTGCACGCGACGATGCTGGCGATGCGGCGCGCCGTGCTGGGGCTGCCATGCCTGCCCGACGCGGTGCTGGTGGACGGGAACCGGGTGCCAAATCTTTGTTTCGGGTCGCGGTCGATACCTGGCGACGCGGTTGTGCGCGGGGATGCCAGTGTGCCGGCCATCAGCGCGGCATCCATCCTTGCGAAAACGACGCGCGATGCCATCATGGTCGACCTGGACGGCTTCTTTCCCGACTACGCGTTTGCCAGGCACAAGGGTTACTGCACGCCGGAACACCGGCGGCTCCTTCGCGAGCGCGGTCCCTGCATACATCACCGCCGTACGTTCGTGACGGTGCGGGAGCTACTTTGAGCGTGGCGCCGGTCCCGTTCGTCCACCTCCACGTGCATTCCGAGTATTCGCTCGTGGACAGCACGGTGCGCATACCGGCTCTCGTGCAGGCCTGTTCGCAACGCGATATGCCGGCCGTGGCATTGACGGACCGCAACAATTTGTTCGGCATGGTGAAGTTCTACAGCAAGGCGATCGCGGCTGGCGTAAAGCCGATTGTCGGTGCAGATATCGACATCCGGAACGAGGATGAACCGGATCGCCCCTACACGTTGATCCTGCTCGTGCAGGACCTCGAGGGCTACCGGCGGCTGTCCCGCCTGTTGTCCCGTGCCTGGCTCGAAGGCCAGCACAAGGGCCAGCCGATGGTGCATCGGGACTGGCTCGACGCGCCGGACACACGCGGGCTCATCGCTCTTTCCGGCGGGCTGCGGGGTGATGTAGGACAGGCACTCGCGCACGGGCATCCGGACCTCGCTCTGCGGCGCCTGTCCGGATGGCAGCAGGTCTTCGGCGATCGCTATTACCTCGAAGTCGTGCGTACCGGTCGTCCCGGCGAGGAGGCCTGTGTCCAGGCGAGCCTCGAACTGGCGGCGGCGCACGCCGTGCCGGTTGTCGCAAGCAACGACGTACGATTCATCGAGGACGACGGGTTCTATGCGCACGAAGCGCGGGTGTGCATACGCGAGGGTCGCAGCCTTGCCGACGCCGAGCGGCCGCGCCACTACAGCGATCAACAATACCTGAAGCCGGCGAGCGCGATGGCAGCCCTGTTCGCTGACGTCCCGTCGGCTCTGGCAAATTCACTGGAAATCGCGAAGCGCTGCAATCTCGATCTCGAACTCGGCAAGAGCGTATTGCCGGCCTTCCCGGTGCCGGCAGGACAAACAGAAGCCGCGTTCCTGGAAACTGAAGCCCGGCGCGGACTCGAACGGCTGATGGCCGAGCGTGTGGCGTTGCCATCGGCGAGCAACGCGATCCAGGCGGCAGTCGTCGCACCGTACCGGGCGCGACTGGAACAGGAGCTCTCGGTCATATGCGACATGGGGTTCCCGGGTTACTTCCTGATCGTTGCCGACTTCATCCGCTGGGCACGCGAAAACCACGTGCCGGTGGGACCCGGTCGCGGGTCCGGGGCGGGCTCACTGGTCGCCTGGGTGCTGGGGATCACTGACCTGGATCCCCTGGCGCACAAGCTGCTCTTCGAGCGCTTCCTGAACCCCGAGCGCGTCTCGATGCCCGACTTCGATGTGGACTTCTGCATGGAAGGGCGTGACCGGGTCATCGACTACGTCGCGGAACGCTACGGGCGGGAGCGCGTCGCGCAGATCATCACCTTCGGCACCATGGCAGCGCGCGCTGTCATTCGCGATACCGGGCGCATCCTCGGCCAGCCGTATGGCTTCGTCGACCGGATTGCCAAGCAGGTGCCGTTCGAGATTGGAATGACGCTCGAAAAGGCGCTCGCCCAGTCCGAGGAGCTCGCGACCATGTACCGCGACGACGAGGAAGTCACGGCCATCATCGACCTTGCCCGATCGCTCGAGGGGCTGGTGCGGAACGCGGGCAAGCACGCGGGCGGCGTCGTTATTGCGCCCGGTGAGTTGACGGCTTTTGCACCGCTGTATTGCGAAGAAGGGGGCACGAACGTCGTCACGCAGCTCGACAAGGATGACGTCGAGGCAATAGGTCTCGTCAAGTTTGATTTCCTCGGCTTGAAGACGCTCACGATCATCGACTGGGCCGTGCGGATCATCAATGAGACCGCGCGCGCCGAGGCCCTCGATATCGGCCGGATTCCGCTCGATGACGCCAGGACCTTTCGTTTGCTGCAGAGCACGGCCACGGCAGCGGTGTTCCAGCTCGAATCCAGCGGTATGCGCGACCTTATCAAGCGCTTGAGGCCGGACCAGTTCGACGATCTGGTCGCGCTCGTCGCATTGTTTCGTCCCGGACCCCTGCAGTCCGGTATGGTCGACGACTTCATACAGCGCAAGCACGCAAGCAACAAGGCCGATATCGACTATCTCCACCCGCAACTGAAGCCGGTGCTCGAGGAGACCTACGGGGTCATCCTGTACCAGGAACAGGTCATGCAGATCGCACAGGTGCTGGCCGGTTATACGCTCGGTGGCGCGGACCTGCTGCGCCGCGCCATGGGCAAGAAAAAACCGGAAGAGATGGCACAGCAACGCGCGATCTTCATCACCGGCGCGACGGAGCGTGGTGTGACGATGGCCACTGCGACACGCATATTCGATCTGATGGAGAAGTTTGCCGGCTACGGATTCAACAAGTCGCACTCCGCGGCCTATGCAGTGCTGTCTTACCAGACGGCCTATCTCAAGGCGCACTATCCGGCGGCGTTCATGGCGGCGGTAATGAGCGCGGATCTCGACAACACGGACAGGCTGGTCACGCTGAAGGACGATTGCCGGCAGCTCGGCATCGCGCTCGAGCCCCCGAGCGTCAATCGCTCCATCCACCATTTCAGCGTTTCCGATGCAGAGTCGATTCTCTACGGCCTGGGCGCCATCAAAGGCGTGGGACGCGGGGCCGTCGAGTCGCTGGTCGCCGAGCGGGAACATCACGGAGCATTCTCGAGTCTCGTCGAACTTTGTCGGCGCCTCGATCACGACAAGGTCAACCGGCGTGCCCTGGAGGCGATGATCAAGTCGGGCGCGATGGACGATTTCGGGCTTACACGGCGCAGCCTGATGTACCAGCTACCCGAAGCGCTGCAGGGCGCTGAACAGCAAAGAAAAGCCTCTGCGGCGGGCCAGAACGACATGTTCGGGCTCGAGCCGCCGCCTGCCACGGCCGCCAGCGAGCCCGTGGAAATCGGCGAGTGGCAGCAACGCACGCGGCTCGCCAATGAAAAAGAGGCACTGGGTCTCTACCTGACCGGGCACCCGTTCCACGCCGTGAGTTCGGACGCACGGCATTTCGTCGACGGCCGGCTCGCGGATCTCGCGAACGAGGCGCCGCCGGTGCGTGCGGACGGCGAGCGCAACTATGCGCAGGCACGCCGGGACGTGGCGATCGCCGGGCTGATCGTCGATGTCCGCAAGCGGGGTAACCGCGTCAGTGTCATCCTCGATGACGACAGCGGCCGTATGGAAGTCAGCCTGTTCAGCGAGGCGTTCCAGGAATTCCGACATCTCCTGGTGAAAGACGAGATCGTCGTCGTCACCGGCAGCCTGCGCTACGATGACTTCCTTGGGGCATGGGCGGTCAGCGCGAAAAACGTACTTCACATCGACCGGGTCATCGAGAGCCGGGCCCAGGGGATGCTGCTTTGTCTCGCGCCGAACGGCGGCGGTGAACAGCTCCTGAGCCGCCTGCACGACGTACTTCTGCCGCACCGTGAGGGCAATTGCGAAGTGGCGGTCCAGTACTACGGCGATGCGGCAGCGGCGCGCCTGAAGCTTGGCCCGGAATGGGCAGTAAGGCCGAGCCGCGACCTGAGAGACAAGCTGGTCGAGCTACTCGGCGCGAACAATGTCCGGCTGGTCTACGCACCCGGCCGGGAAATCATGTAAGGTTTGCCGCTCCGTACGATTGCCACAGCCTATGGACGTGAAATTTCTGGATTTCGAGCAGCCGATCGCCGAACTGGAGGCGAAGATCGACGAGCTGCGCTTTGTCGGGGACGATTCCGAAGTCAACATCAACGAGGAGGTTGCGCGCCTCAAAAGCAAGAGCGCATCGCTGACCCGCAGCATCTTCGCCAAGCTGTCCGCATGGCAGATCGCACAGGTGGCCCGCCATCCCAGCCGGCCCTACACGCTCGACTACCTCGACATCATCGTGCCGGACTTCCAGGAGCTGCATGGCGACCGCATGTATGCCGACGATCCCGCCATTGTCGGGGGCGTAGCCCGTATCGAGGGCCGGCCGGTCATGATCATAGGCCAGCAGAAAGGGCGCGATACCAAGGAGCGAGTTCGCCGGAATTACGGGATGCCGAAGCCCGAAGGCTACCGGAAGGCGCAACGGCTGATGCGGCTCGCTCAGAAATTCGCCTTGCCGGTCGTAACGTTCATCGATACGCCCGGCGCTTATCCCGGCGTGGGCGCGGAGGAGCGGGGGCAGAGCGAAGCGATTGCGAGTTGCCTGTACCTGATGGCCGGGCTCGAAACGCCCATCGTCAGCATCGTGATTGGCGAAGGCGGCTCCGGCGGCGCCCTTGCGATCGGCGTGGGAGATCGACTGTTGATGCTGCAGTACAGTATCTACTCCGTTATTTCGCCGGAGGGCTGTGCCTCCATCCTCTGGAAGAGTGCAGACAAGGCCCAGGAAGCCGCCGAAGCGATGCGCATCACCGCCGAAAGCCTCGAGAAATTCGGGCTCGTCGACGAGGTCCTGGAAGAGCCTCTCGGCGGGGCACACCGCCAGCCGGCGGACATGGCGGCAAGCGTGCGCGACGCACTCGTGCGTCATCTCGACGAGCTGGGGACACTCTCCATCGAGCAGTTGCTGGAAGCGCGCCAGCGTCGCCTGGCGGGATTCGGTCAATTCAGGGAAACGTGAGTATCGACGCGGAGCGCGTGCTCGGCATCCTGCAGGGATTCGAGCGGCCTGCGCTTCGGCCGGCGGCTTTCCGCGTGGCATTCAGTGGCGGGCTCGATTCGACAGTCCTCCTGCACGCCCTGTCCATCACACGCGACCGTCACAACCTGCCCCTCACCGCCGTTCACGTCGACCACGGTCTACAGCCCGATTCTGCCCGCTGGGCTGCGGAGGCTCGCCGCGTCGCAGGGACACTGGGTGTGGACTGTGAGATCGTGCCGGTGGTGGTGGGCAAAAACGGTGGCCCTGAGCGGGCGGCTCGGGAGGCGCGTTACGCCGCGCTCGCGGCGCGGATGCAGGCGGGTGAATGGCTGCTGTCGGCGCAGCACCTCGAGGACCAGGCGGAGACGCTGCTATTGAACCTGCTCCGTGGCAGCGGGCCGGAGGGACTGGCGGCCATGCTACCCCTGCGGCCCTTCGGGCCCGGCTATCTCGTCCGTCCGCTTCTCGACGTGCCGCGACGTGCGCTCGAAGCCTATGCGGCGGCATTCGGACTTCAGTGGACCGAAGATCCCAGCAACCGGGACCTGGCGTTCGATCGCAACTACCTGCGCCACGAGGTGCTCCCGAAACTCGCGGCGCGCTGGCCGGATGCGGCGCGCCAGCTCGGCCGCAGCGCGGA
>JBGTLY010000121.1:0-30669 GCA_041743865.1 Woeseiaceae bacterium
GGCGGTGTCCCGGTGGGGGCGCTCGGCGCGGAAATGCGCGACGAACGCGTCCTGGCGATACGAATGCTCGCGGACCGCGAGGCCGGCTTGCTGCCGGGCTACTGAATCACTGCCGTCTGCAGCGATGACGAGGTCGACCTCCAGGGTGTCGCCCTGGGCGAAGTCCACGCGCGGCCGGTGCCCGGAAAAGTCGAGCGCCGCAACTTTTGCACCGAAGCGAAGTACCATACCGCGGTGGTCGAGAGCCTCGAGCACCGCGTGTTGCAGCAACCGGTTTTCAACGATGTAGCCGAGATGGGGCACGTTGAATTCCTCCGCGTCGAAGCGGAGGCTTGCAACTCCGTCCGGGTCGCCGGCTGCGTCCCAAACCCGCATGCGATCGAACGGCCCGTGCCGCTCGGGACGGACATATTCCCAGGCTCCGCAGGTCTCGAGAAGCCCGGCCGACCCGGCCGAGATCGCCGAGACGCGCAGGTCGACGGGTGTCGTCGCGTCGAATACCGGCCGTTCGCCGACGTCTGCCAGAATGATACGAAGTCGCTCAGAATGGCGGCAGCACGCGAGGAGCAGTGCGACGGTCAGTCCCCCGATGCCCGCACCCGCGATCAGTATTTCGAACGGCCGGTTCATCGCAGGGGCACGCCTCGCGAGAGGCGCGGCAGGCGCCCGGCCAGTCCCATCGTATGCCGGGCGAATTCGCGGCGTACACCCGGGACGAGATCGAATGCGAGCATCGCGAGGTCACGTGCGGTCCTGAGCGGGCGGCGACCGGTCGTGAACAGTTGCACCAGTCCGTCGGTAAAGCCGACGAGTTTCTGCTGATCGGCTCGCCGCCAGCTGGCGTAGCGTTCGAGCACGGCCGGCTCACCGATCGCGCCGGGTGATGTCGCACCGACCAACGCGTCGGCGATGCAGTCCCCGAGTGTCGCAACGTCTCGAAGGCCGAGATTGAAACCCTGCGCCGCGACCGGGTGCAGTCCGGTCGCGGCGTTGCCTACAAGGATACTGCGTGTGCCCGTGACCCGCAGGGCCTGACTGAGCGATAACGGGTACATTGTCCGCTTGCCGACGCGTTGTAACCTGCCGAGGCGATTGCCGAAGGCGGACTGCAACTCGATAACGAATGCCTCATCGTCCAGCGCGCGTACCCGGGACACGTCGTGCGCGCCGATCGTCCAGACGAAGGCAGCGCGCTCGCCCGGCACCGGCAGCACGGCCAAAGGGCCCTGTGCGCAGAATCGCTCGTAGGCCGTGTCACCGACAGACCGTTCGCACTCGAGATTGCCGATAACCGCGTGCTGCCCGTAGTCCTTGCGAGCGGCACCGATCCCCAGTTGCTCGCGCACTGACGATCCGGCACCGTCCGCTACGACCAGGAGGTTTGCGGAGCAGCTGCGTGGCCTGCGCTTGTCGAGTATCCGCACGAGAACGCGGTCCTCCCGTTTCTCCACACCCGCGACCTCCGCCGGGCAGTATTCGGTCACGTTCGGTGCCGCCGCCAACGCCGCCTGCAAGGCCGCGCCGAGATGCCGGTTGATCACGACGTAGCCCAGGGCGTCGACGCCCTGCTGCCCGGCGTCGATGTGTGCAAAACCGAATCTGCCCTGGTCCGAGACATGAATGTGCCGGATGGGCGCAGCCGACTCGCTGATGGACGGCCAAAGGCCCAGGGCGTCGTACAACCGTCGCGAGCTCCGCGACAGAGCCGTCGACCGCTCATCAAAGCTCGGCTGGTCGCCACCGCCACGCGCTGCAGCCTCCACGACTGCGATACGCAAACCGAGCGGCGCAAGTGCGAGTGCCGCACTCGCCCCGATCATTCCGCCACCGGCAATGACGACGTCGAAATCGGCTGCGTGTTCGGAGGTCGTCATGCCGCCATGAGCGCCTCGATGGCGTCCGGCTCCTTGACCAGGGCTTTGCTCAGCACGTCCGGACCGGCGGCAGTGACGAGGACGTCGTCTTCTATGCGTATGCCAATGTTGCGAAACGGCGCGGGTACCTTGCTGCCGGCTGGCAGGTAGATGCCCGGTTCGACGGTCATGACCATGCCGGCCTCGAGCTCGCGCCATTGATCGCCCACCTTGTAGTCCCCGACGTCATGCACATCCATTCCCAGCCAGTGCCCTGTCCGGTGCATGAAGAACTGTTGGTAGGCACCGGTCGCGATGAGCCGTTTCACGCTTCCGTCGAGGAGACCGAGTTTCCGGAGGCCGCGGGTGATGACCACCACCGCGGCGTCGTGCGGATCGTTCCAGAGATTGCCGACCCGTGCCTTTTCGATGGCGGCGAGCTGGGCCTCCAGTACGACCTCGTAGACCGCCCTCTGCTCCGGCGAGAATCGACCGCCGACCGGGATCGTGCGAGTAACGTCGGAGGCATAGTAGTCGAGCTCGCAGCCGGCATCGATCAACAACAGGTCGCCATCCTTTAGTTCAGCAGCATTGTCGACGTAATGCAGAGTGCAGGTATTCCGGCCGCTGCCGACGATAGGGCTGTAGGAAACCCAGGCATTGTTGCGCCGGAATTCGTAGCGAAACTCCGCCTCGATCTCGTACTCGAACATACCGGGCCGGACGGTTTTCATTGCCCGTTCGTGCGCGCTGACCGCCACACGGGCAGAGCGCCGCATCGCCGTGATCTCGGCACGGCTCTTGAACAGGCGCATGTCATGTAAAAGGTGGTCCAGCGCCACGAATTCCTGGGGGGTGTGTACGCCCTTCGAGCCCCGGGAGCGCAGCGAGTTGATCCACTCGGCGATGCGGGCGTCGAAGTCGGTATAGGCGCCCATCGTGTAATAGACGCGGTTACAGGATTCGATGATCCCGGGAATGATGTCGTCGATGTCTTCAATCGGAAACGCATCATCCGCACCGAATGAGCCGGTAGCGCCGTCGGGCCCGGCCCGGCTGCCGTCCCAGAGTTCTTTTTCCGGATCGCGTTCCCGACAAAACAGGATGTATTCGCCGGTGGCCCGGCCTGGCGCAAGCACGGCCACGGCGTCCGGCTCGGCGAAGCCCGTCAGGTAGTAGAAATCGCTGTCCTGCCGGTAACGGTATTCGACATCGCGGCTGCGTATGCGCACCGGCGCGGACGGCAGGATCGCGATACCGCCCTTCCCAACCATGCGCATCAGCTGTTCACGACGCTTGCGAAATTCCTCAGGTTTCATCGGGGACTGGCAGGCCGGGTGTCGGCGAGTTCCTCGTAAATGAGCTGCGCGGCGACGCGCAGGTACTCTACGATGTCAACGTAAGCCCGTTCCTCCTCTTCGTGATCGTCACCTTCGTCGTCGGCGACGGCGCGGGTCATTTGCAGCATGTCCCTGATGATATCCGCAATCGGCTCGGCAGCAAGTCGTCGTGCGAGTTCACTATTGCGGTCGGTCGACATGAGACCGTGCAGGAATCCCTCGCACCAGTGAGCGAGTGCTTCCGTACGACGACCCGTGGACTCGTCGCCCTGCGGCAAGAGTGGCGAAAATTCAGACTGGCGCTCCGATAGGGCCTGTCGCGTCGCCTCGATCTCCGCCCGCAAAAGGGTCTCGGGCTCGCGGTGATCCGCGTCTGCCGCCCCGGCGCGTTCGAGCACTTCGGCAACCACCTGCCGACCGGCATCGCCGCCCTGCACAGCCAGCCTTGCCGTGATTAGCCCATGCACCTGCGCCGCATCCCAGCTCACACCCGAGCGCCGGAGAGCCTCGTCCAGGAGCTCGTAATCCCTGTCACCGGTCATCCCAGTTCCGTTCTGTCGTCCACGCAGCCATCATCCCACGCCGGTTGCGCTTTGGCGATTGATTATGCCCCGCGGCGTGACTATATTGGCCGGATGGCGAAGGACATCAATACCGTGTTCGAGCACGAACTGAAGCGACTCGAGCAACGCGTCGATGCACTGGTTCGTGTTTGTGATCAGCTGCAGGACGAAAACAAGTCACTGAAGCAGCGGCAGGATGTCCTGACGGCGGAACGCGCGAACCTGCTGCAGAAGAACGAACAGGTCCGTGCCCGGGTCGAAGCGATGATTGGCCGGCTCAAGGCAATGGAACAGGGGACGTAAATGAGCGACGCGATTGCCCAGGTCAGTGTGCGAATCCTGGACAAGGAATACCAGTTCTCCTGTCCCGCCAGCGAACGGACCGACCTGCTGGATTCCGCGGAAGCCCTGAATCTCAAGATGCGCGAGATTCGAGACAGCGGCCGGATTGTGGGTCTCGACCGGATAGCCGTCATGGCGGCACTGAACATGGCCAACGACCTTCTGCATGCGCAGGCTCGTGACAAGGCCGTGGAAGGCAACTACAGCCAGCGCCTTAAACTGATTTCGGACCGAGTGGAGAGTGCGCTGGGCGGGACCCGGCAACTCGACCTCGGACAGCGATAAAAATTGACGCCTCCTGCAGTGTTCGATATCGACCTGGAAACCTTTCGACCCTAACGTTTTACCTCGGGGTTGTGCACTGTTGGCAGCATTTGTGCAGTACCGGATCTTCCGGAAAGCCTGTTGCTGCTGCGGCTTACCCCACTTGTTGCTCCGGATCGAGAGCGACGGCTCGGTAACGGCACAGGCGGGAGGCGTCATCTTTCCCGCCGACTCCCGGAACACCAGGAAGCTACGATGAGTACCGGCCCGCAGCGCGAACAGCGGGCCGCTGCGTTACGTACGCGGCGGCGTCTCTCTCCCGACTTCAGGGACAGCGCTTCCCGGCAGATCGCCGAAAAATTCTTACGGTCCCGTCACTTTTTCAGTGCATCCAGGATCGGCTGTTACTTTGCGATGCCCGATGAAGTCGCCACCGACGACATACTTTCTCGGGCCTGGTCTGCATCGAAAAGTATCTACTGTCCGGTCGTGGACGATCGCGCCGGGCGGTTGCGCTTCGTGGAAGTCGCGCGCGGATCCACGCTGAGACGGAGCACTTTCGGACTTCTCGAACCGACCGATGGAGAAGAAATCGATCCCCTCGATCTCGACGTCGTGATCACTCCGCTCGTTGCGTTCGACTCTGCCGGTTCGAGAATCGGAATGGGAGGCGGTTACTACGATCGCACATTTGCAGCACTGCGGCGGCGAACGAACTGGACTCACCCCAAATTGACGGGACTTGCGTTCAGTTGCCAGGAAGTACGGAAAATAAAGGCAAATCCGTGGGATATAGGACTTTGGAAGGTCATCACGGAGTTGGATTGAGGACTCGTTGTGCTACAGCAAGGCGCGTACACGGGAGAATGTCGTAAGCAATTGCGTGATGGCGATCAAGAGATCCATAGTATCGGATGCTGCTGCAATGAGAAACGTGTCACGTTTTGTGTTCGCGTTCCGATCCGCACCGCACAGTTTGCAACGCCGCTAACTTGCTGGATTTTTTGATTTTGTTGTATATACTCAGCTTCGGGTACCCGACACGGAGAAAATGATGGCTACCACGAAGAAGAAGTCTAGCAAGAAGAAAGCTTCAAAGCGCAAAGTCGCCTCGAAGCGGAAAGTAACGAAGAGAGCAGCCAAGAAGAAGGTTGCTAAGAAAAAGGGAAAGAAGAAAGTCGCGAAGCGTAAGGCGAAAAAGAAAGCAGCCAAGCGCAAAGCGAAAAAGAAAGTCGCAAAGAAAAAAGCGAAGAAGAAGGGCAAGAAAAAAGTAGGCAGGAAGAAGGCCAAGAAAAAGGCCGCGAAGAAAGCAGGTAAGAAGAAGGCCAAGAAGAAAGCGGCCAAACGCAAGACCAAGCGCAAGGCAAAGAGAAAAGTGTCGAAGCGCGCATCGAGCACGAACGCACCGGCAACGATGTAGTTCTTGCTCCTGTTTGCTGGAACGTGCGGTGCCGGACCGGTACCGCCTCCAACTCCAGCGGCAGCAAAAGAGCCCGCAAATGCGGGCTCTTTTTGTTTCCATGCTACTGATTTTAATGCCATTCCGTGAATTGGCGCATGGCGAGGCCACGAGCGATCCGCTAAGCTCGTAATCCAGTCCCGACGGATACGTGACCACCCGATGGATGTGAACGACAAGAAGCTGAATGCGGCACGAGCTGCGCTCGAGTTAATTCTCCCGGGCACATCTCTCGGGGTCGGCACCGGTTCCACCGTCAATCACCTGATCGGGCTCCTTCCCGGTGTCCGTGATCGCATTGAGCGTATCGTTTCGAGTTCGCGGGCGACGACGCGGCTGCTCCAGGAACAGGGCTTCGAGGTCATGACGCTGAATGAAGCGGGCAGCATTGACGTCTACATCGATGGTGCTGACGAGGCCACCAAGCGACTGCATCTCGTCAAAGGCGGTGGTGGCGCCCTCACGCGGGAAAAAGTACTCGCCGGTGCTGCCCGTCGATTCGTGTGTATCGTGGACGACAGCAAGCTCGTCGGAATGCTTGGGACCTTTCCTTTGCCGATCGAAGTGCTGCCGATGGCCCAGGAGTTCGTCGTCGGAAAGCTCGTCAAATTGCGCGGCCGGCCGGTCTGGCGGGATGATTTTGTCACCGACAACGGCAATCACATCCTCGACGTGCACGAGCTGCAGATCGCCAACCCTGTCGAATTCGAGACGCGCTTGAACCAGATTCCGGGGATCGTCACGGTCGGTCTCTTTGCCATCCGGCCGGCTGACATACTCCTGATCGCCGGCGACGACGGCATCCGCGAACTTCGCGCCTGAGCATTGCGGTCCGCGATTGCGGATCGCCACCGGGCATCGACCTCTCCATGTTTACCGATGAGCGGCCTCGCTGCGCTCGCCGTCCAAAACGCTGGCGCGTTTTGTCGAACCCGGGCTTCTCTCTCCAGCTCCCGCAATCCAACACAAAACAGGCCCCGCAAGGGGGCCTGTTTTGTGTTGGCTGGGGGAGAGGGATTCGAACCCCCGTTGACGGAGTCAGAGTCCGTAGTCCTACCACTAGACGATCCCCCAAAAGGGATCCGGCGTGCTTAGCGCTTTGAGTACTGCGTCGCGCGGCGTGCCTTGCGCAACCCGACTTTCTTGCGCTCGACTTCGCGCGCGTCACGCGTCACGAAACCGGCTTTCCTGAGTGGCGAACGAAGGGCCTCGTCATACTGCATGAGCGCCCGGGTCAGGCCGTGCCTGATTGCGCCGGCCTGCCCCGTCGTGCCGCCGCCGGTGACGGTAACCTTCACGTCAAAACGGTCCTTCAGGTGCGTCAGTTCGAGCGGCTGTCGAACGATCATCTGGGCTGTCTTGCGACCGAAGAATACGTCCAGCGGACGGTCATTGATGCTGATCTTGCCGGCACCCGCGGTCAGGAAGACGCGAGCCGTCGACGTCTTGCGCCGCCCGGTACCGTAAAATGTCTCGTTCATTGTCAATCAGGCCTCGTAGTGCTCAGGGCGGAACCGCGTCAGACGCTGAGTTCCAAAGGAATCGGCTGCTGCGCAGTGTGTGCGTGCTCAGGACCAGCAAAGACACGCAACTTTGCCAGCATCTTCCGGCCCAGCGGGCCCTTCGGCAGCATACCCCGGACGGAATGCTCGATGACGCGCTCCGGATGTTCCTTCAGCTGCTTTTCGAGCGAGATCGACTTGAGGTTGCCGATGTAGCCCGTGTGATGATGGTAAATCTTATCCTTGAGCTTGTTTCCGGTCACTCGCACCTTTTCGGCATTGATGACGACAATGTAATCGCCGGTGTCCGCATGCGGCGTAAAAATCGGCTTGTGCTTGCCGCGCAGGCGCCGCGCGATCTCGGTCGACAGGCGTCCGAGTGTCCGGCCCGTCGCATCGACGACGTACCAGTCACGGCGAATATCTGCCGGCTTCGCAGAAAAAGTCTTCATATAATGGTTCCGGATTGGTCTTTATAACCGCCAGGCTCGGGTTCTCGCCCGGCCCGCTCGATACCCACGCAGGGATGAACCTGCCCGGGGGCGGAAAGGCGCGAAAGTTTACTTGAGGGGCCGTACCTTTGCAACGGATCGGGCGAATTTTCGCGATCCGGCCGTCGCCGGGCACCGGACCGCCTTTCTGCTGTATGCCTGCGATTCAGAACTGGTATTCAAGCGACAAGGCCGAGTAGGTGTCCGACTTTTCCAGTCCCGGGAGTACGTCCGTATTGTGCTTCACGGTGTACGACGCCACCAGGGCCAGGTCGCCGACGAGCGTCGCCGACAGCGCGGTGATCGACTCGAGATAGGTGTTTTGGTCACCCGCCTCGATCGTCACGGTTTCCCGGAACTCGGCGTTGTCACTGATGGCCCACCGGTAATTCAAGCCTGCACGGAGGATAAATTCGTTCTCGGTCGATCCGTCCGCCAGCTCTGACTGCCGGGCACCGAAGCCGACGTCGGCGTCCAGGTTGTGACGGTCATTGTTCAAAAGCCGTCGCCCATAGCCCACGGTTTGCGAAAACTGCTTTTCAAAGGACGAGAAACGATCCTTTCGCCAGCGCAGTCGGCCGAAAAGGAAGTTGAACTCCGACAGAGACAGTTCGCTTCTCAAACCCCATCCGTAGGCCTCGGTGGTGGTCTGCCCGCTTTCAGTCGAGTTGATGGCCAGCGCATCGAAAAAGTGGTCCCAGCGGCCTTCTTCGTAACCGACCTCGAATGTCGAGTTCAGGTTGGAATTCTCGGTATTGCCTGAGGTCGCGAGGTAGCCCACGGCGGCCCTGCCGTACCACGGGCCGGTATCTTCTTCGGCCTCTTCCTCGTGAGCCATCACCGGAGCAGCGAACATGATCATCGCCAACAGCCAGACTGCCTGCTTCGCCATTAATTGCCTCCCTCGGGCTCGTGTGTTCGATCTCTGCCGGCACGCGTGTCACGGGTGCCGCAAAAAGCGGCGAAGTATAGACAGGCCTGAAGCAATTCGCGAGTGTTTGCCGCCCGCTCAGGAACCGCCCGGCAGGCCGCGCAGATTGCTATACTTCACGGCATGCAACAGCGCAGACTCACGCCTGTCGATCGGCTGCTCGCCGGCCTCGACAATGCGCTTCGAACAGTGGCTGCCCCCGCACGTGGCTCAGGCCGTGCGTATCCCGCCGCAGAAACCGCCGAAGGGGATCTCGACGCGCGCGAACGCCGTCATGCCGCAGGACTCATGCGGGTCAATCACGCGGGGGAGGTTGCAGCCCAGGCCCTTTACCAGGGGCATTCCGCCGTGGCGCGGGATTCAGGACTCGAACGGCAACTGCAGGAGGCAGCGTCGGAAGAGTCCGACCACCTCGCCTGGTGCGAACGACGCCTTGCGGAACTCGGTGCGCAGCCGAGCCGGCTCAGTCCCCTCTGGTACGGCGGCGCGTTTGCGGTTGGCGCTGCGAGCGGTGTGCTGGGCGACCGGTGGAGCCTCGGCTTCATCGCCGAAACCGAACAGCAGGTGTGCGCACACCTCGACCGACACCTCGCGGCTTTGCCGCACGGGGATGAGCGCAGCCGTGCCGTCGTCCGGCAGATGCGTGATGAGGAAGCCACACACGGCGCCAACGCCCGCAATGCCGGTGCTCGCGAGCTCCCGTCGCCCGTGAAATGGCTCATGCAGGCAAGCGCACGTGTCATGACGGTGACCGCCTACCGGCTTTAATAACGAAAACACGGACTTAGCTTGCCCTCGCGGCCGAACTGTATTAAAAGGAGGGGCGCTTGAGCGATGAAGGATCCTTCGATGCAGACGAATGCCAAGACTCTGAGTGACGTACCGGCGATTAATCGCTTCCTGAGTTACTGCCGGGTCCGCACGGTGCCGTCGAAAACGGTGATGATCCACGCCGGCGACCTTCCTGACGTCCTTTACTACATCGTCGATGGCTCGGTCGAGGTCATGATCGAGGACGAGGACGGGAACGAGATGGTTCTTGCGTACCTGAACAAGGGCCAGTTCTTCGGCGAAATGGGCTTGTTCTACGAGCAACCGACACGCAGCGCCTGGGTCCGCACCCGGACCGAATGCGAGATCGCAGAAATGACGTACCCGCGATTTCGGCAAATTGCGAGCGAGAGCCCGGGCCTGGTCTTCGAACTTGCCACCCAGCTCGCGACGCGCCTCGATCGAACGAACCGGAAGCTCGGCGATCTCGCATTTGTCGACGTCACCGGGCGGGTTGCGCACGCCATCATGGACCTCTGCAATGAGCCAGACGCCATGACGCATCCGGACGGCATGCAGATCAAAGTAAGCCGGCAGGAACTGAGCCGCCTCGTCGGCTGTTCGCGCGAGATGGCCGGGCGCGTCCTCAAGGTGCTCGAGGAACAGGGGCTGGTATCAGCAAGCGGCAAGACCATTGTCGTCTACGGTGCTCGCCCGAACCGCAAACTCTGAAACGCTGAGCGGTTGCCCGCCAGCGAGGCTACCGCTCGAGTGCCCTGTCGATCTCGCTACGCATGGTGCTGATCGTTTGCGCGTAGTCCCTGCTCCCGAAGATAGCCGAGCCGGCAACGAACATGTCGGCACCCGCCGCCGCAATGGCGCCGATGTTGTCAGTCTTCACACCACCATCGATCTCCAGCCGGATGTCGCGCCCGCTCGCATCGATGCGTGAACGCGCGGCCCGCAATTTGTCGAGCGCGGCAGGAATGAAGGCTTGCCCGCCGAATCCGGGATTTACCGACATGATCAGGACGAGATCCACCTTGTCGAGCACATGATCAAGCCAGTCGAGCGGCGTCGCGGGATTGAATACGAGGCCCGCCTTCACCCCGGTCTCGCGTATCAGACCGAGGGTCCGGTCTGCATGCCTGCTGGCCTCCGGATGAAAGGAGATGTAGTCGGCGCCGGCAGCGGCGAAGTCCGGAACAAGACGGTCGACCGGCTCGACCATCAGGTGCACGTCTATGGGCGCTGCGATGCCGTAGTCGCGTAACGCGCGGCAGATCATGGGTCCCACGGTCAGGTTCGGCACGTAATGGTTGTCCATGACGTCGAAATGTATGACGTCGGCACCCGCCTCGAGCACCGCTTCGACATCCTCGCCAAGGCGAGCAAAGTTTGCTGACAGTATCGAGGGGGCAATGAGTGGGGTCATATCGTCCTCCGGGTCGGAAACACCAATGTACCTGAGGCGTGTCGCCGGCGACAATTGCCGGTATCAGCGGATCGAACGCCGCACCTTCAACAACTCGTACGCGCCGATCAACTCACGCGTGCGGCGTTCGGCCTCGACGACCGCGGCCGCCGTCGGGTTGCTGCCCGCGATCTTGTCGGGGTGACTGCGATTTATTTGCCGGCGATAGGCCTTCTTGATCTCCTCGTTCGTGGCGGTCGCCTTGACGCCGAGGGCGGTATAGGCGGCCCGCAGCCGGGCCGCGTCCGCGTCACCGGCAGGCGACCGGCGGAAGCCCTTCTGGGCACGAATCATGGCCTCGAGCTGTGCAAGCTCGACCCGACCGATCTCGAGTTCGCTGCAAATGGCCCAAAGTGCCGCTCGCTCGGCCTGGCTCATGCGGGTCTTGGCAAATGCCACCTCGAGCAGCAGCCGGACGAATACTCGGCGCTCGTCGGGACGCCGCGCGCTCCTCTGCCGCAGGTCGTGCACGGTCGAGGTCAGCGAAAAGCCGGGCTCCTTGCCTTCATTGAACCAGTGAACCGCATGTCGGACCTTCGTCGGGCCAAGGCCAATACGGTGCATGACGGAACGGGCTGCGCGTATCTCGTCTTCGGTGACACGGCCGTCGATCTTTGCGAGATGGCCCATGCAGCGAAACAGGTTCCGCACGAATGCGTCGCTCAGACCGACGACCCGCTCCCCCTGCTCCCGGAAGCGCCGGAAATAGTCGGCGAAGCCGCGGTCGAACTGGTGTCCCAGTATGAGGCCGAGCAAGGCAAGCCAGGGTTTCATCGTCGCGAGACCCGCGAGAGTGCCGATGATTTTGCCCCAGTACAATCCGTTGTCCCTGCCGATACCGATGCCTGCATCCTAACCTCTTGCACTGAGCTTGCCTATGCGGGCCGGCTTGCCAGCAGCGGGGTGAACCGGGATGATCGTGCCAGCCGGCCACTTCCCACGATTCCTATATGACCGACGCAGTTTTCGAAACGCATATCCCGCAATTGCAGTTGCTTGGGCGCGGCAAGGTTCGCGACATTTATGCCGTCGATGAGGAATACCTGCTCATCGTTACGACCGACCGCCTGTCCGCGTACGACGTGGTCCTGCCGCAGCCGATTCCCGGAAAGGGCGAAGTGTTGACCGAGTTGTCGGTGTTCTGGTTCGGGATGATGGCGGACCTGTTGCCGAATCAGCTCACCGGGCGCGTGATCGATGAGGTGCTTGACGAGCCCACGCAGTGCAGAACGCTGCGCAGCCGCTCACTAATCGTAAAACGCCTCGCACCGCTGCCCATCGAAGCGGTTGTACGCGGCTACCTGATCGGCTCCGGCTGGCGCGACTATATCGCGACCGGTCAGACGAGCGGCGTAATGCTGCCCGCCGGCCTCGCGCAGGCAGCGAAACTGCCGCACCCCATCTTCGCCCCCGCCAGCAAGGCAGAAGCGGGGCATCACGATGAGAACATCAGTTTCGACGAAGTCGTTCGCCTGGTCGGGAAAACAATGGCCCTGCGGGTCCGTGACACGGCGATCGCGATCTATGAGCGTGCCGCACGGCATGCACTTGCACGGGGGATCATCGTGGCGGACACGAAATTCGAATTCGGGCTCGACGCGGACGGCGAGCTGTACCTCATCGACGAGGTACTTACGCCGGATTCGTCGCGCTTCTGGCCGGTCGACGACTACAAGAGCGGCATAAGCCCCCCGAGCTTTGACAAGCAATACGTACGTGACTATCTCGACACGCTCGACTGGGACAGGTCGCCGCCCGGTCCGACACTGCCCGCTGACGTTCTCGCACAGACCGCAGCGAAGTATCGCGAGGCGCTGAAGCGACTTACGTGCTGATACCGGCGCCGGGCAGCAGCCCTCACTGCCCATAAATACCAGGAGCCCGGACACCCAGCGCCGGGGGCGCCTCCGTGTACAATGCGCGCATGGTTGCCAACATGAAGCGCCGGCTCGACACGATCGTATGGGGCGATTCCTTGTCGCAATACGGGATTCCCGGCCGGGTTGGCGCGACCTTTCTTCGCTACGTGTATGCCGTGGTGCGCGACATCGCCACCGGCCAACTGACCCTGCGCTCGATGAGCCTTGTCTTTACGACACTGTTGTCTGTCGTACCTCTGCTCGCCGTAAGTTTTTCAGTGCTCAAAGGGCTGGGCGCAGCGCAGGAACTGCGCAGCCGCCTCGCGACGTTTCTGGAGCCACTCGGCAGACAGGGCACCGAGATTACGGAAAAAGTCATGACTGCTGTGGAAAACGTCAACTACGGCGTTCTCGGCAGCGTTGGACTGGCGTTCTTCATGTATACGGCCATCGCGATGGTGCAAAAGATCGAGGAGAGCTTCAACTACGTCTGGTATGTCACCGAGTCGCGTAGTTTTGCCCGGCGTTTCACGGAATACACCCTGGTTCTCATCTTCGGTCCCTTGTTGATGATCCTTTCCCTCGGGCTGCTGACATCGCTGCAGAACGAATCGCTGGTTCAATACCTCATCTCCAACGACATCGTGGGCCCGTTTTTCGTATTCCTGAGCAAGCTCACGCCGTACCTTATCATCACGGCTGTTTTTACGTTTCTCTACATGTTCCTCCCCAACATCAAGGTGCGATTCCGTGCAGCCTTGATCGGTGGCGTTGCCGGCGGTTTTCTCTGGGTGACGGCGAGCGTCCTGTTCGCGGCGTTCATTGTGAGTGGCGAAGATCGCGAGAAAGTCTATGCAGCGTTCGCGATCGCAATCGTTACGCTGATCTGGCTGTACCTGAACTGGCTGATTCTCCTGGTCGGCGCACAGGTTGCGTTCTACGTACAGAATCCGACGTACTTGAGGCTTGGCCGTCGCGAACCGCGACTGTCCTGTTCCATGCGCGAACGTCTCGCACTGAACATAATGTATCTCGTCGGTCGTGAGTTCCGAACCACCGCTGGCGGTGTGGATGTTCCTCGCGTCAGCGACGAACTGCAGATACCGTCACTGACGCTCGCGCCTATTCTCCAGGGTCTGCAGAACGCCGGGCTTCTGACCTGCCTCGCAAACCAGAACCTGCAGCCCGGCCGGGACCTTTCTCGCATCACGCTGAACGACATCATGTCGGTTGTTCGTGTCCAGGGCGAGACGGGCTCACATCGCGCACCGCGGTGGGCGCCGGCGGTCGATGCGATAGCCGCGCGCGTCGACGACTCGGTCAGGGAATCGCTTGCCAACCGGTCGCTGTCGGACCTGATCGACGACCCAGCCTGAATCAGGCCCCCGCGATCGTCATCTCGCCGACCAGGATCGAGCCGCAACGGATGCCGCCGCGCAGGTCCTGGTCCTTGCCGATGCGAGCGATTCGCTGGTAAAGGTCCCGGAGATTCCCTGCAATCGTAATCTCGTGTACCGGGTAGGCAATGGCGCCATTCTCCACCCAGTGGCCGACCGCACCGCGCGAGTAGTCGCCAGTGACGGCATTTACCCCGTGACCGATCAGTTCCTCGACGAGCAGTCCCGTCCCCATCTCGCCAAGCAGGGCGTCAAGGTCTCTCGCGGTCCCCGGGACGATCAGATTGTGCGTGCCGCCCGCGTTCGCGGTGGTCTGGAGGTTCAAGCGTCGGGCGGAATAGCTCGAGAGGACATAGCCCTGCAGAATGCCGTCCTTCACGATCTCCCGGTCGCAGGTCGCAACACCTTCCGCATCATAAGCCGCACTCGCCATGGCTTTCGGAATGTGCGGCCGTTCCTCGATGCTGACGAAATCCGGGAAGATCCGCTCTCCTGCTGCGCCGAGCAGGAACGATGAGCGCCGGTACTGCGCGCTGCCGGCGATCGCGCCGATCGCATGGCCGATAAATCCGCGCGCAATCTCCGGCGCCATCAGCACCGGTGCGCGGGTTGTCTTAAGCTTGCGGGCACCCAGGCGCGCAAGAGTGCGCCGTCCGGCTTCCCTGCCAATTGCAGCGACATCCTCGAGTTCCGCGGCATCGCGCGCAGCGCTGTAGTAGTAGTCGCGGTGCATGTCACCTTCTGCGCCGGCCAACAGTACGCACGTGATGCTGTGGCTGGTTTTTGTGTAGCTGTGGAGGAAGCCGTGCGAATTGCCATAGGCACGGGTGCCACGGTGCGTCGAAACCGTAGCGCCTTCGGAGTTGTTGATGCGTCGATCGCTCTCCAGTCCAGCGGCTTCGCACTCGACTGCAAGTCGTATCGCCTTCGGCGCATCGAGGGTCCACGGGTGATCCAGGTCGAGATCCTGGGGTGCCCGGCACATCAGCTCGACGTCGGCGAGCCCGGAGAACCGGTCCGCTGCAGTCAGCTCGGCGAAAGAGCAGGCTTTGGCGACTGCCTCGCGGATTGCCGCAGACGAGATGTCCGACGTACTTGCGCTGCCCTTGCGTGATCCCCGGTAGACCGTGATCCACACGCCGCGGTCATTCGTGTACTCGAGATTTTCGACCTCGCCGAGACGGGCCGTTGCCGACAGTCCGGCATCGAGGCTCGCCGCGGCCTCCGCCTGGTCGACGCCTCGTGACTTTGCTACATCGAGCGCCTCTTGCACGATCTCGCCGAGTTCTGCCGGTTGCAATGTGCGCGCCGTGCTAACGTCATTCATCGTGTTTTAAAATCCTCCGTAGTAGGTTGGCCGGTCATAAGGCCTCATAATACCCCGTGGACCGCACCGCGGCCTTGTAAGATGTGCGACCAAACGCGAGGTGTCCATGTACAGAGGTGCCCATGTCCGAGGAAAAGCCAAGCAAGAGTGAACGCAAGCGCGAGCAGCTCGAATTGCAGACGCTCGGCGAAAAACTGGCCGGACTGCCGGACGAAGACCTCGAGGGACTCGAGCTTGGTGAGCGCCTCAGCGAGGCAATCCGCGACCTTCGGCAGATGAAGTCTCATGAGGCAATACGCAGGCAAAAGCAATTAATCGGCAAACTCATGCGCGAGGTCGATCCAGGCCCGATCCGCGCGATCTTTGCGGATCGCAGCGATCACGTGATGCGCGAGCGGCGCCGTTTTGTCAGCGCGGAACGCTGGCGCGACCGGATGCGAGCAGAGGGCCGTCCGGCGGTGGAGGCATTTCGGGACGCGACATCCGTTTCGACCGATGCCATCGAGCGAATCCTCGACGAACTCGGCACGACACAGCACGAACGTACCGAGCGCCACCTTCACCGCGCACTGTTTCGAGAAATCCATGCGGCGCTGGTCGCTCGCCCGGTGGATGGGTAGAATTCGCCGATGAACAGTTTGGTCGGCATCATCATGGGGTCGCGTTCCGACTGGGACACGATGAAGCACGCGGCGGATACGCTCGAGGTTCTCGGTGTCCCGCACGATGTACAGGTCGTTTCGGCACACCGCACTCCCGATCTCCTCTTCGAGTACGCCGAAACCGCTGTGGCGCGCGGCCTTAAGGTGATCATCGCCGGTGCCGGGGGCGCGGCACACCTGCCTGGCATGACCGCGGCAAAAACGCGGCTTCCCGTACTCGGGGTACCGGTCAAATCGCGCATTCTCAATGGTCAGGATTCCCTCCTCTCGATCGTGCAGATGCCGGCGGGTGTCCCGGTCGGCACCCTCGCCATCGGACCGGCCGGTGCGGTAAATGCGGCGCTCCTGGCCGCAGCGATCCTTGCCAACCAGCATGCAGAGATCGCGACGGCACTGGAACGATATCGGCGGGAACAGACCGATCGGGTAATCGCGGACTCGGATCCCAGGTCCTGACTCGCCGACCATGCGCATCGGAATCATCGGCGCGGGGCAGCTCGGCCAGATGCTCGGCGCAGCGGCCCGTGAGCTCGAGCACTCGTGTCTCTTCCTGGATCCTGCTGCAAATCCGCCCGCCGCGGCCGTCGGCACGGTGTATTGCGCCGACTTTGACGACCGCCGGGCGCTCCGGGCTCTCGCCGACAGGGTCGACGTTCTCTCCTACGAATTCGAGAATGTGCCCGTCGACTCGCTTGCAGAGCTCACGCCGCTGCGGCCCGTCTATCCGCCGCCGGCGGCCCTGCGCCTCGCGCAGGACCGCCTGAGCGAAAAGCAGCTCTTCAGCCGCCTCGAGATACCGCTCCCGGCGTACCGCACGATCGACAGCCGAGCGGACTTGTTGGCAGCCGTTGCCGAGCTCGGCGTACCGCTGATCGTAAAGACGCGGCGATTCGGCTACGACGGCAAGGGACAATTCCTGCTGCAGAGCGTCGCCGACACGGATCGGGCGTGGGGCGCCCTCCGGGGCCAGGCGCTGATTGCCGAAGCCTGGGTGCCGTTCGATCGCGAGTTGTCCGTCATCGGCGCGCGGGCGATCGACGGGTCGACCTGCACCTGGCCAATCACCGAGAACCGGCATGCCGACGGCATCCTGCGCACATCGATTGCACCCGTCGACGCGCCGGAACTGGCGGCATTGGCGACGACGTACGTGCAGCGCCTGCTCACGACACTCGACTATGTCGGGGTGCTGGCCCTGGAGTTATTCGTGACCGGCAACACGCTGCTCGCCAACGAATTTGCGCCGCGTGTGCACAACTCCGGTCACTGGACCATCGAAGGCTCTGCGACGAGCCAGTTCACCAATCACGTGCGCGCAATCACCGGCGATACCCTCGGCACTGCTGACTGTCCGGAATTTGTCGGCATGGTCAATTTAATAGGCGCGA
This sequence comes from Woeseiaceae bacterium, assembly GCA_041743865.1. Taxonomy (GTDB): domain Bacteria; phylum Pseudomonadota; class Gammaproteobacteria; order Steroidobacterales; family Woeseiaceae; genus UBA1847. The sequence goes on from JBGTLY010000121.1 coordinate 17,624, forward strand.
TTCCGGACGCAGTGCGAAATTTCAACGATGCACACGCGACGCTGCACGACTACGGTAAGGCGCCGCGGCCGGGCCGCAAGCTCGGCCATGTCACGGTTCGTGCGGCCCGCAGTGAGGTGCGGGACCGGTTGCTCAGCGAACTGCAGAGCTGTCTCGGGCAAGCTGCGGGATTGCAAAGACTTTCGACGTAGCCGGCCCCGCGGAAAAGAAGGTACACTTGCGCGACATCTGGCCGGAACCGCCGCCGGCGACGACCGCTTATTCGCATTGCGTATGTCCTATCTCAGCCACTTCAAACTGCGCGAACAACCCTTCCGCCTGACACCGGACCCGGAGTTCGTCTACCTGAGCAAGCAGCACGCGCGCGCGAAGGCTTACATGGAGTCGACGATCTGGCTCGCTGACGGCTTCGTAGTGATCACCGGCGAAATCGGTTCCGGCAAGACGACACTGTTGCAATCCTTTTTGTCCGAACTCGACGACGACGTCATTTACGCGGTCGTCTCGCAAACGCAACTCAATGCCACGCAGTTCCTGCAGTCGATCCTCACCGAGTTTGGCTTCAAGCCTTTCAACCAGCGCAAAGTTGAACTGCTCGACATGCTGAACATGTTTCTGATCGAGCAGTACTCGAACGGCAAGAAGGTGGTCCTGGTCGTTGACGAGGCACAAAACCTGTCGCACAAGGTCCTGGAAGAAGTGCGCATGCTTTCGGGCGTCGAAACGCACAAGGAGAAAGTGCTGCGGATCATCCTTGCAGGTCAGCCGGAACTCAAGGAAACACTGGAATCGCCGAACCTCAAGCAATTGATGCAGAGAATCCGGCTGCGCTTTCACCTCGGGCCGCTGGACCGGCAGGAATTGCAGGAATACGTCGCTCACCGGCTTAAGGTCGCCGGCAACCGGAATCCCGAGCTGATTGCCGTGGACTGTTTCGACATCATCTACCGCTACTCCGGCGGCGTTCCGCGGTTGATCAATACTTTTTGCGATACGGCGCTGTTGTGCGCATTCGCAGACAGCGCGACGACGGTCACCGTGGAGCATTTCCGGACGGCGGTGGACGAACTCGACTGGCAGGAGTCCACGGACAGCGTCGGCCCGTACCGCAAGCTCGAAACCCGAGCCGCTGCCGCGTCGGATGAAGACGTCGCCGAGATCGAAGTGCGAACGAGCGGCCGGGCGATCGCCTTATACACCCTGCCGAAGGGCCGGGCTATCATCGGGCGCTCGCCCGAAAACGATATCTACATTCGCAGCAAGTTCGTGAGCCGGCACCACGCGCAAATCGTCAACGATGAGAGCGGCTGCCTGATCGAAGACCTCAATAGCACGAATGGCGTATTCATAGACGACCATCAGGTCAAGCGGCACCGTCTGCGCGATGGCGACGTCGTTTCACTTGGCGTGCATCAACTCGTCTACCGCGATCTGCGTCGCGGAAAGATAGTCGCGGCCGCCGACGGCGACGACGTGTCAGCCGTACGCTGATACAGGATCAGGACTTGGGCCGGGTCGTTCGTCCGTTCGAACGCGCGTCGCGCCGCTTCAGCAAAACGACCAGGCCGGCCACCAGGCAGAAGAGACCCAGCGAAAAGCAGATGGCTGGCCAGTACCAGTGATTGACGTACATCGACGCCAACAGGGAAATCGCGCCGACGCCAAGGTAGAAGTAAGGCAGGCTTTCGTAAATCGGTTTTGAAACCCACATGTCGTTCGTATCTGCCATCTCTTCCGGGACGGACATTCTCCCTGTGAGACGGCTTGCCGTCCAGCCGCCCGCGCGGACGAATCACGTATGCGCGGTGCCCCCCACGGTGAGTTCGTCGATCTTCAAGGTCGGCTGGCCCACGCCCACGGGCACGGATTGTCCTTCCTTGCCACAGGTCCCGACGCCGCTGTCGAGCTCGAGATCTGTGCCGACCATGGAAATCCTGCCGAGCGCCACGGGTCCGTCACCGATGAGCATCGCGCCTTTAACCGGGGCGGTAATGCGTCCTTTTTCGATGAGATAGGCTTCGCTTGCCGAAAACACAAACTTGCCGGACGTGATATCGACCTGGCCGCCACCAAAATTCGGTGCGTATAGACCCCGATCGACGGAGCGGATGATCTCCTCCCGGTCGTGCTCCCCCGCGAGCATGTAGGTGTTCGTCATGCGCGGCATCGGCATGTGGGCATAGGATTCGCGACGCCCGTTGCCGGTCGGACGCCCGCCCATCAGTCGCGCATTCAGCTTGTCCTGCATGTAGCCGCGCAGCACGCCTTTTTCGACCAGGACATTGTACTGGCCGGGTGTGCCCTCGTCGTCTATGGCGAGCGAACCGCGGCGCCCTGGAATCGTGCCATCGTCGACGATGGTACACAGCGTCGAGGCGACCGATTTGCCGATCTTGCCGCTGAACGCCGACGTGCCCTTGCGATTGAAGTCGCCTTCGAGACCATGGCCCACCGCTTCGTGGAGGAGAATCCCCGGCCAGCCGGCACCGAGAACCACCGGCATGGTACCCGCCGGCGCCGGCACCGCGTCCAGCTGGACGATGGCCTGTCTTACCGCCTCACGTGCATAGTCGATCGGCAAGTCGCCGTTGATGAAGTACCTGAGATCCGCGCGTGCGCCGCCACCGGCATAGCCCTGCTCCCGCTTGGCGCCGTCCTCGATGATGACGCTTACGTTGAGACGCACGAGTGGCCGGATGTCGGCTGCCAGCGTACCGTCCGATCCTGCAACGAGGACGAGGTCCTGGTTGCTTGAAAGACTGATCATCACCTGGGTTATTCGCGAATCCAGGGCACGGGTGGCTGCGTCGAGCTCAGTCAACAGGTCGGTCTTCTGCCTGTCCGTAATGCTGGTGGTCGGATCGTCGGGCGAGTATAAAACCTTGCCCCGCCCGCGATGCCAGGCTGGCAGGGACTTGCTCGAGCCCTGGCGCGCAATGGCGCGCGCTGCTATCGCGGCCTGCTCGAGCGCTGGCAGGACGAGCTCGTCGGAGTACGCGAAGCCGGTTTTTTCGCCACTCACGGCCCGCACGCCGACACCCTGATCGACGCTGAAGCTGCCTTCGCGAATAATGCTGTCCTCCAGCGACCAGCTCTCGTGACGTGTTACCTGGAAATACAGGTCGGCATAGTCGACGGCGCCGTTCATGAGCGTGCCCAGCGTCCGGTTCAGCTGCGGTTCGCCGAGCCCCGCGGGCTCGAGCATACGGCTCATCACCGAGGCGATCGGGTCGTCTTGCAGATTTGTCATTCGGGTCCTTCGGTTCAGGTGGACTTGTTATGTCAATTTGCGATTATCCAGCGCGGGAAACTCGCGGCGCAGGCGCACAAGGCTTGCGCGATCGATATCGGCGGTTACGATGCCGTCGCCTTCGGCACGCTGATTCAGCACTTTACCCCAGGGATCGACGATCATCGAATGCCCCCAGGTATTGCGGCCATCGGCATGGCGTCCCCATTGGGCGGGCGCAATCACATAAGCAAGATTTTCGATCGCGCGTGCCCTGAGTAGCGTCTGCCAGTGCGCCTCGCCGGTCACGGCCGTGAACGCTGCCGGCACGGTGAACAAGTCTGCGCCTTCCCGGGCATAGCGGCGGTACAACTCGGGGAAACGCAGGTCGTAGCAGATACTGAGACCCATTTTACCCGCCGGGGTTTCAACCAGCACGGCCTGATCACCCGCGACCATGGAATTCGATTCCCGGTACGTCTCCCCGCTCGTGGCCAGGTCGACGTCAAACAGGTGGATCTTTCGATAAATCGCGCGGGTCTCGCCTTGCGCGTCCACGACGACGGACGCGCCATAGACCCGGTCCGGGTCCGACGACGACAGGGGCAGGCTGCCGCCAGTAATCCACAGGCGGTGATGCCGCGCCGTATCGGCGAGAAAGGCCTGGATCGGCCCGTGACCCTGCGCTTCCGCGTACAGGGCCTTGTCGCGCCCGCGGACCGGCATGAGCGCAAAATTTTCAGGCAGGACGACGAGCCCGCAGCCCTCGGCGGCCGCCTCGGCAATGAGCGAACCCGCTAAAAGCAGGTTCCTATCGACCTCCGGCCCGCTCGACATCTGGATTGCCGCAACCCTGAGCGTCACTGGCGCACTCCGTAGTAACTATGTTTCAGCACTCGCACTAGTCCGTTTCGGCCAGGCACCCGGCCCGCGCGGCACTGGCGGCAAAACCGTCGGCGTCCGTGGAGTCGACTTCCGGATTTTCCCACGAGCCGCTCATGCTGTAATACACCTGCCCGACTTCCTTCAGTGGCTTTTTGAAGATTTGCGAAAAAAGAAAGAGCGCCGCGGCAACTTGCGGCCCGGCGGCGATGGCACCGACGACCGGCAGGGTATTCCCGAGATTCGCGCTTACCACGGCCGCCTGCGAGTAGCTGCCAGCAACGAGATTGGCCTGCCCGGCGATACCGATGTCCGCGGCCGGCCCAACCAGGGACAGGTCGCAGGTGTAGGCGGAGCCGTTTTCGAGTCGGAACGTGCCGCTGATCCCGTCGAACACGAAGCCTTTCTGAAATACGTCGCGGAAATCGAGAGCGAGCCGCCGCGGCAGGGCGACAATGCTCATGAGTCCGAACACGCGCCCCGCGCCTGGCTCGACTTCAATCAGTTGCCCGGTGCCGAGTCGCACGTTGACTTCCCCGTCCAGAGATTCGAGAAATCTGCCGTGGGGCCCACCGTCCCAGCGCAGGTCGAAGTCCATGCGCATGTCGTTGCTCTCGATACCCGGCTCGTAGCCCAGCCGGCGCAGCGTGGTCTGGACATCGGAACTCGAGAGCGTCGCAGTGGCCCGGCTCGTCGAACCGAACGCATTGCCGGCATCGGCAAGCCAGGACGCATTGCCCTCGATACGAAAGCTCGGATCGACGGCTGACAGCTGTTCCGCCACCAGACCGCCATCGCGGTGCACGAGTTCGATTTCGACGTTCCCGAATCGCCGCTCCCCGAGGCCGAACTCCGCTGCCCGCAGGGAGATGGCCGGCAGGCTGCGCGGATCCGGCAATCGCGTCGCCGGGTCCTCTTGCGCGTCGCTCGTAGTCTCGTCGCCGGGCAGGTAGAGACGTTCCATGTCGAGGACCAGCGTCGCGGTTGGCGAGAAGTCGTAGGGAACGAACACCGAACCGACTATCTGCTCGCCTTCGATCTGGACGAGCCAGTCACGCGAGCTCCGGTCCACTTTCAGTCGATGGTCGTGCAGCCGCTGACCGATGACGAGCAGCTCGCCGACGCTAAGATCGATGGAACGCAGACGATCTCCCGTGCCGGTCTTCAATCCGTCACCTCGGGACAGGTCAAGCCAGTCCGCAATTCTCAATTCATCAACACTGCCCCGAACGTGCAAGCCGCGTATGTCTGGCGCCACCGGGGGTCCGCTGCCGAGGTTCAGCACACCGCGGTCGAAATCCCAGCGTTCCTCGGCCCTGGCGAAGCTCAAGCTCCATGCGACCTCGTCGCCGAGAGTGCCGTCCGATCGAATTACGCTGTCACCCGGCTCGAAGACGAGGTCGCCAGCGAACATCCGCCGATCCCCGGCAGCTTTCACAAACGGCGGCGGGAGATCGATCGCCAGACCGGACAGGTCCGATTCAACCCGTATGTCAAAAGGTGCACGCGGTTCATACGAGGCGCGAGGAAAGCGCAGCGTCGCACGGAACTCCGTACGGCCTGACAGCAATTCGTCCAGAGGCAGGCCCATTTCGTCAATCAAAGATTCCGCCGTCGCCGTACCCTGCACATCGGCCACTACCTGGTATCCGGGGGCGCCCTCACCGGCATCACTGAGTTCAATGCTGACCGGTCCACCCAGAAAACGGCCGGCAAGCCGTTCGCTCGCGACGTGGTTCTTTTCAATAGTAACGGTGCCTGACAGCTCGGTAATGGGCGCATCCAATCCGGCAATCGCCATCGAGCCGTTGTCACTCGTGACTCGCGCCGTGAATTCGAAATCGCGCCAGCTCAGGATTGGAATGGTCAGTTCCAACGCCGTCGACGCCTTGCCGTCCACGCTGACCTTGTCGAGATGTCCACCGAACACGCGCGCGATAGGACTGTCGGCCACGAAGGCGTGCAGGCTGGCTAGCGTCCCGGTCGACGCCGATTCGATCGTCAACACCGGCCGACGCAGGTCCGGGATGTCGACAGCGGCGTCAACTGTTGCGATACCGAGCGTGACCGCGCGATTGTTTCGCGTATAGAGGCGCGTACCGTCGAGTACGATATCCATGAATGACACGTTGACGACGGGGAAGGCAGGGTGATAGCGAAAATCCAGCGCCTCGATGCGCGCCTCGATGTGCAGTTCGCCTTCCCCCCGATCGAACGGAAACGCATCCAGCGGTCCCTGGAGCCGCATACTGCCCTGTGGAATTCGCCCCGACAGCGGGGCATCCTGGAACCATTGGTGAAGCTTATCGGACATCACGCGCCGCGGGATCAAGCGCTTTGCGACGGCGATATCGGTGATCTGCCAGGTGCTCGCAAGGTCGATGACCGGGGCTGACTGCCCGTCGATGCTGATTTCGATATTGCTCCGGCTCTCGAACATCGCGTTGCCGAGTGCGATATTGTCCGAGAGGATCGTGGTCCGCGTTCCGCTGCGCCGCCAGACAATGGTGCCATCGATCCGGTCCAGCTCCACGGCTTCCGGCACCCACGCCTTGACATCCAGTGACACATTGCTCGCATCGACAGCGAGCAGGCCGCCGGAACGATCGGCGCGCAAGCTTCCGGAAAAACCGCGGATGCCCGGCAGGTCGCCGCTCGCAGCGAAGCCGGCGCGGTCGAGTTCAGCCGTTATGGCGTAATCGGCCGACTCGCCGGACAACCCTGTAAGCGTTGCAACGACATTGTGCACGATGCCGTCCGGGCGCCACTTCCCGAGCCATTCCCGTGCTTTCCCCGGCAACCAGCGCCCGACGATGTCGATGTCCGCGAAATCCATGTGTGCGGCGCGAAACTCCAGGTTGTCGATGTCACCCGCCTCATCCGTACCCGCCTCGATGCGAAACGATGCCAACGGCCACGCGCCGTTCGGGGTGCTGATCTCGAGTTCATCGAGTGCCAATAGCCAGCTGTCGGCGGCGGCGTTGTAGGCGAGGCGCCCCGCGACGTCAAACGGGGTGCCGCCATTGAGGGCTACGCCCTGCAGATTTGCCGTTGCCGACACGTTTTGGAGCCCTTTCGGGGAGAGGGCGAAACTGAGATCAAGGTCACCCTGGCCTGCGCTGACCTGGTGCGCGGGATCACGGTAGAGCGCTGATACTCCGTTGAGCTTGAGTCCGCCCGTTGTTATAGAGACGTTCCAGGGTGCGCTGCTGCCGGCGACTGCCAACATTCGCGTCGCTGAAACACTGAGTGATGTGCCGAGTTCCTCGGGCAGCCGGACACTCGCATCGATGGCGATACGTTGCGCATCGCGCGACACATCGACCCGCCGGAGCGCGAAACGTGCGGGACGTTGGTCGCCGCTACGCAGCACGAGAAGGTCGATATTCTCGCCGATGATCGAGATCGACTCGGCTCGCCCCTCGGGCGTGGTGTCCGGCAGGGGTTCGCCCTGGAACCGCCAGCTCCCGTCCGGCTGCTCCCGGAGTTCCACGCTGCTGTTGCGCACCAGGACCGTATCGACAACGAGTGCCTGCTCGAACAAGAGTTTCTGCAATGAGACGACGATGCCGACCTCACTGGCCGCGATCGCGCGGGTTCCGGTTGCAGGCCGGATCAGCTCGGCATCGTAAAAGTTCAATTCCGGGCCACGGAGACTCCAGCGGGCGTCCATGCCTGCGAACTCGACCTGCATGCCGATGGCCTCACTCGCCCAGGCCTTGAGTTCATCCTGGTATTCCGGCAGGCGCGGCAGGAGCAGCCGGAATAGTCCCAGCAGGATTGCAAGCACAACGACGATGGCGGCCGACCCGTAGGCCAGTACCTTGAGAATGCGATGAATGAGGCCGGACATGCGCGTCGCTAGACCAGCACGACGTCGAACTGGTCTTGCAGGTACAGCGCCTCGGCCTGCAGACGAATCGATTTGCCGGTCTGCTCCTCGAGGTCGGCAAGGCCGGACGCCTGCTCGTCCAGCAACAGCTCGATGACATTCTGGTGCGCCAGTACGATCGCGTCCTCGAAATCAAACTGGCGGGCCTGCCGGATGATCTCGCGAAAGATTTCGAAACAAACCGTTTCAGCCGTCAAGAGGAAACCGCGGCCCGCACAAACCGGGCAATCCTCGCACAGGATGTGCTGGAGGCTCTCCCGAGTGCGTTTGCGTGTCATTTCGACAAGACCCAGCGGCGACAGGGGCGTGATCTGGTGCCGGGCGTGATCCCCGGCCATCGATTCCTCGAGTACCCGAAGCACACTGCTTCGATGGTCTTCCTCTTCCATGTCGATGAAATCGATGATGATGATGCCGCCGAGGTTCCGGAGCCGCAGTTGCCGCGCAATGGCAACGGCCGCCTCCAGGTTGGTGCGGTAGATCGTTTCCTCGAGGTTGCGCCGGCCCACGTAGGCGCCGGTGTTCACATCGATCGTCGTCATGGCCTCGGTCTGGTCAAAGATTACATAACCGCCTGATTTTAGTGGTATCTTCCGGTCGAGCGCTTTCTGGATCTCCTCCTCGATGCCATGCAGGTCGAAGATCGGCCTCCGCCTCTTGTAGAGCGTCAGGCGCGGCTCGACATTCGGCAGAAACGTCCGTGCAAACTCGCTCATCGCCTGGAAGTCGTCCTCGTTGTCCACGAGTATCTGTTCGACGTCGCCGGTCACGAGATCCCTTAAGACCCGCAGCGGCAGGGACAGGTCTTCATGGATCAGGGAGCTTGCACCGGTCGACCTGCACCGTTCCTGAACGACGTCCCACAGGCGCACGAGGTATTTCAGGTCGGCCTCGAGCGCATCTTTTTCCGCGCCTTCCGCAACGGTTCGGACTATGGCGCCACAGCCGAGTTCAAGGTCGGCCATGAGACCGGCCACAAGCGTGCGCAGCCGCTCCCGCTCCTCGTCGGCCTCGATCCGCGCGGATACGCCAACCCCGCTGCCCACCGGAAGCAGGACCAGATGGCGGGCCGGCAGCGTTACGAAGGTCGTCAGGCGTGCTCCCTTGTTGCCGAGTGGATCCTTGGATACCTGTACCAGCATTTCGTCGCCGTCGCGGACGAGTTCGCTGATGTTGGGCACATCGTTATCGACAGCGTTGCGATCGTCGCGTCGCACGATGTCCGAGGCGTGCAGGAATGCCGTCCGCTCGAGACCGATATCGATGAATGCCGCCTGCATACCCGGCAGCACGCGGGACACCCGACCTTTGTAGATATTGCTGATCAGGCCACGCCGCGCAGCACGCTCAATGAAAATTTCCTGCAGGATGCCGTTTTCCAGCAGCGCTGCGCGCACTTCACTTGGCGTGACATTGATCAGTATTTCTTCTTTGGCCGATTCATCGGTCATGTGGGACTCTTTGCGCCCGGCAACAGGTCGACACCGGCTTCGCGCAGCAGGTGTGCGGTCTCGAACACCGGCAGGCCGACGACACCCGAGTAGCTCCCCATCATAGACGCCACGAAGAGTGCGCCAAACCCCTGTATCGCATAGCCGCCGGCTTTGCCCGCCGGCTCGCCGGTTTGCCAGTAACGTCGCGCCTCCCCGGGATCGATGTCGCGAAAACTTACTTCCGTGCGCGACAGGGCCCTACTTGTGCGGCCCAGCACCTGCAGTGCAACGCCGGAATATACGACGTGCGTACGGCCCGAGAGTCGCGCCAGCATCTGGAGCGCGTGCGCCTCGCCGCTCGGCTTGCCGAAGACTTCGTCATCGACGACCACCGCAGTGTCCGCGGCCAGGACAAGCCTGTCTTCTCTCGCCGGCACGGCGGCGGCCTTGGCGGACGCGAGCCGCAATACCATGTCCTCCGGCATCTCTCCCGGCTGGCGCGCTTCGTCGATGTCGGCGGGCCACAGCTCGAACTCCATGCCGAGCGTCCGCAGGATGGACTGGCGGCGAGGGGAGGCGGAGGCAAGGATCAGAACCGGCCCGGGCAAGGAGTTCGATGTCACGATGTCACTCGCGATGATAGGGATGGCCGCTGCCCAAAGACCAGGCACGGTACAGTTGTTCGGCGAGCAGGACCCGGGCAAGTCCGTGCGGCAAGGTCAGTCGCGACATCGACCAGCAAAATCCGGCACGCTCACGAATGGCATCGCTCACGCCGTCCGGGCCGCCGATCAGGAAACAAAGGTCGCGCCCTCCCGCCTGCCAGCCGGTGATACGTTCACCGAGTTCGCGGCTGCTTAGTTGCCGGCCCAGTTCATCCAACAGCACGAGCTGCTCGTCCGTGCCAAGCCGTTCGAGCAGTTGTCGGCCCTCGGTCTCGACGGCGCGGGCTGCGGGCTGATTCCGGGGCCGCCGCGCTGCCGGCACCGCGTCCATACGGAAGCGCCATTCGCGCGGGTAACGGGCAATGTATGACGCTACCGCATCGTCGACCCAGGCCGGTTGTCGCTCGCCAACGGCGAGCAGGCGAATGTGCATCCCGGCGCCCCGTGCTCAGCGATCACGTGCGGCGACACCGCTGTCGGCCGGAAACGACCACAGTCTTTCGAGATTATAAAACTCGCGAACTTTGGGCAGCATCACGTGCACCAGGGCGTCCTGGAGATCGAGCAGCACCCATTCGCCACCGGCCTCGCCCTCGACGCCAATCGGCCTGTGACCGGATGCGCGTGCCTTCTCGGCGACATTGTCGACCAGCGCCTTGACGTGCCGGCTCGACGTCCCACTGGCGACGATCATGTAATCCGTTACGGTCGTCATGTCTCGCACATCCAGCTTTACGATGTCGCGCGCCTTGACGTCGTCCAGGGCATCGATGATGAGTGCACTCAGTTCTTCGCTGTTCATTCAGTCATTGCTCTTTTCATTTCGATGGATTCTCCTTTGTTTGTGACAGCCGGGTTGTCGCCCGGGTTCAGGTTTTTCGTCAGTCGTTCGTCGAGCTTGCCGTAGCATCGCGTCGCGGCGATGACGTCGCGAACAGCATCCGGCATCAGGAACCGGGGGTCACGACCCGCTTCGACAAGCTCACGAATCTCCGTTGAAGAGATCTCGAGCTGCGTGACCGCGTGAATGTGTATTTTTCCCTGAGTCGCTTCATGCAGATCGTCGACGCGATGCGTGCCGCGCTCGTCGAGGAGCTCACCGAGCGGGCCGATGTCGGGCGCCCGCCAGCCCGGCCGGTGGGCGACGACGATGTGTGCCAGTTCGAGGATGTCCTCCCAGCGATGCCAGCGGGGCAATCCGAGAAACGCGTCCATCCCGACAATCAGAGCGATGGAGCGCGTCGGCAGTTCTGCACGCAGTTCCTCCAGGGTATCGACGGTGTACGACGGGCCATGGCGGCGAATCTCGCGGTCGTCTACCACGAATCCGGTCTGGCCAACGACGGCCGCACATACCATATCGTGCCGTTGCCGGGCATCCGCGTAGGTTTCACCACGATGCGGCGGATCCCCGCAGGGAACGAAGCGCACTTCCGTAAACCGAAGCGCCTGCAGCATTTCGAACGCCGTGCGCAGGTGGCCGTAGTGCACCGGGTCGAACGTGCCGCCGAAGACACCGATTGGCTTCATGCCGCGCGCTGTCTTCCGGTTGCCAGTCGAAGCACGATCGCGCCGGCGAGCTGCCACGGGTCCCCGGCCCGCTGGCCCTTGGCGGCCGCATCGGCCTGGCCGGTCGCCCGCAGCAAATGCAATAGCTCGAGCCGTGAGTGGCGGCCAAGCGCGCTTCGAACGAGTCCCTGCCGGCTGCTCCAGACATGGGTCTTCTGCATGGCGGTACCGAGGTCCGTGCGCTGCTCCATGAGATCCGCGACCTTTGCGAGCGTGCGCAGCTCGCGCGTCAGGGACCAGACGACGAGGACGGGCTCGACACCTTCCGCACACAGTCCCGCGAGAATTTTCATTGCACGTCGTGCATCGCCGCCCAACGCGGCATCGACGAGCTGGTAGACGTCGTAGCGGCTGCTGTCCGCGACAGCTCGACTCACGTCGTTCGCGGAAACCTTTCCTGCCCCCAGCAGCAGTCGCAACTTTTCGACTTCCTGCGCAGCGGCAAGGAGGTTGCCCTCGACTCTGCCGGCGATCATGGCCACGACCTGCTCGTCCGGCTCGAGATCGGCTCGTCGCATGCGCGCGGCAATCCAGCCCGGCAGTTCCCGAATGTTGACCGGCCATAAGGTGAGACTAGCGCCACGCGCCTCGAGTGCCTTGACCCAGCTTGCCGATGCTGCGGCACGCTCGAGCTTCGGAGTCACGACGACCAGCATGAGATCGGGCCCGATATCACGGACAAACGCCTCGATCGCCGTCGCGCCGTCGCGTCCTGGCTTGCCGGTCGGCAAGCGCAGTTCGACGATACGCTTATCGGCGAACAGGGACAGGTTGGCGCCCGCCGCGCCGAGTTGCCCCCAGTCGAATCCCGTGGTCGCCACGTACAGCTCCCGGGCACCGAATCCGCGCGCCCTCGCTGCCGCCCGGATGCCATCCAGCGCCTCGTCGACGAGGAGGTGTTCATCGCCGGAAAGGAGGTAGCAGGGTGCGAGGCTGTTCTTCAGGTGCGCGGCAAGCTGGCTACTCTGGAGTTTCATCAGGCTCCGCAGGCAGCCATGCTAATCCAGCTGCTCGAGGGTGATGGATTCTCCCTCGAGCAGTACGGGAATGCCGTTCGCAATCGGGTACAGCAGCTTTTCGTCATCGGTCACCAGCGCTTCCTGCAGGACATCGTGCAGGGTTTTGCCGTCCCGATTGGCCACGGTGCCGGCGTTGATGGCGGAATTGACGCGCCCGAGCAGGTCACGCCGCGCAAGAGACAGGCCTTTGTGCGTGACGGGGCAGCGCAGGATTTGCAACAGGCGTTTTTCCATGGTGCTTCCCCGCCGATCAGACCACGACCCCGGGCGCAATACAAGCCGCCCGCGTCACGAGACCGGGCCCTCCAGCGCCTCGGCCAGGACGTCGTTGCCGCAGGTGCGCGCCGCCGCGTGCGC